>JAJDCW010000344.1 GCA_029260635.1 Phycisphaeraceae bacterium | reverse complement strand
GCCCACCCGCGACCAGGTGCCGCACCGCGTGCGACCCGATATAACCCGCTCCGCCTGTTACCAATACATTCATCAGCCTCTCCATCCGCGTTAAAATACCCCGCTCGTTTGAAATTTCCGCAGCAGGATGCCGCGCCTATATAGCCCCACCATCTTGGTGAGGCATGTCTTTACCCTTTGCCGCCGCCTTGCCGCCCCCGACCTTATCAACCAGGAGCGTGGTGACAAACCCTACCATAACCAATCCCGCCGCCATCATCACCTGCACGGTTGTCGGAGTAAAAATCTCCGTTGGGTAATCATCGATATCGACCGGTTTACCCGTTTCTTTGTAAATGTATGTAGTAGTTACCCAGCCTTCATCTCCGTACGGTTCAGTTGAACCCAGCACCACGGTCTGCCCTTTCAAGATCGATCCCACTTTCAGCTCCACCCCCTGCTGGAACGGCCACAAACCCACGACCGCGCCTAGCAACAGCCCCAGCAGCACCCCGAGCGTCGGCTTCTCACACCGCTTGAGCAGCATGCGTAACACGTTGCTCACCACCACCACCCCGACCACGACCCCGACGCCCACCGGCAACACCACGCCCAGAACCGGCTCCATCAACGCGGCGGCATCCCCCGCCTTCACCGCGTCCTTAGCCAACGATATCCCGCTTAAAATCGGCACATACACGCCCAGCACCAGCAGCAGGTAGCCGCCGCTGACGCCGGGCAGGATCATCGCGCTGGCTCCGGCGACACCCGCGATAAACATCATCACAAACCCCGCACGCTCCGTGCCGCCCCCGCCCTGCATCTGGACGTAGGCGAGCGCCGCCATCGCGATAAACCCACACGCCGCCGACACCCAGACGCGCGCCCCCCGGTCTTTACCGATCAGTCGCATCACCACTGGCACGCCCCCCAGCGTCAGCCCGATGAACAGGCTGTACATGATCCATCGATGATTCACGACCAGGTCCTTCACCGGCCCGGCCAGCAACACGATCGCCGCCAACGCAGACACGATGACCGCCCCCAGCAGCAGCAGCGAGGCCTTGCGGAACTTCAAGACCGTCACTTCGCCGATCGCGTTGATGAATCTGGGGTACACGCCCGCCGCCAGCAGCATCGTCCCGCCGCTGATCCCGGGGACCAGGTTCGCCAACCCCATCAACACCCCGCCGATTGCGCCACGCGCCGCCAGTAGCGGCAGTGGGGGGGTCACTTCATCGGGCCTGTCACTTCTTCGCTCGGATTCTGGCATAAGGTATGTCGTGCTTAGTTGGGCTTCTATCAGTAATCAATCGCCCATCGTACTTGAACTAGATCGACGGCTCCCCATCCATGTCGCGTTTCTTCTGGGCGTAGGTCTTCATCTCGCCGGACTTGAGCCGACGCACGTAGTCCTTGGCCAGCTTCGCGACCTTCGGCGACAGGATGACCATCCCAATGATATTCGGGTACGCCATCGACAGGATCAGCAGGTCGGTGAAGTCCAGCACATTGGTCAGGCTCACGATCGGCCCCATCACGATAAACACCAGGAACACGATGCGGAACGGCCAGATGCCGGCCTTCCCGAACAGATACTCGCTGGCCCGTTCGCCGTAGTAGCTCCAGGAGATCATCGTCGAGTAGGCGAAGACAAACACGGCAAAGCACAGCAGGAAAGGCATGTAACCATGCAGCGTGCCAAACGCCTCGGCGGTCATCGCCGCACCACGGGTCCACCCGGCCGTGTCGCCCAGCGCCGACTCCTCGAACTGCCCCTGCGTGATCAGGATCGTCAGCGCGGTCATCGTGCAGACCACGATCGTATCGATGAAGGGCCCGATCATCGCGACGACGCCTTCGCGCACGGGTTCATCGGTCTTCGCCGCGGAGTGTGCGATCGCCGCCGAGCCCAGGCCGGCCTCGTTCGAGAACGCGCCACGCTGCACGCCCGTGACAAAGATCGCCATCAGCCCACCCCAGCCCGCGGCCTTGAGGTTGAACGCCTCATTAAATATAGATCTGAATAGTTCCGGCACCGCTTGATAATTATTCAAGATAATCAGCAGGCACACCAGGCAGTAGAACGCACACATCAGCGGCACGATCCGGCAGGTCACCTCGCCGATCCGCTTGATCCCCCCGACGATCACGAGCCCGACGAGGATGGCCATCAGCACGCCGACCACCCAGGCGTAGCTCTTGTCGCCGTCGAGGATGACCCACGACACGATCTCGGCAGTCTGGTTGGATTGGAACATATTGCCGCCGCCAAGCGCCCCCATGATGGCAAAAAACGCGAACGAGATCGCCAGGATCTTGCCCAAAGGCCAGCCGATCACGTTCCCCAGCATGTCGCGCATCCCCCGGTCCAGGTAGAGCATCGGCCCGCCGAGGATGTGTTCGGTCTTCTGGCCCTCCGGCTCGACCCTGCGGTAGACCTGCGCCAGCGTGCAGGATGAAAACTTCGAACACATCCCAAAGACCGCCACGACCCACATCCAGAACACCGCGCCCGCGCCACCCTGGTTGATCGCGATGGCGACCCCCGCGATGTTGCCCAGGCCGACCGTCGCCGACAGCGCCGAGGTCAACGCCTGGAAGTGTGATATCTCGCCGTGGTCGTCCGGGTTGTCGTACTTGCCACGGATCACCGCCAGGCTGTGGAAGAACAGCCGGATATTGATAAACCCGAACCGGAACGTGAAGAAGATGCCGCCCGCCAGCAGCAGCGCGATAATCAAGGGGATGCCCGGGCCGTCGAGCACTGCGTTTCCGTCCGCGTCTAATTTCTCGGTCTTGAACGCCCCGGCGGTGATGTCTACGAACAGGATCGGCGCCAGCCAGCCGTTCACTTCGCCGAACGCGTCGTCCAGCTTCTTCTCGATCGTCTTGATGCCGCCCTCGCCAAGCGCTTCATCCATATCCGCCTTGGCCTCACTTACCTCATCGGTGACCACCGCCGCGGCTTTCTCGACGCCCTCGGCGACACCCGCCGCCACGTCTTTGGCTTCTTCCAACACCATCGTCGCGGTGTCTTTAACGTCTTCGGCGACCTCCGCCGTAACTTCCTTAGCTTCGTCCACGAGCTTGACCGCCGTGTCCGTGGTCTTGTCCGCCGCGTCTTCAACAGCCTCTACCGCCGTGTCCACCACGCCCGCCGGTTCTTCGGCTTCGTCCTGCGCGACAGTAGGCGCTACAACGGACAGCGAGACCGCTATCACCAGCAGGCAGGACAGTAATTTGAACAGGTCGAATGGCAACGGGCGAAAGCGGGTGGTGCTCAAGGTCCGTCTCCTAATGTGTGAAGTGAAGTTGAGATTGAGTAAGACGCCCAGCCACACCCCTGATCGTGGCTTAACGATCCCGGCTCGTGCCGGGTCGCCCCCTAAGACTTATCGATCAACAACGGGATAAGCCGTGAAAATCCAGTACTTAATCGACTCTGACAAACCTCGGGACGCCCAGTGCCTCGCTCACCGCGATGTTGACCCGTCGCACCGCGTCGATCATCCCCTCGTCGTCCCGCTTGGCGTTGAACCGACCACGCAGGATCGATGGACCAAGCGTGTCCTGGAATCCCTCGCTCTGGTCGGCCAGGCTCAGCGTCGCCTGCCAGAGATTCGCGGTCAGCACCGCGCCGCCCGGCTGGGTCTCGGGGTACAGGAAGCCGCCGCCGGAGTAGACCCCGACCCCCCCGGAGTTACCACCGGAGTTACCACCGGATGGTCCCCCGGATTCACCGTCTGCGTCACCGTTCTTAAATATGATGTACTGCACGGTTGCGTTGGTCGCGGTCTCGTCCAAGGGTGTCGCCGCCGCCTTGGGTTTCCAGAACATCCGCACGATCAGGGCGCGTGTCGGGTTGTCCTCTGGGCCTTCCGTCAGCAAGACCGTCAGGATGCTCGGCCCGTCGTGGCTGTAGATCCCGCGATCAAACCCGCCGACCTTGATGTCGTTGGGGTCGGCCCGGCGTTGGATCACCAGGTCGCCGTCGTGCGGGTCGTTGCTTGCGGCGCAACCCATCAGCACCAGCGCTACGAAAGATAGTACGCCAAGCCTCCATGCCCGATGTGCGAGTTTCTTTGGCGTCATGCCGAGTCCGCGTCCTTGAACGAGTGGGCCGAGGGGATCTTCAATGTTTCATGGGTCGGGGCAGTACCCGAAGGCTCGTCCCCGTTGGGCTCGCGCAAACCAAGGCAAGCCAGCGCGTCACGCTCCACGATCGAACGCAGCTGCTCGCGCGGGATGCTCGGTAGCGGCGTCCCCTGTGTGAATGTATTAATCGAATAGATCGAGAGGATCGCCTTCTCCGGTTGGCAGAACGGGTAGTTGCTGCCGAAGAGAATCCGCCCGGTCGCGCTCTGCTGGTGCGCAAGGATCAGTGCGTTGTACAACTGCCACGGCCGGGTCGCCAGGTCGGATAGGTCCGTGTACACCGTCGGGTGCTTGTCGATCAGCGTCAGGCACTGATGCACCCATGGGTCGCCCAGCGACGAGATCACGATCTTCAGTTCCGGGAAAGAACGCGCAACCTCGTCCAGCAGGTACGGCTGGGCAAACTCCAGCTTCGCGTCTCTTGCCAGCAGCGTCGCCGACTCGAACAGCACCGGCACCCGCATCGCCTGGCAGGCCTCGTAGAGCTCCATCGCCCGGGTATCGCAAGGGTGGCAGGCCTGCGCCGCCGGGCTCACCGTCACGCCGACCAGCCCCAGTTCCTTGGCCCGCTCCAGGCTCTTGACAGCGTCGCCGCGCGTCGGGTCGATCCCCGCCACGCCCAGGTACTTCCCCGGGTCTTTGCAGACGTAGCTGGCGATCTGTTCGTGTGAGATCGAGGCCCCCAGGTACGCGCTGTCGAATCCGAGGATCAGGGCGCTGCGTACCGGGTGCATCGCCTCGTGATGGGCATCCGGTGAAGCGTCCGGCCGCTGCCAGGGCTTGTTAGGCCGACGGCGGAGCGTCTCCTCGGCTCGACCAAGCTGGTCTGCGTTGTCCCAGACCCGGGTATGCACGTCCGTAATCATGTAAACAGTCTACCCGACCACCCGAATCAGGGCCAAACCCTCCGTCTCAGCCAGTCAAGCGGTATTTACTCGGATACATGCGGATACAAACGGATGAAGAGCAGGCAAACAAGACAGAAAAAACCTCCCGCGCTCCCGGTTCAAATCCGTTTGCATCCGCACCCATCCGAGTTTCAACTTCTTTCCGATCCCCGACCCCTGCTAGTGCGACGCCTGCTTCTCGTAGTCGTCCGCCGCCATCAGCGTGTCCACCTGTCCCGGGTCGCTTGGCCGGACCTTGACGATCCACGCCTCGCCGTAGCAGTCGCGGTTGATCAGCGACGGGTCATCGACCACCGCCTGATTCACCTCGACAACCTCGCCGTCGATCCCGCAGTACAACTCGCTGGTCGCCTTGACCGACTCGATCTCACCAAGCGGGTCGCCCTTGCCGATCTCGCCGTCGGCCGTGACTTCCAGGTAGGTGATATCCGTCAACTCATCCACCGCGAACTGGCTGATCCCGATCAGGACCAGGTCGCCCTGGGGCTTGTGCCACTCATGGCTCTCCAGATATCGGCGGTCATCGGGTGCGGACATGGCGGGCTCCGGCTGGTGTTGGTTGGGTTGTTCCTTAACTTCTCGGCATGATAGATAGTTGCGACCCGCGGGACAAAAAACCCACCAGATACCCTAAACTCCCGCTTTATACACCACAAATCGGTGGTTGAGTGTTTTTCCCTACCCGTACGCCGGGCGGTTCCTTACAATACCTGTCTGGCTCTGGGGGCGGTGTCACAGGCGGTGGGGGGCCTGCGTATAGACGGATATACCCCTCGATCTAAATCAGATAGCAGCGCATGACTGACAGGCCTTGGCGGATATCTTTGCTTCATCGTTCGGGACGCGGCTGCGCTATGCTTGTGGCTGTGATGACGGGGCCGGCCACCTTCGGCCAGACGCTCTTCACCGATGTCACCGCAGGCTCCCCGGACCTTTCCACCAACTTCGTGTCCACGCCCGGCGACGGCCACGGCCCCGGGGTGATCTTCAACGACCTGAACAACGACGGCTACGCCGACATCTATATGATCCGCTCCGCGGGATTCAGCAACGGCCTGTTCATCAACACGCCCGACGGGCCCGGCCGCACGTTCGTCCGCGCGTCCGGCCTTGTGGGGGCCGTCTCCACCGCCAACAGCAACGGCGCTGTCTCCGCCGACTACGACAACGACGGCGACCAGGACATCTTCGTCATCAACTGGAACCAGACCCACCAGCTCTATCAGAACCAGCTGGCCAACACCGGGCAGTTCATGTTTATCGACAAGACCTACGGGACCGACCCGACCCCCGGGGTCAACGACGGCCATCACGGGCTCGCGCTGTCTACCCACGCCGGCACACGTCTGGACGACGGGCTCGCCGCCGCCTGGGCCGATCCGGACCGCGACGGCGACCTGGACCTCTACATCGGAAACCACGACGAGTTCTACCTCTCCGGCGGATTAGAGCCCGGCCAGAAACCCGGGCAACGTGACATCTTCTACCAGAACAACGGCAACGGCACCTTCACCGACCAGACGGTCGCTTACGGCCTCGAAGGCTTCGAAACCGCTACCGGAGCACACTCGACCGACATCCAGAGCTACAGTTCCTCGCAGGCCGTCCACTGGGCCGACTTCAACAACGACCACTGGCCGGACCTGCTGGTCAGCAACAAAGTCGGCGGCCCCGACGACCGCGACATGCTCTACATCAACCGCGGCGCGAACGACCAGGGCAACTGGCTGGGCATGTCGTTGGAGACCTACAACCTCCCGACCCCTTTCGGGCACATGACCGGCGGCGCGATGGGGATCGCGGTCGCCGACCTCGAAAACGATGGCGACCTGGACATCTACATTACCGACTGGAGCGACCTGAGCCAGGCCCCCAGCGCCGGGCAGAACGACGTCTGGATCAACCAGCTCTCCGACACCGGCACGCTTGACTTCGTTCACAGCAATCAGCAGCCCAGCCTATTTTCTTGGGGCACCCAGTGGGAAGACTTCGATAACAACGGGTTCGCAGATATTTATGTCACCACCGACATGAACGTCCCCGACGCGCTGTACATGAACGGGCCGGACGGCCTGTCCAATATCGACACAGCCGCCCTCGCCGGGCTCACCGAGACCTACATCGGACGCGGCTCGGCATCCGCCGACTTCAACCGCGACGGCCAGACCGATTTGATGGTCATCAACCCCTGGAACAGCAACGCAAGCAACGGTGTCTCCAAGCTCTACGAAAACACGTACGACGGCGAGAACCATTACCTCGTTCTTGAACTCGTCGGTGACCACACCACCCCCGGTCCCGATGGCTTCTTCTCGTCACGCGACGCCATCGGCGCACGTGCCACCATCACCGCCGACCTGAACGGCGACGGCGTCATCCAAGATAACGAAACACTCATCCGCGAGGTCGCCTCGGGCACCAGCAGCGCCGGCAGCACCAGCAGCCTGGGCCTGGAGTTCGGGCTGGGCCTGGCCACCGAAGCCTTCGTCCACGTCTACTTCCCCAGCGGACGCACGATGTCTTTCATGGCTGGTGTCGACCAGTACCTGCTCGTGGATGAACGCGCCTTCCTCCCGGGCGACCTCGACGGTGACGGCTTCGTCGGCATCAACGACCTCACCCTCATCCTCTCGAACTGGAACCAGCCAATGGCCGACGCCCACCCCCTGGCCGACCCCTCCGGCGACGGCTTCGTCGGCATCGACGACCTCAACACTGTATTGGGTAATTGGAACAGCGGTGTGCCCCAAGCCGCCAACATCCCCGAACCCACGACGCTAGGTATCTTATTTCTCGGCATGACGGCCATAAACCGTCACCGCAGATAACCACACATCGCTTTCCCGTTTAGCGGGCGATCGCAGATCGCCGGGCTTGCCCCTGCGGGCCAACGTGCGGATCTCTGATCCGCCGCTAAACAAGAATATCCTTGACCTGTCGATGTGACTGCCTTTATTCTATTGGTGTCATGGGTGAAACAACGAGATTCTTTGCATTGACTCGACGCGGACTCGTGCTTTTGGCGGGAATGTTTTTCATTCTCGGAATCATCGGGCTCTTTCTCGGCTCTATTTCTAGTTCCCTTTGGTACGTTGCTGCGGCGTTCTCGTTTGT
>JAJDCW010000343.1 GCA_029260635.1 Phycisphaeraceae bacterium | reverse complement strand
TGAGCTATTTTCAGCCTATACCGGCAGCGAGATCAACTTCATCGGGCAGTCGTTCGTCCTCGATGGCGTCGATCTAACGACGGGCCTTGCAGCAGGTCTACCTTTAGTCATCACCGATCGAGATGTCATTTTGGAAGGCCTCTTAGCCGATGGCACGCCGTTTAGTTTTGAGTTGAACTCATCCAGATATGACCCTCTGTTGGGCCGAGTTGAGTTTATTGATCCGACGGCGATGCTGACGGTGAGCCTTGTCCCTGAGCCGGTATCAGCGGTTCTCATGGGAGCCGGGGCGTGTGGGTGGCTGTGTCGGTGCCGCAGATAGGGGCCTCATTGGGGCTTGAGGGCGATAATCCGGGGGTTGGGGCATCCCCGCCGAGCGCGCGGCTGAAACCGGCGATTTCTTGACACGGAGTGGGGTTTAAGTAGACTTAGGGGTTCACCGTCGGCGTGGTGTCGATGGGGATTGTGTAGCCTGAGGCAGTAATCGGATGCATCAGAGACAGGCAAAGATTGGCACGGGAGCATCGGACAAGTGATGGGTCTGGCCCATCACCTCCGCTGCGACGGTATGCCAAGGCCCCAGGGCCTCCTCGAGCGGTCGGGCCGCGGGAAAGGAGATGCTATGCGGGCTTAGCCTGTGACCCGTGCATCCTGCCGGCTTCGGTCGGGCTTTGTTTAAAGCCTATGACCGACCGATGACTGCCTTGGCCACGAGCGGATCGCTTCGTGGTTTTTTGTTTGGATGATTCTCAGGGCTTGTGTCCGCCGCCCTTTTAAGCGTGGACGACAATCCGGCAAACACCGGGCTCGAGCGATACGGGATGGACCGTATCAGGCGGGCCTGGGATCAAAGCAAGTAAGAAAGCAGGAAACGACATGGCCATCAATAACGCGGAAATGCTGCGGCTGATCGACTCGATCTCTCGGGACCGGAACGTCGACAAGGAATCGCTGTTCTCGGATATCGAGCAGGCGATGGTCTCGGCCGCGCGCAAGCACTACAACGCATTGGATACCGATGAGTTCACCAGCGAGGTCGATCGGCTGACCGGGCAGATCCGCGTCTGGCGTGGTGAGGACGAGATCGACCTGGACGACCTGGGCCGTATCCCCGCCCAGACCGCCAAGCAGGTGATGATCCAGCGGTTCCGCGAGGACGAGCGGGCCAGCATCTACAACGAATATATCGACCGCGTCGGCGAGTTGACCACCGGCATGGCGCAGCGATACGAGGGCGGTTCACTGGTCGTGTCGATCGGCCGGGCCGAGGGCTTCATGCCCCGCAGCGAGCAGATCCCCGGCGAGCAGCACCAGCCCGGCGAGCGGGTCCGATGCCTGATTCTGGACGTCCGCGACGCGGGCAACCAGGTGAAGATCGTGCTGAGCCGTGGAGATGAACTCTTTATCCGCCGCCTGTTCGAGGTCGAGGTGCCCGAAGTCGCCGAGCGGATTATCGAAGTCAAGGCCATGGCCCGCGAGCCGGGGCACCGCACGAAGATCGCGGTCAGCTCGATCGACTCGAAGGTCGACGCGGTCGGCGCGTGCGTCGGTGTACGTGGCAGCCGGATCAAGAACATCGTCGATGAGCTAGGCGGCGAGAAGATCGACATCGTCCGCTGGAACGAGTCCAGCCAGATCCTGATTCAGAACTCTTTGAAACCTGCCGAGGTCGTAGAGATCTCGCTGTGCTTCGAGCTGGGTCGTGCGACCGTCGTGGTCAATGAAGACCAGCTTTCGCTTGCGATCGGCAAGCGTGGGCAGAACGTGCGGCTGGCCGCGCGGCTGACCAAATGGGACGTTGACATCTTGACGCCCGCCGAATTCACCAAGAGCCTGGACGTTCTCGAGGCCTGCCTGAAGACTATCGACGGGCTGGACGAGGAACAGATCGACAAGCTGGCAGCGCTGGGCGTGATCAGTGTGTTCGACCTGGAAGAGGTCGGCGCGCCGTACCTGGAAGAGACGTTGGGTATGGATGAAGAGCTGGCCGAGCGGATGGTCGAGACCGCGTCGGTCCGTGCCAAGGAAGTTGCTGAGGAGCAGGCCAAGGAGAAGGAAGAGGCCGAGCGCAACCGTCAGCAGGAAGAGGCCCAGCGGGCTTCGATGCCGGGCGAAGCGCAGGCGGCATCTGTTTTGGGTGCGATCCTTCCCGGCTCGCAGTCCGGCGACATCGTGGACATGCTCGAGAACCGGCAGAGCGAGCAGGCTGATGAGGCCGCCGGCGAAGAAGCCGCTACCGAAGAGGAAGCAACCCCCGACGACGCCGGCAATGCCGAAGCGTCGGGTGATGAAGCTGCGGAGGCCGATGCCGACGCGGATAAGCAGACCAGTACCGAGACCGCCTGAGACCGATCTCAGGTGGTGAATGAATCCCGACGGGCCAATCAGGGTGCCGTTGAACCCAAGGCCGGCCAGGTATAAGGCCGGAAGGAGCAGGACTTGGCCAAAGCCAAGCGCGTATTCGAATTAGCCAAAGAGCTGGGCGTCAAGAGCAAGGCCATCGTCGAGAAGTGCGAAGCCGAAGGCGTTCCCGGTATCACGAATCACATGTCGACGGTGAAGATCGGCCTGGCCGTGACCATCCAGCAGTGGTTCGGTGAAGCGGCGGCCGATTCCGGGACCGCCGTCGAGACCGCGGAGAAGGTGGACCTGAAGAAGGTCCGCAAGCCGCGTAAGAAGGCCGCCGCCAAGAAGACGGACGACGCCGACGGGGGCGATGCGTCTACAGCGACGGCGACGTTGGATGCGCCGGTTGAGGCACCCGCCAAGAAAGCCACCAAGGCGACGAAAGCCACAAAGGCTACAAAAGCCACCAAGGCCACCAAGGCGACCAAGGCTACGAAGAAGGCGCCCGAGGCCAAGCCAGAGGTCCAAGCGGAGCCACAAGCCCCGGCGGCCGCGGTGGTGGAAAACGCGCCTGCCGTTGAAGAAACAACACAAGCCCCGCCCACCCCCGCCGATGACCAGCCCCCCGCCGACGCCCCCCCGGCGATCGCGGCCGAGGCCCCCAAGGAAGTTAAGCCCGTCGGCCCGATGGGTCAGCCCAATGTGCCGACACGCCCGGACATCATCAAGCCCGTCGGCGAACAACTCGCCAAGCCCCAGCAGGTCCAGCTCAAGGGCCCCAAGGTCTTGCGTATCGAGAAGCCCGAGCCCGAACGTGCGCCTCGGCCACGTCGGCCCGTGGGTGGCGGTCAGCAAGGCGGCGGGGGAGGCGGCAGCTACAACTCGCAAGGGCAAGACGAGGGTGTCCCCGGGATCACACGGGCTCGTGGCCCGGCACGCGGCAAGGGTGCCGGCGGCGCAGGGGGCGGGCCGGGTGGGTCCGCACGACCCAATAAACGTCGCGGCATGAATACACGCCGCGGCCGTTCCGGTGATGCGCTGCCTGCCGGCCCGACGAACTTCAGTCAGGCCGACATGGAAGAGCTGGACGCCCGGCTCTCCGGCGCAACCGGCTTCCTCAAGCAACGCCGCCGCAGCCTCCGCAAGAACGAACACACCGGCCAGGCCGCTCAGAGCGCGGTCGTCACCGGCGGCAAGGTCGAGATCGAGGAACCGATCACGATCAAGGCCTTCAGCGCCGCGACCGGCATCAAGGGTGCCGACGTCATGAAATATCTCTTCCAGAAGGGGATCATGGCGAACATCAACTCGGCGATCGAGACCGAGGCCGCCATGGAAGTCGCCCTGGAATACGACATCGAACTTGAAGTGAAAGAGCGGCAGACCGCCGAGCAGATCGTCGAGAAAGAGTTTGCCGAACGCGAACTGGTCGACGAACGCCCCCGTCCGCCTGTTGTGACTGTGCTGGGTCACGTTGACCACGGCAAGACCTCGCTACTGGACAAGATCCGCCAGGCCGACGTTGCTTCCCACGAAGCCGGCGGCATCACTCAGCACGTTGGCGCGTACCGCGTGACCGTGAAGGGTGGCGACGACAAGGACAAGACGGTGGTCTTCCTGGATACGCCGGGCCACGAGGCGTTCACCTCAATGCGTGCCCGCGGCGCGGGGATGACCGACCTGGTCGTGCTGGTGGTGGCGGCGGACGACGGCGTGATGCCTCAGACCATCGAGTCGATCAACCACGCCAAGGCGGCGGGTGTCCCGATCATCGTCGCGTTGAATAAGAGCGACCTGCCTTTGGCGACCGAGGAAAACGTTCAGAAGATCCTCGGCCAGCTCGCCGAGCACGGGCTGAACCCCGCGGACTGGGGCGGCGACACTGAGATCATCAAGACCTCGGCCGAGACCGGCGAGGGCATCCAGGACCTGTTGGAAGTCCTGGACTATCAGGCCGAGCTGTTGGAACTCAAGGCGGACTACGGCGGACCGGCGCGTGGTGCCGTGATCGAGACCGAGATGCAGCCCGGCCGTGGCTCGGTAGCGCGCGTGCTCGTGCAGGACGGGCAGATCAAGGTCGGTGACTTCATCGTGATCGGCCGTGCATTCGGCCGTGTGCGTGACATGACCAACGATCGCGAGAAGTCGATCAAAGATGCCGGCCCGGCGACCCCGCTGGAACTCTCGGGTATCGACGAGATCCCCGACGCGGGTGACAAGTTCTATGTCACCCAGACGCTTCAGAAGGCTGAGAGCGTCGCGCAGCAATACCGCGACGCCGAGCGTCAGAAGATGCTCGCCAGCCGCACGAAGGTGACGCTCGATAACTTCGCCGCGACCATCAAGGCGGGTCAGGCCAACCAGCTTCACGTCGTACTCAAAGCCGACGTGCAGGGTTCGATGGACGTGCTCCGCAAGAGCCTGGAAAAACTGGGCAACGACGAGGTCAACGTCAAGGTCATCCACTCCGCGGTCGGCGGCGTGACCGAGAACGACGTGCTGCTCGCCGACGCGTCCGACGCGATCGTGATCGGGTTCCACGTGGTCGCGACCAGCACGGTGCGTGAGATCGCCGAGCAGCGTGGCGTGGACATCCGGCTCTACCGCGTGATCTACGACGTGACCGACCACGTGACCAAGGCTCTGGAAGGCATGCTCACGCCCGAGTCTCAGGAAGAGATCCTGGGCCAGGCCGAGGTCAAGCAGGTCTTCAAGATCGGCAAGCTGGGCATGATCGCCGGCTGCGTCGTGACCGAGGGCACGTTCCAGAAATCCGGACGTGCCCGGCTCGAACGGGACGGCGTCGTCGTGACGGACAACCGAGAGATCGAGAGCCTCCGCCGTGTGAAGGACGACGCTAAGGAAGTACGATCCGGCACGGAGTGCGGCATCCGACTCAAGGGCTACGACGACCTGAAGCCCGGCGACACGATCGTTTGCTACAACGTCAAAGAGGTCAAGAGGAAACTGGATTAGTTGATCTGTCATCGAAGATCTGCGATCGGCAATCGTATTGGTTTGCTCGGATCGCAGGTTTAAGATCGTAGATCGACGATCTACCCCCATGCTCATCGGCATCCTTCAGGTTGAACTGACGATCGACGGGGCACAGTCGTTGAAGGATAAACGACGCGTGGTGGCCAGCCTCAAGGACCGGTTGCACCGGGAGCATCAGGTCTCGGTTGCCGAGGTCGATACGCAGGACGTACACCGGACGGCGACATTGGGGATGGCCGTGGTGAGTACCGCGGTGCCGCATTGTCAGAGCGTGCTGGACGGGATACTGAACAAACTCCGTACCGGACGAGGGTTTGTCCTGGCGGACCACCGGATCGAGATACTTTCCGGCGCGGGTAAAGATTGATTGAGATTTAGAAAGAGCTATGAGCCACCGTATCGCACAAATCGAAGCGACCCTGAAGAAGGCGATCGCCGAGGTCCTCCAGCGGGACATCGCCGATCCACGCATCGACGCTTTCATCAGCATCACGAAGGTGAAGATCACCGAGGACATGGCCAACGCGACCATCTCCGTGTCGATCATGCCCGAAGAAAAAGAGAGCAAGAACATCCATGGCCTCCAGCACGCGACGAAGCACATCCGCACGCTCGTCCTCAAGAAGATGGCGACACGCACCGTGCCCCGGTTCAGGTTCGTCCTGGACCCATCGTTGAAGAAAGAGTCGGCGGTTCACGAAGCGATCCGCCGTGCCGAAGAGAAGACGCCACCCGTTGCTGCGGACCCGGCCGAGTCAAACGACCCGCCTGCCCAGGAATAAACACGGACCACTAACCACGCCCCAGGCAAACTATCAGCCTCAGAGGACCGACCGAAGTGAAGCACGAACCCGCACAGATCAAGAAGCTCAACGCCCTGATGCGTCGGCTTAAGACAAAACACAAGAACATCGAGGCCCAGGCCTATGAACCGACCACACAGCTGATCATGGCCTTCCTTCAGGCCGACAGCTCCAGGCGTAAGGCCGAGCAGGCCTACGACGCGCTGATGGAAAATATGGTCGATAACAACGAGCTACGCGTCAGCCACACGCAGGAGATCGTCGATGTCATCGGTGAGAAGTACCCCCGTGTGTACTGGCGTGTTGAGCGGATGCTCGAATCAATGCGCGACGTCTTCCTGCGTGAGCACGACCACAAGATGGTGAAGGTCGTTTCACAGACCAAGAAGGAGCAGCGTCACTACCTGGACACACTCACGGGGATCACGCCTTACGTCGCCGCGTCGGTGATGCTGTTGTGCTTCGGCGGGCACGCGATCCCGGTCGATGACAAGCTGGTCGCGCTGCTGGAGCGAGAGGGAGCGATCGACGAGGGGTTGACCGCGGCGGACGTTGAGGGGTTGCTGCTTAGGCAGTTCAAGGCCGGCGACCCTTCGGTCGAGGCGCACCTGCTGCTGCAGGCCTGGTCGGACGGGTGCAAGACGCCCGCCTCGGTCCTGGAAGCGCCAGAGCCGCAACTGTTCACCGTCGAGGCCACGCGTGAAGATCAGAAACGCGAACCAGCCAAGAAGACTACGAAGAAGACCAAGGCGGCAAATGTCAAAGGCAAGACATCAGACGCCAAACCGACTAAGAAGAAGACTACGAAGAAAACAACCAAGAAGACAGCAAAGAAAAAGTGACAGCTGATGAATACGAAACTACAGGACGCCCTGCTGCGTATCGGGATCCCCAAGGGCAGCCTCCAGGACGCGACCGTCGATCTGTTTGACCGGGCCGGGTACAACATCACGATCCCAAGCCGGTCCTATTTTCCGCGCATCGATGACCCCGAACTCGCGGCGGTCATGTTCCGCGCGCAGGAAATCAGCCGATACGTCGAGGACGGCGTGATCGATCTGGGCATCACCGGCCACGACTGGGTCGTCGAGAACGACTCGGATGTCCACGAGGTCTGCGAGCTCCGTTACTCCCGCGCGACGAACAACCCGGCGACCTGGGTGCTCGCCGTGCCCGAGGAGTCGGACTACCAAAAGCCCGAGGACCTGGCCGGTGGCATCATCTCGACCGAGTTGATCGGCACGACTCAGCGGTACTTCAAGGACCGCAACATTGCCGTGAAGAAGGTCGAGTTCAGCTGGGGGGCAACCGAGGTCAAGGCCCGGCTGGTCGATGCCATCGTTGACATCACCGAGACCGGTTCTTCCCTCAGGGCCAACAAGCTGCGTGTCATCGACACGCTTCTGACGTCAACGACACGCCTGATCGCTAACAAGCAGGCGTGGAATGACCCCAGGAAGCGGGCTAAGATCGAGGACCTGGCGCTGCTGTTGTTGGCGGCGATCGATGCGAAGTCGAAGGTCGGGCTGAAGATGAACGTGCCGCGGGCTTCGCTGGATGCGATCCTCAAGCTGCTGCCGGCCGAGCAGTCCCCGACGGTGAACGACCTGGCGGACGAAAAGTGGGTCGCGATCGAGGTGGTGCTGGAGGAGCGGGTCGAGCGTGACCTGTCCCCGGCGCTCAAGCGGGCCGGGGCGACCGCGATCTTCAGCTACCCGCTGAACAAGGTCATCCCCTGATTCGTAATAGATTGGAAAGCAGGATCGGCCGCATGCGTGCAAGACGGATCATCGTATTATCAGCGGTCTGCCTGATGCTGTTCACCGGCTGTCAATCCGGCAAGTCCGGGGGCGGGGATCGCACATCATCCAGGCGTTATCACCGGGTTACGCTACGCTACGGGCTTGAGATGCCGCCGGGGATTTCCGCGGATACGCTGACGCCCCGGACCGGTGAAAGCCTGGCCAAAGCCCAGCTTACGTTAGCCGAAGTCCTGGCACCGCTGCCCAGGCCCGCGTTCCTGGACACCGTCACGCAGGTGGAACCCCGGGCCGAGGACGCCCAGCCACCACTTGCGGCGCAGAAAGCCTACGTCGCAGGGCGTGGCGCCTGGCGTTCGGGTGATGTTTCGGAAGCCAAGAAGCAGCTGGAGTTGGCGTTGCGGTTAGCGCCCAATGAGCCGACCCTACTGCGCCTGCTTGGTGAGATCTATACACGCACGGGCAACCGCATCAAGGGCGCTCAATACTTCCGACGAGCGGTAGACCTCGCACCGGACGACGCACACAGCCTGTTTATCCTGGGACGTTTCGCCGTCGAGAAGGGCGACCACGAAGAAGCCGTTGTGTTGTTCCAAGACGTCCTGATGCGTGATCAGGCAAACCCCGCGCTTACCGAACTGTCAAACCACTTCCTCGGGAACACGCTGCGCAGCATGGGACACGACGCCGCGGCGGTCGACCAGTTTGTCCAGTACATCGAGATGACCTCGAACCCGATGTCGGCCTCGATCTACGCCCGCGACCAGACCCTGCTCCGTCGGCAGATCGGTGTGACCCGCCAGCTTCTGGGTGACCTCTACATGCGGCTTGACCAGCCCGTGGCCGCGTTAGACGTTTACACCCGTGCCCTGGAAACCGGGGTGCCCGACACGATCAAGCTGGATAAGCGCCGCGTCTATGCCGCCCTCCGCCTCAGCGACCACGAACTGGCTCAGCAGCTTGTCATTCAACAGGTGCAGCGGCAGCAGGGCGACGCTCAGTCGCTGGCCATGGTCAGGTATATCGTCAGCCAGGGCGTGGCCCCGGCCCGTGTGGCGGAGGCGCTGCGTCTGGTTTATGAAGAGAACGGCCGGACCGAAGCGTTGGCGATCGCTACGGCCGACGTGCTATCGACCGTCGACGCCCGCGATTTACTGATCGATCATCTGGCTCAGGCCCCGCAGGACCAGAGAGCGTTTTATGTGCTCTTGCGCAATTACCTGCTGCCCGTGGCACGGTCGCCGCACGCCGCGAAACCGCTTGAGCAGGCCGTCGAGTTGACCGCCTCTTTGATGGCGCAGGCCCCCGAGAAGGCGGACGAATACGGCACGTCCCTGGTCACGCAGTCTCAAGATGCGCAGGCGTTGCTGGACGTCATCGGCGATGACATTAAGGCGGACAACCTCGCAACGATGCGTATCGTGCTGCGAGGGCTATGCCTGGCATTGCTTGAGCGGTTTGACGAGGCGCAGGCTGAATTTGAGCAGGCGGTGAAGCGGTCGCCCGAACTGGCGGTGGCTCGGGTCGAGTTAGCCAAATCACTGATCGTGCAGGACGAGTACGCCGACGCCGCTACGGTGCTGGAGCCGTTGGCCGACTCGACGCATACCGGTGTGATCCTGTTGCGGGCGAACGTGCTGGCCAAGACCGACCATCCGGAAGAGGCCATCGCGTTGATCGACCGCGTGATCCGAGACACCGGCGGAGATGCAAGGCTAGTCATCACCAAGGCCAATCTGGAACTGGTACTGGGGCGTGCGACCGACGCGGAGCGGACACTGCTGGACGCGCTCAACGCTGATTCCAGGTCCGAGGTGTTGTACGCCGCGTTGTTGGATTTATATGACCCGGCCCCCGGCAAGAAGTCACCGATCGAGGACCAGACCGCCAAGTGGCGCGTGCTGGTCAAACGCCTGCTTGGCACAATCCCCAACAGCCGAACCGGGCGTCTGGTTCAGGCGCAGCTTCACGAGGCAAGCCGGAACTACGACCAGGCATCGACCATCCTCGAAGGGCTGCTCGCCGAGAATCCTAACGACGGCAAGGCGCTGGACCAGCTTCTGGATACCTACCACGCGGCGGGCCGGACCGGTGAGGCGGTCGTATTGATCGAAGACCGGCTCGAAGCCAACCCCAAAGACCTGCGTCTGCTGCGTATGGCAC
>JAJDCW010000342.1 GCA_029260635.1 Phycisphaeraceae bacterium | reverse complement strand
CGCGACGACGCTGAATGACGACGGAGTGCCGTCGGGCAAGGTGCCCCAGCCATGAGTGTGTTTACACCCAAAACCGTTGCGTTAGAAGACGGGTCTGAGGTGTTGTTGCGCAGCCCGCGTGTAGCCGATGCGCAGGCGTTACTCGATTACTTGGTTGAAGTACGAAGGGAAACCGATGGGATTATGCAAGACCCCGAGGACTCGATGCCCTCGAAGGAAGACGAGCAACGGCTGATCGATAAGGTCAATGAGAGTGATTCCAGCCTGATTCTGTTGGCCGAGATCGAGGATCAGATTATCGCCTGGGCGGACATCATTCAGCCAAGGTTCGTCCGCCAACAGCATATGGCAGTGCTCGGGATCTCGATCCGCAACCGCTGGCATGGTCGGGGCTTAGGCGGTTTGATGTCGCGCGAACTCATCGACTGGGCACGGTCCCATCCCGGGCTGGACCTTCTGACGCTGAGTGTGTTCGCTGATAACAACCGGGCGATAGGGCTCTACCGCAAGGTTGGGTTTCAGCACGACGGCCTGCTGCCCCGGCGGGCGAAGGTGAACGGGAAGTACCGCGACATGGTCGTGATGAGCCTCGGGCTGGACGGGGCGGAGGTGTCGTCGTGAAGTTCACCTATCAGATCGACGACGAGGTATCGCTGCGCCTGATCGAGCCTCGACACGCCGAGGAGCTGTACGCGGTGGTGGATGCGAATCGTGACTCGTTGTTGCCCTGGATGCGCTGGGTGAATGAGGTGACGGACGCCGAGGTGCTGCGTGGGCATATTAAGCAGTGGCTTTTGCAGACGGCCGAGACCGGGTGCATGAGTCTGGGCATCGAGCTGGCCGGTGAGTTGGTGGGTGTGGTGTTTCACATCCGGCCGGACATGGTCAATAAGCAGGTCGAGGTCGGGTACTGGCTTGCTACTTGGGCGCGCGGCCGGGGGGCGGTGACGCGTGCGGTGCGTGCGGTGTGTGATTTCACCTTCCGCGAGCTGGGTTTTAACCGGATCAACGTGCGCGTCGCGCCGGGGAACGCTGCGAGCCTGGCGGTCGCTGAACGGCTTGCGTGTGTCCGGGAGGGCGTGTCACGTCAGGCCTGGCTGGCGGACGGGAAGTACTGGGACGCGGTGGAGTACAGCCTGCTCGCCGATGAATGGCAAGCCACCTCGCCCCCGTTTGCGTTGACGCATCGGGTGGGTGATGAACTGGAGTTGCGATTCCCCGAGCCGCGTCTGGCTAACCATATTTACGAGTTGGTTGATGCCAACCGGGAACATCTTGGGCGCTGGTTGCCTTGGTGTACGCCGCAGTATACCGAGGACGGATGTGAATCCTTCATGCGCGACACGATCAAAATTTTTGCAGATGGTCAAGGTCTGGCGATGTGGATTGTTGACCACGGCCAACTTGTCGGTGGGATTGGAAACACCCGTGTGAATGTCGCCGACCGCAGCGCGGAGATCGGCTACTGGCTGGCCGAATCGGCGCAGGGCAACGGGATCGTAACCCGTGCCGCTCGGGCGATGGTGGATTACTCGCTGATCGATATGGGGCTGAATCGTGTGATGATTTATGCCGCCTTAGAGAACGCCAGAAGCCAGGCGGTCCCCGAGCGTTTGGGTTTTGACCGAGTGGCGGTTCACCGCAAAGCAGTACACCGACAAGGTAAGTTCGTCGATGATGTCCAGTACGCGATGCTCGCCGAGGACTGGAAGGTGAAGCGGGAGGGCGAGACATGAAAGACACACGCAAGGACACGATCTGGCAGACCGAGGAGATTGCACGCAGCTATCTCGAGGGTATACGTGGGGCGATCCCGCTCGCCGACGAACAGGTCGATGTGATGCTGCGGCTGCTGTCGGCTTCGGGCCGACCGATCAGACGTTTTATAGATCTGGGCTGCGGCGACGGCGTGTTAAGCGAGGCGATGATGGATCGTTTTCCGGAGTCGACGGGTCTGCTGCTGGATTTTTCTGAGCCGATGCTCCACGCGGCGGTCAGCAGGCTGGGTGGGTACGGTGATCGTGTGAGAATCGAGTCGACCGACTACGCGGACCCGGCCTGGGTTCAGCGGGCCGATCGGCCCGGCACTCTCGATGCGGTGATAAGTGGATATTCGATCCACCACCAGCCCGACCCGATTAAGAAACGAATCTACCACGAGATCTATGATCTTCTGGCCCCGAAGGGGATGTTCATCAACATCGAACATGTGGCATCCTGTTCGCCGTGGGCTACGGATTTGGCGGAGGCGCATCTGACCGATGCGTTTGACGCATTTAATCAACCCGGAGATGAGGCCCGTCAACATGATGACTCGGCAGCAAGCCGGCACGTCGAGAGTGAAAACAAGCAGGCGAATATCCTGGTCCCGGTTGAGGATCAGTGCAGATGGCTTGAGCAGATCGGTTTCATCGACGTGGATTGTTATCTGAAGGTATTTGAGTTGGCGGTGTTTGCCGGGCGCAAGCCGGCCTGATTGCACCCATTGTGTGAATGAGCATGGCAGAGGTTAGTGACATGTGTATGAAATCCACGGTCGAAGAAATCCGAACCCGCTTCGATGACGATGTCGAACGCTTCAGCAACCTGGAGACTGGGCAGGCCGCGACGATCGATGCGCCGCTGGTGATGGATCTCATCACGGAAGCGGCGTCCTTAGTCACGCCCGATGCGAAAGACGTGTTAGACATCGGCTGCGGCGCGGGGAACTACAGCCTGAAGCTGTTGCAGCGCCTGCCGGGTCCCGATGTGAATGTGACGCTGCTTGACCTGAGCCGCCCGATGTTGGACCGCGCTCAGCAGCGCGTGGGTGAAGCTACATCTGAGGACGTGAACGACTTGCAGGGCGATATCCGTGACGCCGATCTGGGTGAAGCGCGTTATGACATCGTCATGGCCGCGGCGGTCTTGCACCACCTGCGTGATGACGATCAGTGGGAGGCCGTCTTCACCAAGGTCTACCGCGCCCTGCGCCCCGGCGGGTCGTTCTGGATCAGTGACCTGATCGAGCAATCACACCCCGCGGTGCAGGCGATGACCATGCGGCGGTACGGGGACTACCTGGTGTCGATGCGCGACGTGTCATACCGGGACGCGGTCTTCGACTACATCCAGAAGGAGGACACGCCCCGGCCGTTGATGTATCAACTTGATCTGATGCGTCGGGTCGGGTTCGTGGATGTGGATGTATTGCACAAGCACGGTTGCGGGGCGGCGTTTGGCGGGGTTAAGGCCCGATAACCGATATTGTTTCTGAACACGATGCTAACACGCGTCGTATAAAAGTTGCCGTTACAGCGGCTTGGGAGGCGGGGCGGCCCGGCCGTAAGCCACGCCTAAAATAGGCCGATACAGGACTTAGAGGGGATGGACCCACCAATATGAGTACGACCACACACGCTCCGTCACTCGGAGAATCCCAGTTGCCAAAAACCGAGCCAGGCCGTGAACAGACGGTCAAGCACTTCGTTTTGGACACCAACGTCCTGCTGCACAATTCCGGTGCGTTGTACATGTTCGACGACAACGAGGTCGTGATCCCCTTTACGGTCCTGGAGGAGCTGGATAAGTTCAAGACGCTGAACGACGACATCGGGCGATCAGCCCGCGAGGTGATCCGCCAACTGGACCGCCTGCGTGCCAAGGGCCACCTGGCGCAGGGCGTGAAGTGGAACGGCCACGGCGGTCGGATCCGTGTCGAGTTCGCGGTCGAGGATCGACCCAAGTGGCTCAAGGAAGATGCGCCCGACAACCGGATCATCGGCGTCGCCTGGGGCCTGAAAGAAAAGGGCCTGCACACGGTCCTTATTACCAAAGACATCAACGTCCGGCTGAAATCCGATGCGCTGGGCATTCAGACCGAAGACTTCGAGGCCCAGAAGGTTGACAGCGACCGTCTGTATGCCGGGTACCTCTCGCTGGACGTCCCTTCCTCGATCATCGACACGCTCTACGAAGAGAAGCAGTTGGAAGTAGATGAGCTTGCCCCGCACCTGGTCGAGAAGACCGAGGATGGGGACGAGGTCCACCACCAGCTCTATGCCAACCAGTTCCTGGTCTTGAAGGACTCGGTCGATGAGTCGCACACCGGGATCGCGCGTCGATTGGCGGACACGGACCAGGCGATCCCGATCCACGGCCCACGTAAGCCGGTCTACGGGATCATGGCCCGAAACGTCCAGCAGACCATGGCGATGGACTTATTGTTGGATGACGAGGTCAAGCTCGTCACCCTGCTGGGCGCGGCCGGCACGGGCAAGACGCTGCTGGCGATCGCTGCCGGGATGGCCAAGACGTTCACCGAGAAGCGCTACGACAAGATGCTGGTCGCGCGTCCGATCATGCCCATGGGCAAGGACATCGGCTACCTGCCCGGCGACAAGGACGAGAAGCTCTCCGCCTGGATGCAGCCGATCTTTGACAACCTCAGCTACCTGATGTCCACCCGGGGCAGCGGGACTCAGCACGCCGACTCCAAGCCGGCCGAGCAGCGGATCAAGTCGCTGATGGAGTCCGGTCAGCTGGTGCTTGAACCACTGACCTACATCCGTGGCCGATCGATCCCGCACCAGTTCATGATCGTCGACGAGGCGCAGAACCTTACGCCCCACGAGGTCAAGACAATTGTCTCCCGCGTCGGCGAGGGCACGAAGATCATCCTCACCGGCGACGTGGCCCAGATCGACAACCCG
Organism: Phycisphaeraceae bacterium; assembly: GCA_029260635.1. Taxonomy (GTDB): domain Bacteria; phylum Planctomycetota; class Phycisphaerae; order Phycisphaerales; family Phycisphaeraceae; genus JAJRRS01. The sequence goes on along the minus strand of JAJDCW010000342.1, from coordinate 6,510 downwards.
TATCTGGACGCCTCCAGCAACGGACTGTCCTACATGATCGAGCGGCTCAAGGGCCAGCACATGGTCGGCCACATCACGCTCGCCAAGAGCGAACGCAGCGAGTTGGCGAGCATCGCGGCTGAGAAGCTGTAGGCCGCCACAGACGCTCTCCCGGGTCCATTCGGCCTACCTAACTCACAACGACTACAATCTGTGTCGGTCTGCGGGTGCCCCTGTGGTGCCGGCAGGGCGGTTGTGCATGGGTTGGGAACCCGAGTCGTTGTGATACGTCTAAAATAAGTGGATCAACCGGGGCAATCTGCGCTGAAATCTTTTTTCGGTGCCCACCGCGTTAGGATAGCGGGGAACAGCCATGAACGAAGAAAAACAAGACGCGACCGTTTCATCCGAGGAGCCAGCCGGAAAGGGTGGTGCCGTGACCAAGTCACGCTGGCCACGCCGGTTGCTGCTGCTTGCGGGGTTGTTGCTGGTGTTGGTGGTCGTGCTGGTGTTGCTGCTGCCGACGCTGCTGAGTACGAACGCGGGTAAGGGTTTTATCTTCGGCGCGGTCAGCGATGGCATCGCCGGCAAGGTCGAGGTGGATACGTTGAGTCTGGGCTGGTTCGGCGGGCAGAGCATGTCCGGCCTGGTTGTGCGCGGGGAGGACGGTGCCCAGGTCGCGCGGGTCGGGCGGATCGATCTGCCCGACGCGACGCTGTTTGGCCTGCTAAGCGGCGGGCTGACGATCGGTGAGGCACGGATCGAATCAGTCTCGGGGGACATCGTGGGTTATGAGGACGGGACAACCAACCTGCAACGGGCGCTGGCGTCACGCGGCGGCAAGGCCAAAAGTAAGAAACAACCCTCCACCGGCAGCGGCGGTGGGGGGCCGATCACCTGGCCCGAGGGGCTGTCGTTTTCAATGGTGTTGCGTGACGTGGATGTCACATACCGGGCGCATGATGTAACCGACCCGATCCGATTGATCGTGAAAGAGGCGGACCTGGCCGGCGCGGACCCGACTCAGCTTCTTTTCAAGCTGAATGCGGAGGTCAGTCAGGCCGACCGCAAAGGATCGGTCGTGGCGGATGCACAGATCGACGGGTTGTTTGACGGCTCGGGCCTGTATCAACCTGACGCCGCCAGCGCGCAGATCGCCACGGTGGTGACGGACCTGCCGACGGAGTTTCTTGATTCGCTGATGGAGCAGGGCGGGAAGCTGACGGCGCTGCTCGGCCCGGTGGTCAACGGCGAGATCAAGGGCGAGGCGGGCACGTCCGGCGGGACCGCGACGCTGACTTTCGTTAGCGAGCACATGGATATCGATGGCGGGGTGGCGTTCAACGAGGGCGGTGTCGTCGGCGTGGGTACCTCTCATGTCCGCCTGACGGTGACGCCCGATGCGTGGGCTCTGCTGTCGGCGACGGGTGACAAGCCCGCCAGCACGCTTGCCGGTCCGGTCGGTGTGGCGGTTGAGTTGACCGAGTTTGAGCTGCCGATCAATGACGCCGGGCTGGTGTTGGCCGATGCACGTGTTGGATTGAAGATGACCGTGGGCGAAACGGGACTGCGGATCGACAAGGTCGGCACGGTGGAACTCAAGAACACCACGGGGATGATCCAATCCGACGGCCTGGGTTCGCTGCTGACCGGGCGGTTTACGACTACCAGCGCGGTCAACGGCAAGCCCGGTGGGGTGAGCCTGGATATCGAACTGTCCGACCTGATCGACCAGACGCAACAGGTCAATCTGTCCGGCCTGTCCGCGAAGGTGAATGGCAAGCTGACCAACGCGCCGGTCGCGGCGGTGCTGGACGAACTGATGCCCGCTACGACGCACGGGTTAGCGACGAAGGCGCTCGGGCCGACCATCGACGCGGATATCAACCTGACCACGGCACCGAAGGCCGACGGCGACGGCGTATCGGGTTCATTCAACGTGGACCTCCTGACGACCGGGGGTGAGGCCGGACTGCTCTCCGCCCTGATCGGGCGGTTCTCCGCCGGTGGGCAGGAAGCGCACTTTGATCTGGCCGATGGGTCCTACGTCAAGTTCGACCTGACGCCTGATTTAATTGAAGCGTATCAAAGCGCGTTTCCCAATGCGGATGCCGATGATGCGGAGCCTAACCCCGGGCGTATCACGCTTGCCGAGCCCGCGACACTTCGGCTTAGCCTCAGCGAGGTCTACGGCAAACTGGTAAAGGGCGATGATGGGGCGTACGCCTTTGACCCGCCTTCCGCACGGTTTAAAGGGCGGATCAACAGCCCTCAGATGAAGCTGAACCAGCAGAACAAATCCGTTGCGACGCTGAGCAAGTTGCTGATGGATATTCAGAGCGAGGGGTTGTCCAGTGACACGCGCGTCGTGATGAACGCGAAAGTCGAATACCCGACAAGCAACACGGACGACGCAGCCCGGCCGGGCCTGATCGAGTCCGCGACGAATATCAGCGGCCTGATGAATAGCCAAGGTGAGATTGATTCGACCACCGCGTCGTATCAGACGGTCACCAAGGTCCAGCAGGCCCCGATCGATTTGATCGATGCACTGTTTGGCATGGAAGGCGAGTTGGTGGCGGCGGTCGGGCCACGGGCGCTGTTGAATGTCGTGGGGTCATACACGCCGTCGGCCGATTCAGGGGCGACACCGGAAACCGCCGCTCGAACACAGGGCTCCGGGACGGGTGGCTTTGACCTGCTGCTCAAGAGCCGGACGGCGTCCGCAGACATGAAGCTGCTGGTTGAAGAGGGCAAGTGGACACTCAAGGCCGATGCGCCGCTTAGTTTTCAGGTGACGCCTACACTCTCGCAAGCGGTGCTAAAGAAGGTCAACCCGTTCCTGGGTGGGGCGGTGTCGGCCAAGCTGCCGATCGGGGTGACGATCAAGCAGGAGCGGTTCTCCGTGCCGATAAGTGATCCGGCGATCGGGGATGTGAACGCGGACATTAACCTGGTGCTGGGCGAGCTTGACCTGCGTGGCGAGGGGCAGTTCAGGAAACTGCTCGAGCAGCTGGGTGTGGGCGACCGCAGCCTGGTGAATGTGGGTTTCACGCCGGTAGCGATCAATCTGACGGGCGGGAAGCTGTCGTATAAAGATTTTGTGATGACCGTGGGGGACGTGGCGCTGGGTTTCTCGGGGGTGGTTAACCTGAACAACGAGACGCTTGACCTGAAGATGACGATCCCGGGTACGTCGCTGGCGAATATCAAGTGGCTCAAGGGGGCCGTGAAACCCGACCACGTGATCGTGATCCCGCTGGGCGGGACGTTTGACCAGCCGACGCTGGACTTCAAGCTGCTCAGTGGTGAGATCGCCAAGGCGGCGTTGAAGGGCCAGCTCGAGGGTGTGGCGGGTGATGCGATCGGTGATAAAATCGGTCCCGAAGCCGGGGCGGTCGTCGGTGGGATTCTCAACGACCTGCTCAGCGGGAAGAAGCAGGGCGCCGGTACGGTTGTACCGGAATCGACGGGTCAGGAAACGGCACCGACCGATCCAGCCCCGCAAACCGTTGACACAGAACCGCCGTCGCCCGCGGCCCAGCCGGAGTTGACGCCCCAAGAGCTTGCTGAACGAAAAGAGCGCCGGCGCCTGCGGCGCGAACGCCTCGAACGCGAGCAGGCGGAGCAGGATAAACAGACGCAATAAGCGGTATCGCCAAGTCTTACCTACACAAGAAGAATGCCCGATTTATGACGACTCAGACACCGACGGAATTCGACCCGACGACCGTGACGATGATGCGACGCCGATTTGGCCGGACCGGATTGCAGATGCCCGTGTTCAGCTGCGGGGGGATGCGGTATCAGGACGGCTGGAAAGACAAGCCGTTGGATGAGATCGGGGACGGGATTCAGGACAACCTTGAGGTGACGATCCGCCGGGCGTTTGAACTGGGGATCAACCACATCGAGACCGCCCGGGGGTACGGACCCAGCGAACGTCAGCTCGGACTGGTGCTACCCAAACTGCCGCGCGATCAGATCATCGTGCAGACCAAGGTCGGGCCTGAGAAGGACCCGGAGGTATTCCGTAAGAACGTGTTGGAGTCGCTGGATCGGTTGCAGCTGGATCATGTGGACCTGCTTGGGCTTCACGGGATCAACGACCGGCAGAGCTATGAGTATGCCTGCAACCCCGGCGGGTGTTTTGACGTGGCGCAGGAGCTTAGGCGTGAGGGGAAGCTAAGGTTTGTCGGCTTCTCGACACACGGGCCTTTGGACATCATCCTTAAGGCGATCAAACACGGCGAACCGGAGACCGGCAAGGGGTTCGATTATGTGAACCTGCACTGGTATTACATCTTCCGGCGGAATTGGCCCGCGATTGAGGAGGCGACCCGCCGGGACATGGGGGTCTTTATCATCAGCCCGTCTGATAAGGGCGGGATGCTTTATAAACCGTCGGACAAGCTGGCAAAGCTGTGTGAGCCTTTGCATCCGATCGTGTTCAATGACCTTTTCTGCCTGATGCAGGACAAGGTCCACACGTTGAGCCTGGGTGCGTCTCGGCCGAGTGATTTTGACCTGCATATGCAGGCGATTTCGTTGTTCGACCGGGCGGAAGAACTGACCGCCCCGGTTGATGCGAAGCTGTCCGAGGCGATGCTTGCCGCGACCGGTGTGGATCACCCCGCGAAGATGAGTGCCGGGATGCCGATGGACCATACGCGGGTGCCCGGTGAGTTGAACCTGGAGATCATGCTGTGGCTTCGCAACATGGCGGTCGGCTGGGACATGGTCGAATACGGGAAGATGCGGTTCAACCTGCTTGGCAACGCGGACGCCTGGTTCCCCGGCGGCAAGCCCGCTAACCTGGATGAGGTCAACACGACAGACCTGGTGAAGGTGGCGGGGGATTCGCCGTTTGCAGATAAAGTTCCGGCGATGCTGCGCGAGGCGGTTGACCTGCTGGGCGGTGAAGAGGTCAAGCGGCTCAGTGAGCGTGAGTAATCCCGCCGGTGTGGTCTTTATGCCCTAGGGCTTCAGCGAATAAGCCACCGCCGCGACCCCGCCCATGCCCATCAGGCGCAGCCCGATGATGAACGCCGTGGTCAGCATCACCTCGACGTATTCCAGATCGAACAGCAGGAAGAGGAACGGCGCACAGAAGATAACGTAGACGGCGGCATAGATCGCCGCTGTCGCGGTCATGCTCAACGCCATCGCCAGGGGGATCATCACCAGCAGCAAGGCGTCGGCGACACCAAGCGGTCCCATCGCGATGGCTGTGAATTTCAGGAGCCCGGTCATCAGGGGGCCGAAGCTGGCGCCCATGATCTGGACCGTGAGGGTGGCCGAAAGCACCATGATCGGCACGATCAGGATGAGTTGCACGCCGATCCCGATCAGCACGCGAGGGAACCAGCCGACGTTTTCGGTGAGGATGTCCTCGAACAGCCGGGTGCCGAAGAGCGTGGCCGCCAGACCGGCAACGATAAACGCGATCGGCAACCAGAGGTCCATGAACTGGTTGGGTTTGAACTCGTCCTCGCGGTCGGCCAGGGCGCGGGCGATGGGGCTGCTGCCGATCGAGGCCATGGAGCTGCCGGGCAGGTTGTCCGGGAGGGCGGGCGGGGCGTCGTCATCGGTGATGGCGGTCTGAAGCCGTTTGCCTTTTTTAAGGTTGTAGCCGCACTTCACGCAGATGACCGCGCCGGGGTTGATCGACTGATTGCAGGCGGGGCATCGGCCGGTCTGTTCGGCGGCCTTCTGGGCCGCGGTCGGGGGGGCCTCGACGATCGATTCATCAACGCCGGTGAGGTCCAGGTCGTAGGTGTCTGAATCGCTCTGGGGCTGTTCTACATGCGTATCAGGCAGGGGGTCGATCGCCTCGGCGATCCGTCCCGGGACCATGGGGATGCGGATCCGCTTGGCGCAGCTGGGGCACTGGGCCTTGCGGTCGGCGATCTTGGGCGACCACTGGAACCGCTTTCGGCAGTGCGGGCACATGAAGTTCTTGCTTGATCCCTGACTCATCTGGGCCCTGTAGAACCTATCTGAAAAGGTCTAGGCTCGTTTGCGGGTAGCGCGTTGTCAAGTCAACGGCGTGTATCCGCCCCCCGGTTGGGAGCCACCTTGGCTTGGCGACGGCGGGAGACTATCCTTTGGCCCTAACTACAAGGAAGTGCGAGCCCACCATGACAGTACCCTTATTAGACCTCGGCCGGCAACACGAATCCCTCATGCCGCAGCTCCGGCAGGTATTCGAGGACGTGACCCGGTCCGGCCAGTTCATCCTCGGGGAATACGTCCAGCAGTTCGAGAACGAGCTGGCAAAGTACTGAGGGGTCATGCAAGAAGTCGGCGTATCCTAGGGGACGGACGCCCTGCTGGTCTCGCTGATGGCGATGGGTATCGGCCCCGGCGACGAGGTCATCACGACCCCGTTCACCTTCTTCGCCACCGCCGGCAGCATCGCTCGTGTCGGGGCCAAGCCGGTATTTGTCGATATCAACCCCCGGACCTACAACCTCCAGGCCTCGGATATCCCCGGCGTGATTACCGACAAGACCAAGGCCATCATGCCCG
>JAJDCW010000341.1 GCA_029260635.1 Phycisphaeraceae bacterium | reverse complement strand
AGACCAGGACGACGCGGACCTGCTGGCCACGGTATTGGTTGGCGGGACGGATGAACCGCAGTACGACGTGGACGGCAACGGCCTGGCTGAACAGGCGGACCTGAACCTTCTAAACAATCTGTTGTTGGGTGATATCGATGGGGACGGGTTCGTGGGGATCAACGATCTGAACGTGGTGCTTGGTAACTGGAACCAGAACGTCACGATCGGCGATGGGGACGGGGATGTCACGGGCGACGACTTCGTCGGGATCGAGGACCTGAACGCGGTGCTTGGCGCGTGGAACGTCGGCACCCCCCCGCCGCCGGTTTCCGCCGCGACCGTGCCCGAGCCGTCGTCGGTTGCGTTGCTGGCGATGAGCGCTATTACGCTGTGTGCCGCCGGCCGACGACGAAATTGAAACCGCACATTGGAACGGCCGGTGTCGGGGCCTACAATGGGTTTTATCAGGAACCCTTGAAATGCCCCAACCCCTATCTGATTCACAAATCACCCACGCACTAAACAACCTGCAAGGCTGGTCACACCTGGATGACTCGCTTAATCGGTCGTACACGTTTGCCGACTTCAACGAGGCGCTAGGGTTTATCGTTCGTGTAGGTCTGCTCGCCGAACAGCACGGGCATCATCCCGAACTGCACAACGTGTACAACAAGGTTGATATCGCGCTGAACACGCACGACGCCGGCGGGAAGGTGACGCAGAAGGATATCGACCTGGCGGCGGCGATTCAGAAGCTTGGCAGTTGAATATCAAAATCATGGCGGCGATCACACCGGCCCGATTACGGCGGTATACTCTGTCCCCATGAAGCTACTTGAACAACTCGCCCTGACCCCCGGCGTGCCCGGCCGGGAACACCGTGTCCGCAAACTGATCGAGCGTGAAATCAAAGGACTCTTCGACGAGGTCCGTACCGATGTGATGGGGTCGTTGATCTGCGTGCGTAAAGCTCGACCGAAGCCCACCAAGGGAGGGGCCACGAAGAAGAAGCCGACACGTATCATGCTCGCGGCGCACATGGACCAGATCGGTTTCCTCGTTCGGCATATCGACGACAAGGGGTTTTTGCGCGTCAATGCTGTGGGCGGTTTCGACACGCGCAACCTGTTCGCACGCCTGGTGACCGTCTGCCCGGATGTGAACGACCCCAAGAAGGATCTGCCAGGCGTGATGAACCCCGGTGGTAAACCGGTACATATCGCCACCGCCGATGAACGAAAGAAAGTCCCCGAGATCGATGAGTTGACCGTCGACCTGGGCCTGCCCGCCGACGAAGTCAAGAAGAAAGTCAAGCTCGGCGATATGGTCGTGCTCAAGGCCCCCTTCCAGAAGGTCGGCAAGACATGCGTCTCCCAGTGCATGGATAACCGCGTTGCCTGCTGGGTCGCGATCGAAGCGGTCAGGAAACTCGCCAAAGCGAAGAACCATGCGTGCGAGGTGTATTGCGTCTTCACCGTGCAGGAAGAGGTCGGCCTGCGCGGCGCAGGCACGGCGGCGTTCGGGATCACGCCGGACATCGGCATCGCCATCGATACGACACTCTGCTGCGACACGCCCGGCGTGCCCGGCGAGATGAGCGTCAGCGAACAAGGCAAGGGCGCCGCGCTGACCATCATGGACGGCGCGTCGATCGCCGACCTGGAAATCCTCGAAGCCTTTGAGGCCGTGGCAAAGAAACACAAGATCCCCCACCAGCGATCAATACTGCCCAGGGGCGGCACGGACGCGGGCACGATCCAGCGTTCCGCGTCGGGTGTACGAACCTTCACTCTCTCCTGCCCGACGCGATACATCCACACCGTCACCGAGATGGTACACGAGACCGAGCTTCATGCTTGCCGTGACCTGCTGGCCGCGTACCTGGCGCAGGCATAAGGCAAACTATTTCGGTAGCGGGGTTGTCGTTTAGCCCTGATCGATCAACCGCTGCACGGCGGGCTTGACGGCTTTAGCCGCGTCGTTGCGGCCGTGGACCTGACGCAGGATCAGCGTGCCCTCGACCAACGCGGTGTACTGGTCGGCGAATGCTTCGGGGTTGTCGATACCGGCGTGTTTGGCCATGTCGCGGAAATCGTCACGCACCCGGCGCTTGTGATTTGCCGCGACCTCGTGCATCGGGTCGTGCGGGTTGGGGACCTGTGCCGCGACATTGATGAACTGGCAGCCGTGGAAATCCGGGTCGTTGAACCAGATGTCCAGCACGTCGAACAACGCCAGCAGCTGCTCGCGTGGATCGTCGCCGCCGAGGTCGAGCACCGCGCTAGTGAAAGCCTTGGCCTCCCACTGGTCGCGCAGGCGGATCGCCTCGATGAACAGCTCGTCTTTGCTCTCGAAGTGTTTGTAGAAAGTCGATTTTGTGACACCCGCATCGGCGACAACCTGATCGATACCGACGGCGTGGATGCCGTGCAGGTAGATCATACTCACGGCGCTGTGGAGCAGTCGGCCACGACCGGACTTCGGCGGCTCGGGCGCGCCGAACAATTCCGTCACAGGTTTGTACTGGCTCTTAAACACCATCGCGAGAGTATCCACCAACGGGGGGTGTACTTCAAGTACACCGGGGGTGTACCTCGTGTGCACTGTTCAAGCCGCGATGCCGGACGATGATGTGCCTGTCAGCCGTGGCAAAGACGCCGCGGGACTTCAATACCCCTCTTCCAAGGAGCACTGTCATGAATCCAACCGCTACCACCACGCCCAGGAGCCTCAACGGCGTCAATGTCGGTCAACTTGTCGACACGATCGCCGCGATCGAGAAAGACCCGTCACTGGCCCGTTTCCAGTTCCGAGCCAAACACCAATGGATCGACGGGACGCACGCTCGTTCTTCGGTCAAGGATTTCTACGGGGCCGGCCGGGAAGACGATTCGCGCTCCGAGGCATTCGAGTTTGACCACGACGAGCCGCCGATCATCCTCGGCGATAACCGCGGCGTTAACCCGGTGGAGTACGCGATGGCGGCACTGGCCGGTTGTGTCACCACGGGTTTTGTCATTAACGCAGCTGCGCGGGGCATCAAGCTCGACTCCGTGCGGGTCGAGCTGGAAGGTGAATTGGACCTGCGCGGGCTATTAAACCTTTCGGACGAGGTCCGTATCGGCTACGAGCAGGTCCGCGTCAGGTTTTATATCGAGTCCGATGTGCCCGACAAAGATATTGAAGATCTGTTGCACTACACGAAAAACCTTTCGCCGGTGTTCGACATCTTCACCAACCCCGTACCCGTGCATGTGGAACTGGCAAAATAAACTCGACAGAACAAATCGAGATTACCGGCAAAGCCCGGGGCCGGGCGTCCCGGGCTTGCTGGTGCCCCTACCCGATAATCTTGCGCCGGTGGTTGACGTAATCCCATAGCACGTAGCGGTCCAGGTCGTGTCCGCCGGTGAAGAAGACACGGCCGCTGGTCGCCTGGGCCATGCGCTGGGCGAACTGTACGTCTTCGTGAGACTGGCTCCAACTGGGGACCAGAAAGACGTTGATCGTGATCTGCTCGCGGGCGCACGCCATCGCTTCGCGCATAGTAGCTTGTTCTGTTAGCAGATCGGGCGGGTAGAGCATGTAAAGCATGCTGCCGTCGAAGTGAGCAGTGGGCAGGCCGTCGGTGATGAGGATGATCTGGCGGTTGGGCGTGTCCTGCGTGCTAAGATACTGACGGGCGAGCTTGAAGCCATGCTGGATATTGGTGAAGTGTGGCGGGATGACGGACTCGGTGACGTCCTCTCTACTCATATCGATGCGCAGCCGGACGACGGGATCATAAATAGTCGGCGTCTTGGGCATCAGCTCCGGCACCTGCGAGACGTGCCTGGGCTTGGCGAACGTCGCCATCTCGATGATCTGAAGAAAGTCGCCCGGGTATTCACGGCGGATCAACCCGTCCATCGCCAGAGCCATGCGTTTGGCGTCGATGAAGAGCCCGTCGTAGCGCATCGAACCGGACATATCCATGATGATACAGGTGGCGCACCTGGGGTTGTTGCGCGTCTGATGGATCTCGATGTCCTCGGCCTTGAGGTTGATGCGTGGCGTGTCGCGGCCGTGGCGCTGGTCAGTGGGGGTTGCGCCGGCTTCACGCAATAGCGCGTTGATCATGGATTGAGGCACATCCATGTGCGTTGGGGAGTCGCCAAATTCATATGCCTTGGTGCGTGGCAGCTCCACAGCGCCGTCGCCGGTGATCCGCCCCTCGTGTCGGCCGGAGCGCGAGGCTTCCAGGTCGCTGAATATCTCCTGGAGCAGCTTGCCCTGGAAAGTATGGTAGGCCTGGGGTGTCAGCCGGTAATTGCCTTCATCATCTATGTCCAAGCCCTGGCGTTCGGCCATTTCGCGCATGTAATCTTCGACCTGCTGTTGCAGGCCACGCAGCTGTTCGATATCGGCGTCCTGCACGAACTCGGCGAGCGTTTCCATATCGATCATCGCGACCTGCGCGTTCTCCATCGCTTC
>JAJDCW010000340.1 GCA_029260635.1 Phycisphaeraceae bacterium | reverse complement strand
CCGTCGAGGTTGGCGTCGCCGAACTCCGTGCCGAGGATGTTGTGTACGAGCATGGTGACATCACCCAGGTCGATGCGTGAGTTGCCGGTGAGATCGAGCATCATGTCGTTGGCGGACATGTCGATCTCGGGCTCCCAGTCGTTGGCGCCGATGGTCAGGAAATCCAACGGGAGGCCGTCGAGTGTAACACCGGTGGTCACGTCAAATCCCTGGCCGGCCAGCTGCGAAACGCGATCAAAGATCGTGTCGATATCGTCGGCGTCGGCATCGACGTCGGCGTCGAAGTCGCCTGGCTTGCGTGCGTTGAGGACCATGATCCCGCCGTTGGCGTGGATGCTGGTGAAGCCAAATCGGACAGTGCCGCCCGACCCGTCATCGGGGATCAGGTCGTCCAACTGATTGCCATTGGCGTTGGTCACGAAATCACCTGCCACGGGCGTCCCATCCACCATATCTGGGGCAAACCCAGAGAAACGGGCGTTGCCGGTCTGCGCGATGAAGTAGTCCCCAGCCGGGAGGATCGGGTGCTGGTCCCAGTCGGCATCGGGGTCGTGGTCAGGATGTGACGGGTCCCACAGTGGGTTCGGTGCGGGGTTATTCAAGAAAGCCAACTGGCTTGTATCGCGTTGATTGCTCAGCCAGATGTCTCGGGTGAATGTGAAATCAGCGAAACCGTTTTCATTTAGCTCTAAAGTGACATTACCCGCCGCATCAATCGTGGCGATCTTACCCAGTCCGGTCTGTGTGAATCCACGGGCGATCGGGTTCAGGGGGTCATGCGGCGAGTTATTCACGCGGTTGCCAATGGGTGGGAGCGTCGCGTCCAGCCCATTGGTTACAGGATCGACGTTGCTAGGCTCGTCATCCGCCTGAGCGCGTACGCTGTCCTGTTTGAGTACAAAGTTGCCGTTTGCATCGTAGACGGCCAGTTCCGTGCCGGGGTTGCTGGTTAACCCGCCGAACCCGAAGGCCGCGGTCGAGCCGAAGGTGTCGAAGATGATGTCGGACACGCCATCAGACGTGAACTTGAACCACGCCAGCGAAGCTGGGGCACCATTGATCGCAGCGGTGTGGAAGGTATTGATGCTGTTGCCCTGGGTGATTGCCCCGGCGTAGTACTCGGTGTGGTCCGGGTTCCCAGGAAAAGCGTTACCGATCCCGCCAGCGACACCCAGGCCAATCGTCTCCGGGGTATCGATACCTCCGATGCCCACCGCCACCGCGCTGACTGACGATGCAGAAAGCCCCACAACTACCAATCCCACAGCCGTAAGTTGATGCCGGATCATTTATTTGCTTTCTTTGTGACCAAATGAATACAAGGCGAATCTGTTAAGAAGATCGCGTGAACCGCAATTGATTAGTATTACTTATTCGCAATACCTCTCCCGTCCAAAGCGGTTTGGATGTCCGCACAGATGCACATAATTACGCTTTGCAGTATAGCGTTACACGATGTAGATGCAATAGTTTGGGCTAGTATTCGTCAAAACAAAAATGCAACCACACTTTACGGTCCGTAAACGACGTTTCACAAATACACGGCATAAAATAGTCTTTTGTTATCTGGCGATCTATTGCGGTAAAATGTTTTTTATAAGTAATTTATGTATCTGCGAGCCTAGTGGCCCTCAATAGGATTTACCAGTGGGCTAACATTAGTAAAACTGCAATTGTCCTTGCAATCAACAGGTTAGATCGTTAGGATTGACTGGGAAAAGACGCTTTGGGAGCGACAGCCAAGCCATTAGTTTTGTTGCCCTGGATAGCATTTGTTGGCAAAAAAGTATAGTACGCTTTGGGCAGGAAAGGGCGGGGACCTACAATAGGTATCCAGAGGTAATAAAGGCCATGGAGTCTTGGAGTCAATCGCCGGGGGCTTTATAAACACACCACCGAAATATAACTATGCAAAACCAACCAACACATAAGACTCACGTGACCCATCGACACGCATTCACGCTGATCGAGCTGCTTGTGGTCATCTCGATCATCGCGCTGCTTATCGGCATCCTGCTTCCCGCGCTAGGTGCCGCAAGGCGGACCGCGAGGGCTGCGGTCTGTATGTCAAATGTCCGACAGATGGGTACCGCTCAGATGGCTTATGCAAGCTCGAACAAAGAGTTGCTGCCGGCCGGCCACCGCTGGGAATCCGCAACTAGGCGGATCAGTTGGCAGGCCGCGACCTACATCTTCCTCACCGGCGATAAACTGGACCCCATCTTCTTCAGGCCCACGGTCGAGGATACGTTCCTCTTAGACAGCGCTTACGAATGCCCGACGGCCAAGCTGGACCAGAATGACCCGGACATTTACACGATGAGTTATACGATGAATGTAAATACGCTGGGCAAAGAATACTTTGTAGGCGGTAACATTATCGGCGCGGGCAACACCTCGAAACTCAACAACGAAAACAAGTATATGGAGCGAATCTTTTCGCCTTCGGCAACCCTGCTGATCGCCGACGGGCGGACCCCCGTGGTGACTTGGGATACGGCGGGCGATAAAGACCCTGTGACCGGCGTTGGTGGCGTGACCGGCGACGCCTTTGACACGGCCACAAGAGGGAGTTTCGCACGCCATGGCGAGTCGCTGAATGTCGGTCGGGCCGATTTAAGCGTATCCCGTCCCAATTGGGTCAGTGACGACGTTGAGATTCCAATTCCTACCCAGGTTATCACCGAGCGCCGCGGCCCCGTCGTGCCCCCCAACGAGTTTTCCGACGCTATTAAGTTGTTCTGGTACGGCCGACTCAATGACATTGCCTCCGACGACTCACCTAAGTCAAGGCTTGATCTCTGATACCTTAGAACCTACAAGCCGCTACAATACGGCGGCTATACCATCGCATCACACTTTAATTTGGAGCCTCACTATGCAGAGCAAACCCATCACGTTTGCCTCGGCGGCTGTGCTTACGCTGGGCCTGTGTGCCGGCGTGACCCAGGCCGAAACCGCTGTGGTCGACACCGCGACGGATACCACGGCTGAAGTGGTCGAAACACTCAGCCCCGTCGACACCGCAGTCGCTGCGCACAAAGCAGCATTCCAGGCGTTCCGCGATGCCGGCAAGTGGCCCTCCATGGACGACCGCGCTGTCATGGTCAACGACGCCCTGGCCGACCTGGACCCCGCGACGCTCTCCGTGAGTGAGATGGAGACGCTGTTCGCCTCCGTCCCCGTCCTTTACAGCGACCACACCGAGTCGTACGACGCACGGCTCGCCGAGTTGGCCCAAGGCGATTCACCCGAGGCCGCTCGGGCCGCGTCGCTGCGTTTCCATCTGCTTCAACGCGACACCCCCTCGTCAAAACGGGCCGAGATGCTCGATGACCTTTTCCAGATGCCTGGTCTGGTCGAGGCCTGGAGGCAGGGCAAGGCCTACGACGGTTTCGGGTCGTTCGGCTGGTTGGAGCCCGACCAGATCATCGCGTTGCAGCCCGATTTCGTGGCGCTGGGTTCACAAGAGAGCTCGGAGATGCCGTCGGCCTACTTCAGCCGGATGGCCAGCGCTTTCTACAATTTCGCCCGTGCCGAGGCCGACGGTTCAGCCGAGGCACGCGAGCCCCTGCGTGTCAGCCTGGTCGATGCGATCAGCGCCAAGCTCGATAACGCCGAACTCTCCGAGGAGGACACCAAACGTCTCTCCGATGCACGTGACCGGCTCAACGGGGCCTACGCACGCGGCAAACTCCTTGGCCACACAGCGCCGGAGCTGAACTTCATCTGGTGGTCGAATCCAAGCGACGCCGATGAATCCTACGCCAAGCTCTCGGACCTCAAGGGCAAAGTTGTCGTGATCGATTTCTGGGCGACCTGGTGCGGCCCCTGCA
>JAJDCW010000339.1 GCA_029260635.1 Phycisphaeraceae bacterium | reverse complement strand
CCGCCCGCCCACGATTCACGCAGGAATACGACCCATGCCCGACACCGACCCCGCCAGCAAGTCCATGGAAGCCATCGTCGCCCTCTGCAAGCGACGCGGATTCGTCTACCCGGCGTCCGAGATCTACGGCGGGATCAACGGCTTCTGGGACTACGGCCCGCTGGGCACCGCCCTGAAAAACAACATCCGCGACCACTGGTGGAAACACACCGTCGAGTGCCCCCCCATCGGCCCCGACGGCGAACCCGTCTCCATCGTCGGCCTGGACTCCTCGATCATCCAGAACCCCCGCGCCTGGGAAGCCTCGGGCCACGTCGGCGGGTTCAGCGACCCGATGGTCGACTGTACGGAAACTAAGAAGCGCTACCGCGCTGACCAGGTCTTGGTAATGGTTTCATGGGACGTGGAAGATGGTAGCGGCGATGAGCCTAATGGAGCCATTGATCGATTATTTGCTTTTAATGATAGCGATGACAAGTCATATGCACTGGCAAGAAAGAAAGCTGAGAAATTTGCCAAAAAAATTGGTGTTACCGTTGCAAGCAATCCAACAATTTGGCCATTAACCCACGCTGAATTTGATGGTGCATATCAATACATCGTTGGACCGGACACAGAGACACCCGGCACACTCACCGAACCCCGCGAGTTCAATCTCATGTTCGAGACGTTCGTCGGTGCGATCCGTGACGACAGCGCCAAGGCCTACCTCCGCCCGGAGACGGCGCAGGGCATCTTCCTGAATTATAAGAACGTCCTTGACACGATGCGGGTCAAGGTGCCGTTCGGGATCGCCCAGATCGGCAAGAGCTTCCGCAACGAGGTGACCCCCCGGAACTTTATTTTCCGCAGCCGAGAGTTTGAGCTGATGGAGTTGGAGTGGTTCTGCGCCCCGGAC
Organism: Phycisphaeraceae bacterium; assembly: GCA_029260635.1. Classification (GTDB taxonomy): domain Bacteria; phylum Planctomycetota; class Phycisphaerae; order Phycisphaerales; family Phycisphaeraceae; genus JAJRRS01. Next base: position 7,092 of record JAJDCW010000339.1, on the reverse strand, counting down.
GATTCGCCCAAGTGGTACGACTTCTGGAAGCACGAGCGCATGCGCTGGTGGGAATCACTTGGCGTTAGTAAGTCGAACCTGGTCTTCCGCGACCATGCGGAGGACGAGCTGGCCCACTACTCCAAGATGTGTGTCGATATTGAGTACAAGTACCCGTTCACCGCCCCCGGATACGGGGAGTTGGAGGGCGTCGCCCACCGCGGGTGCTACGACCTGAACGCCCACACGCGCGGGACGGTCAACGACAAGTCCGGCTGGAAGAACGAGTTCTCCAACGCCAAGATGGAGTACCTCGACCAGGAACGCCAGCAGAAGGCCAGGGAGGCCGGGCTGAGCAAGGAAGAGATCAACGCGGCGAGCAAATATATTCCGAACGTCATCGAGCCGGCCAGCGGGCTGACCCGCGGTGTGCTCGTGCTGCTCTGCGAGGCGTACACCGAGGACGAGTCTCGGCCGAGCAAGGTCTTTATGAAGTTCAAGCCCAGGTTCGCCCCGATCAAGGCGGGCATCTTCCCGCTGGTGAATAAGGACGGGATGCCCGAGGTCGCGCAGAAGCTCTACATGGGGCTGCGTGAGAAGTTCACCTGCCAGATCGATGCCAAGCAAAGCATCGGCAAACGCTACGCCCGCATGGACGAGGCGGGCACGCCCTACTGCTTCACCGTGGATGGCGACACCCTTTCCGGGGGGACCGTCACCGTCCGCGACCGCGACAGCCAGAGCCAGGAGCGGATCAACATCGACCAGGTCGAGAAGTTCCTGGCGGAGAAGATCGGGGAGTGAAGCGTTAACCGCGAAGACGCGAAGAGCGCTAAAGCTGGAAGCGCTTGTCCGCAGATCACGCAGATGACACAGATTCGGAAATATGAGACAGGACAACCTGTATTAAATCTGCGCAATCTGCGTGATCTGCGGATAACTCTTCTCTTTTTTCCTCCTTCGCGCTCTTCGCGTCTTCGCGGTTGAATTCGATTGCCTGAATCATGGATCAATCATGAATCCACGCATCCAAACACTCGGTGCCTTGCTGCAGTCGCACGCCCCCGCCTGCGATGAGGAGTCCATCTACCGGGCACGGATGCTTGATTTACTCGGATCACCGGGCGACCCGTTCTCGCGTGACCATTTCCAGCCGGGGCACTTCACCGCCAGCGGGTTCATCCTCGCGCCGGACGGCCGGTCCGTGCTGCTGATCCATCACCGCAAGCTCGACCGCTGGCTGCAGCCCGGCGGGCATATCGACCCGGGGGATGCGGACCTGTTGGCGGCGGCCCGCCGGGAAGTGCGCGAGGAGGTGGGGATCGAGGAGGTGGTCCCGGTTGAAGATGGCGTGTTTGATCTTGATATCCACCCGATCCCCGCGCGGAAGACCGAGCCGGCGCACGAGCATTTTGATATACGGTTCCTGCTGCGTGCCGAGTCGATGGATGTCACACGCAACGATGAAACCCACGACGCGGTATGGACGCCGTTCGATGAACTGACCGACCGCATGACAGACCCGGCGGAGTTCCGCGTGATCGACAAGCTCCGGACGATGTCGGTGTAACCCCAGACGTTTAAATATAACCGGCCCCGTTTAGCGGCGGATCGCAGATCCGCGTGTGTCTTCACGCACAAACACAGACAAAACCCACGGCGATCTTCGATCGCCCGCTAAACGTGCGCCGGCGTGAATCGGGTGTAACAATTAACTTTGTATCACATCCCCAACCGCGACCGATTCTCAGGCAACCCCTTCACACCCGGGCGGATACGGAACAACGCGCCGGCGTGGGGGCCTCGGTTTTCTTTGTCGTTCCCGCCTGCGGAGGTGACGTAGAGTTCGTCGAGGTCTTTGCCGCCAAACATGACGCTGGTGGTCAAGGCGGTCGGCAGTTCGATGGTCTGTAACAATCCGCCCCCCGGCGTGAATTGCTTGACGCAACCGCCCTCCCAGCAGGCGAGCCAGATGTTGCCGTCGGCATCGACGGTCAAGCCGTCGGGGATCAGCGGCGCTTCGACGGGGGCAAGCATCCGTCGGGCGGAGATGTCGCCGGTCTCGATGTCGTAGTCGTAGGCGTAGATCTGGTGGGCGGGGGAATCGACGTAGTACATCGTCTTGTGGGCGAGGCTGAAGCCGATGCCGTTGGCGCAGCCGAGGTCTTCTTCGACGACGTGGCAGGACAGGTCGGTGTCGAAGCGGTACAGCCGGCCGAGGCGTGTATGTTTGCCTTCGTGATCCGGGTCATCGATTGGCATGGAGCCCGCGAAGACTCGGCCCTTCGGGTCGGCGGCGACGTCGTTAAACCGGGATTCGCCGGGCATCGGCTCACACAGCCTGACCAGTTGATCGCCCTGCACGCGCCATATCCCGCACGCCCACCCGAGCATCAGCATCGACCCGTCCGCCTGCACGGTGGTCGCGCCGATGTAGTTGGTCTTGAGCACCTGCTCGTGTTGGTCCGCGGCCGGGTCATAGCGGAACAGTCGGCCGGTCGTGCTGTCCTGCCAGTAAAGACGTTGTTCGACCTCGTTCCAGATCGGCCCTTCGCCACAGTGGCAGGCGTAGTCGGCGATGATGTCAACTTGCATACGAAAACTCCAAAACCTGGATTACCGCGAAGGCAGCAAGAGGTTATCCGCAGATGACGCAGATTGCACAGATTAAAAGATAGTCATACTCACCTGCATTCCGAATCTGTGCCATCTGCGCACTCTGCGGATACTTCTGATCTTCTTACTTCGCGCTCCTCGCGCCTTCGCGGTTAATCACCCTTACCCCCCGAAGATCAGCCTGTACCCGATCCAGAAGATCACCACATCCGCAAAAACATGGCTCACATAGGCGGCGTAGATGTTGCGGTAGGTCAGGTAGATCCACGACCAGGTCGCCCCGCCGATGAACACGCCCAGCGATGCCAGGACTGTGATGCGCCAGTCGAAGTAGACGGTCAGTGCGATGACGTGGTGGAGCGTGAAGAACACGCCCGACGCGATGACGGCCGGCCACTTGGGCATCAACGCTTCACATCGGGTGAAGACGAACCACCGCCAGACATATTCTTCCAGGAGCGAGTTGATCGTGCACCAGTAGGCGGCGCCCAGGAGATAAAGCATCGGCGTGCTCAGCCCGACCTCGATCGCCTTCTCGCTGACGAGTTTGGGATCAATCCAGTGACCAAAGAGGAAGTACCCCGCCCCGATCGCCAGGAAGATCGCCGACCCTGTCGCGACGGCCATGCCCATCCCCTTGCCTGAGGGTCGCGGGAGCGTGAGCTTCTGCTTATCCACCAGCAGGTACCAGACAAGCGGCAGGACCAGCAGCCAGACCTTGCAGGCCATGAAAAACGCCTTGGCGAAAAACGCCCCCGGGGCCCCGTAGACGGCGGTATACACCCCGATGCTTGGCGCGGGGACCAGCAGCAGCAGAGCGAGCGCCGCGTTGCGTTTATTCGTATCCGTCATGGGTCAAGTTATACCGATATCTATGCTGTCGTGTCCGTGCCGAAGATATGGCACATCAATATGCACGACCCGGGTTAAAGGGAAGTAACTCGGATGGATCGGATGCAAACGGATAGAAGTGCTTGAACTGCAGAGGCGCGGTTATATCTGAATTCTGTAATCCGCTTGCATCCGATACATCCGAGCTAAACACGATATGCGCGCAAAAAAGCACGACCCAGGCAGAGGTTGCACTGGGCCGCACTCGATCAGGGGTAAATGGTTGACCGGCAAACTCAGCCGGCGGGTCAGTCAGCCAGGGCGACCGGGCCGCTCTTGACCTTGGGCGCCTTGGGCACGGGAACCACCTCGGGCCGCATGGGCTTGACGTTGTCACGGCGTTCCATGTAATCCGGGCGGATCAGGATCGCGCGGGGCGTGATCGCTGAGGGCTGCATCACCGGCTGCATCGATTCACGGCGGATGACGTAGGCGGTGTCCTGAGCGGTCATCGCTTTGTAGGCCCGCTGGGCACGCAGGATGGAGTGACCCTGGTCGAGCCCACCTTCGCGGCGGATGTAATCGTTGTCCGGGTCGATGTAGATCGGGGTCTGGCTCATCTGCAGGTGGACCAGCCCGTGGTTCGCGTCGTCATCCATCATCACGCCGACGGCGTCACGGTGGAACGAGTGAATCTGAACCAGGCGGTGGCTGGGGGCTGGAGCATGCATAGGCATCACCAAGCCCGGCGCAGCACGTCCGACCACCGTCACCGGCCCGTCGGCAGCCAGTGCGGGGAGGGTCATCCCACCCAGCGCAATACAACTAATCAATGCGGTCCTGAATCCAAGCATGTTGCGTCTCTCTTTCCGGCTCCGGGCGACCTGCCTCTGGCCACACCGCGCGGGTCCCTCAACCCGTTTAGTGTCCGACTCTCTTTTCCCTCGCGGGCGGCGTGCCTCCGACCAAACACAAACGGTCGGCGTCGTTCCCTCCGAGTTATCAACCCTTACCGCAAGGCCCGTGCCAACCCGGCCGGGGGGCCTTGTATACCTATATGGCTATTTTTAACATGCACTTAGTATTGTAGGCCAACGGATTCCGGGGGTCCGTTTAAGACCGGTTGTTGCGGAAAAACAACAGGCCCGGTGACCCGATGCCTCGATGCAACACCCGGCTGGACAGGTGGTTGCACGCTTTGAGCCACGGCCTATGATGCGCGGAACGGTGGCCCTTCAACGCGTTGTTCCACGGACCACCGCCTCACCCCCTACCGATCCGATGATGGCACGCCAGAGAACCCAACCCCGGCCCGCGCTGTTGCAGGTGCGCACCAACACCGACGAATCGCTTGCGCTGCGCCAGCAACTGGGCTTCGTGTTTTATGCCTGGACCTTCGGATCGGTCTGGCTCTGGGCGATCTCGGGTGCGGCGATGACACGGTTCGCGCGGGAGATGGGCGTGCCGGATTACGGGTTCGGCGTGCTGGCGACGTTGCCTTTCGTCGGGACACTGCTTCAGGTGCCCGCGACCTACATGCTCGAAAAACGTGGCCAGCGCAAACTTGTGTTCCTGATCCTGGGCGGTCTCGGCCGGGGGCTTTGGACGTTCACGGCATTGATCCCGTGGATGCTGCCGGGCGCGCGGGAGTGGTGGTGGCCGGCGATGGCGCTGTCGCTGCTGGTCACATGGTCCTGCGCGCAGGCGTCGGTCCCGGCGTGGATGAACTGGATGTCGGACGTCATCCCGCGTCAGATCCGTGGGCGCTTCTTCGGGCTGCGCAACCAGATAGGCCAACCCATCGGGCTGGTGACGACGCTGGGCATCGGGTACGCGCTGGACCAGGCGGCACAGGTGCAAAGCACCCACCCGGACATCATGCTGAAGGTGACCTCCGCGATCCTGGGCATCGCCGGGCTGATGGGCGTGCTGGATATCCTGTTATTCCGATTTGTGGATGACCCCCAGAAAACATCAAAACCGAGCACCGAGGGGCTGATGAGCATGATGCTTGGGCCCCTGAAACAGCCGGAATTCCGCCGATTCATACTGTTTAATTTCACGCTCACGCTGGCGATCGCGTGCATCGGGCAGTACATCTGGCTGTACCTGTTCGACGTGCTGCACTGGTCAAACCAGAAAGCGAACATCATGCTGATCGCGGTGCCGCTGCTGGTGCGGATGTTCAGCTTCTCGATCTGGGGCAGGCTGGTCGATCGGCTGGGCAAGAAGCCGGTGATGATCGTCGTGGGGATTGTGAGTGTAGCGGACTCGATCGGCTGGCTGCTGATCGGGCCGGACGGGTTCGTGCTGGGGTATTCGCTGGTGCTGCTGGCGGTGTTTGCCTGGCCGGGCATGGAGATCGCGAACTTCAATTTCATGCTCGGGATGTCAGGCGGCGGCCGCGGCAAGGACCGCACCGGCGGGGTGGCACACGTGGCGATCAACTCCATCGCGATCGCGCTGGGCGGGATCCTCTCGGGTCTGCTGGCGGCGCTGGCCGCGATGAAGCTGGGTGGCTGGAGCCGCGACCTGCCGGTGTTAGATATCCACCTGACATACCACGGCGTGCTGCTGCTGGGTGGCGGGGTCTTGAAGCTCATCGCGGTGGTTTTGGCGCTGGGCCTGCACGAGCCCAAGGCCGTCGGCACGCGCGACGCGATCCGGTATATGACCACCTCGCTGTACTCCAACGTCCGGGGGGCGGCCCTGATGCCGACCCGTGTCGTCGGGCAGGTGGCGAAGTGGAGCTACAAGCTCAGACCGACGCTCAGACGGTAGCCCGTATCAAGGCTTCTGCCGGGCGGGTGATTCTGTACGCATACTCCCCGTGCGGCCTACAATGCCCCCGAAGAGAAAGTATCTCAGGATCAGGGAACCCACAGACAGGCGGTGCGTCTAATCTTCCACGGAGGTTATTAACCATGAAGAACCCTATGAATATGAACTGTAACGGGCTGAGGGCGGGTGTATTGAGTTGTCTGTTGCTGGCCGGTGTCGGCTGCGTCAACGACCGAGGCAACTCGGGCGGTCGCATCGATGTCTCCGCCACGACCGAGGCGGAGCTCGACTCGGCCAAGGTGCTGCCGGCGTCATTGGTCGAGTTCAGCGATCAGGCGTCCAGGCGGATCGTCCAGGACCTGGTCGAGCTGCCTCGCATCCGAGACGATGCCGGACGGGTCACCGTGATCCTAGGCGACATCAACAACAAGACCGGGATCGTCAGCTCGACCGAGTTCGAGGTGGTCACCGCCCGGCTGCGTAACAACCTGATCAACAGCGGCACAGCCAAAGGGACGCTTCGCTTCGTCGAACGCCGGGCACGGATGATTGATCTGGCGGCAAGAGAGGGCGTGGCATCTGACCAGGTCCTGGCGGACCCGTCGGACTACGACCCTGCAACAACCTACGCGCTCAACGGCGACTTCTACCGGATCGGTCGGGGTGAGACCAACCAGTACTACATGGAAGTCCAGCTGGTCCACTTCGCCAGCAACGAGATCGTATTCTCCGACCGCTACGACGCGAAGCATTCAACGAAAGACTAAGGCAGACACTGTCTTGAAGACCCCAGCCCCCTCAGCCCCCGGCCCCCCCGGTTTTGCCGGGGGATCGTTATGCGTAAACGGCCGATTGATCCGTTACGGGTGTCTCTTGTTCTTCGTG
>JAJDCW010000338.1 GCA_029260635.1 Phycisphaeraceae bacterium | reverse complement strand
GGCCCCGGACTCAATCCGCATGTAATCCTGGCCCAACTCGGCCCATAGCCTGATGCTGGTGGAACCTACCGAGCCTGCCAGCCAGGGCGCAGGTGTCTGGTCGGGTGTCGTGTCGCCGTGATACTCAAGAACCCAGTCGTAGTCATCCACCACAGGAGTCTGATTGATATCAAGTATGGCAACCTTAAGGTTTGCCGATTGGTCGTTGTCATACACAAACCCAGAAGGAACGGATCCGTTCCAAGGCGGCGGGTAGAAGCCGGACTGGTCATAGGCGTAGGCGTAGCGCCCATCGCTTAGTTGGCGCATATCGGTGTGCCCGGAGCCCGGCCCGGTGTAAATCGCTGTGGGCGTACTCCAGCGTTTGCCCGTCGGATCGACAAACAAGACCTTGGCGCCGTATCGGCCATATGTTAGAGCGACCGAGCCGTCCGCGAGTTTATGGAGATTGGGGAAGACACCCGCCACGCCAAGCGTCTTCGGCGCGGACCAGGTAAACCCCTGATCAGTTGATGTGGCTACAAACAATGACGGAGACACCGCATCAACATCAGTATTTGGAAATGGCTGCCCCGCCCGAAAGACCGCTAGCAGATCGCCGTTGTCCAGCTCGACAAGACCGGTTTCACTGGGACCGCTGATATCCATCACACCAAGGTCCGTGCCGGGGACGTACTGTGAAATCGTGCTCCGCCTGGTCCAGTTGATGCCGTTGTTCGTGCTGGCGAACAAGAGAGACTCCGACGAGGCCGAGCCCGCCCGTTTCCCGAAAGCGGCCATAAATTGCGTCCCCCCGACCTCAACGACACGCCCAAAGTTTCCGCTGACCACGGTATAAGCAGCACCGGCTGGATCGTAACTGGATGCGCCTTGGACCCAAGAAAGCCCGCCATCAATACTGGAAAAGCTGGAATTGTTCCATGGAACGGTCTGGCCCAGCGGGTCTGCGGTGCTGAAGCCGATAGAGTAGCCACGGCTGAATTGGCCTGCCGGTTTAATAAGTTGGCTCTGTCCGCCATTAATTAGGCTCGTTGAGGTTGTCCAGCTTTGCCCGTCGTCGGTGCTGATCGCCTGTTTGCCCGCCACCAGGCTGCCGCTTTGCGTCTGGCCGTACTGGTATTGCACAAGGAGGCTGCCGTCGGCCCGCTGCTGCATGTAAGGGAAGTTCAGGTGTGCCTTGAAACCCGGGCCGAGGCTATCGGCCATCGTGATCGTATCGGCGGTGATCAGGCTGTCGATCGCGACATCAAACACCGGCCCCTCTGCGGCCTGGGCCACACCCGAAACGATTATCGAGCCCGCGGCAAACATCACGGTGGTACGGACATCCATATTGGAAATACTCAATCAAACTTTATTGTTTCCCGAGCGGAGGCATCACTGTGTGATGCACAGACGCACCGGGGGTGAATATCCGACACCCACGTCAATGAGTGCCGGCTAAGTTTATGTCTCGGCATTGGCCTTACTTGCGTCGGCGTAGAACCGTCGCAGCGCCCATGCCTAACAGCGCGAGTGTTGCGGGTTCGGGCACCGCCGAAGGGGGCGGGGGCGTCCCGGCGTTCCAGTTGCCCAAGACCTCATTGAGGTCATCGATACCAACGAACCCGTCTCCATTGGGATCCCCTTCTAAGGGGTTGCCGGGTGTCACGTTCTGATTCCAGTTACCCAGGACCAGGTTCAGGTCGTCGATCCCGACGAAGCCATCACTATTGAGGTCACCCACAAGTACGGCTGGAACCACTCGGTCTGCGATTCTTAGGTCTACGATCGGCGACCCCATGTTGTAAAACGGGTCCAGGACCACGATCGACGTGCCCTGCACCTCAAGCCAGGCAAGAGAGCCACCGCCAACACCGTCATCGAGCCCGACCACGATATCGAGCATCCCGTTGCCATTGAGGTCCCCGACATCAATGGACGTGAGGCTCGCGCCAATGCCTGCGATCAGTGGAGATGTCGCGACCGAATGAAAGTTCTGATTGATAGGGTCGGCTTCCACCCAGAGGACCGTCCCGTCGGGTCGGGCGATGAACACATCACCGCCACCGTTCCCGCCGTCACTCTCGTCAGCGAGGGCTAAATCGATCACTCCCCCCACATTGAAGCTGCCTCTCCCCGTGAGGTTGTTGCCGTCCCGCTCCGCCCAGCTGATCTGCCCATCGGCACGGCCCACAATGACGTCGCCGTCGCCGTCGTTATCCATATTCCCGATCCGGATGGTGTTGGCCAAGGAGGTATTCGCCCCCGTGAAGACGCCGGTTAAGGAATCACCCACACGTTCGGTCCAGTTGATCATGCCGTCCGGCCGAGCAATCACCACGTCACCGTTACCATCGCCGTCCAGGTCACCTATATCAACCGACACAACCCCACCCTTATTCTGGGAGATATTTGATGTGACGTTGTTGCCGATTCTTTCGACCCAGGTGATCCATCCGTCGTCCCGGCCGAGGATCATGTCGCCGTTCCCGTCGAAATCCAACTCACCCATGGCGATGCTGTTGGCGGGGCTGACGTTGAATGAAACACCCCCCACGCCACCGGCGGTGGTGGCGCTGTTTCGTTCGGTCCAGGTGACCGGACCGGTCGTGTCAAATATATTCCGGGCCGTCAGGATATCGCCAAAGCCGTCGAAGTCGATATCACCGACTGCGATCTCCTTCACCGTGCCGGCCCCCTGGTTATTGCCACCCCAGACGCCGGTGATGATAGGATCCCCGGTCGAGACGCTGGTGCTGCCCTTCGCCCAGTGTAGCTCGCCGCTGGCACGAATCGAGAGTATAGAACCGAACTGGGTGTCACCATCGAATGAGGCCGCTGAGGCTTGACTAACTGAAACGCAAGCCGTCATGACTGCCGCTGTTGTGATCATCTGAAATTTCATATCTCATCTCTCCTAAACTCCGCCCACTACGTTGACCGACAAGGTCTAATACAACACGTGTGGCTCGGACATAGTTGTCATACTCATACGAGGCCAGTTAGCCCCAACAGATTTATTCGCGGTTGGAAATCCTTAGTTCTGAGTCGCCGCATTCGTCAAGGCCACGCCCGGGTATCTAAGCCGTGGCAAGGCGAAGAGGTCACGCGCAACCAGAGCCGCAGCGCCCAGCAACGCCGTGCGTTCCTTGGCGCGTGCTAGCCGCACCTGAAGGTGCTCA
>JAJDCW010000337.1 GCA_029260635.1 Phycisphaeraceae bacterium | reverse complement strand
TCCTGTTTGCGGCCGACGAGGTGCAGTCGGGGTTCTGCCGGACGGGGAAGATGTTTGCGATTGAGCACAGCGGGGTCGACCCGGACATGCTGCTGACCGCCAAATCGATCGGCAGCGGGATGCCCGTCGCCGCCGTGACGGGCAAGGCCGAAATCATGGACGCGCCGCACGTCGGCGGGCTGGGCTCGACCTACGGCGGGAACCCGGTCGCGTGCGTTGCAGCCATCGCGTCGATCGACTACATGACCGAACACAACCTCAGCAAGCGGGCCGAGCAGATCGGCGAAATCACGATGGACTACTTCCGAAAGTGGAAAGAACAATACCCCGTGATCGGCGACGTGCGCGGGGCCGGGGCGATGTGCGCGATCGAATTCGTCAACGATCGCAAGACCAAGGAGCCGAATAAGACGGCGCCGCAGCGCGTGGTCGAAGAAGGGTTCCAGCGTGGGCTGATCTTGATCCGTGCGGGGCTGTATTCGAGCTGCGTCCGCACGCTTGCGCCGCTGACGATCACCGACGAGCAGCTGCATGAGGCGATGGCCGCGCTGGGTGAGGCGGTCGCGGTAGCCGATAGTGAGCACGCCGGGAGCGCGTGAATCGAAGATGACAGACAAACACCCGATCACGATCCGCACGATGTGCCCGGACGACTTCCAGGCACTCGAACAGCTCCAGCGTGCCTGCTACCCGACACTGCATAAACGGGAGCTGATGAACGCCGACCACTTCCAAAGCCAGCACCGCGTCTTCCCCGAGGGCCAGTTCGTGGCCTTGGAAAACGACCGGATCGTTGGACTGGGATCGGGATTCTTCATCAACTTTGACCTGGATGATCCCGGACACACGTTCCTGGAAATCTGTGGCAGACTCTACTTCACGAACCACGACCCCGACGGCGCGTACTACTACGGTGCCGACATCAGCGTCCACCCGGACATGCGCGGCAAACGGATCGGCCGGCTGCTGTACCGGGCGAGAAAAGACTTGGCCAAACGTTACAACCGCAGGGGCATCGTCGCCGGCGGGCTGATCCCGGGGTTCGCCGACTACAAGCACAAGATGACGCCTCATCAGTACGTCGAGAAAGTCCTCGCGGGAAAGCTGCACGACGCCACTTTGAGCTTTCAACTCAAGAACGGCTTCGAGGTCCACGGCCTGATCCACAACTATCTTGAAGACGCCGCAAGCGACAACTGGGCGACCCTGATCGAGTGGGTGAACCCGGGATATCAGCCGAACGGGACTTAAGCGCAGAAACACAGAGAAGAGGTTATCCACAGATTACGCAGATGACACCGATTAGAAGAAGATTCGATTTCAATCTGTGAAATCTGCGTAATCTGCGGATACTTCTTCTGGTTTGATTTCATGTATTAGTTACCGCCGGCTGCTGCTGGCTCAGGCAGTGCAGTGCGCCGCGGCCGATGACGATCCACTCGGCGCGGATGGGGACGATCGTTAGGCCGGGCGTCGCGTTGTCGATGATCTTGAGCGCCTCATCATCCGATGTCTGCCCGAAGACGGGGACGAAGACGGCGCCGTTGCTGATCAGGAAGTTGGCGTAGCTCGCGGGCAGGTGGTAGGTGCCGCGCTCGATCTGTTGGTTCAGGGGGAAGTCGTAGGTAATCGGATCGGGGACGGGCAGCGCGACGATGTTCAGCGGTTGGCCGTCCTGATCTTTTGCGCTTGTGAGTATCTGCCAATCCTTCTCGAGGATGTCGTGGTCGGGGTGTCCTTCGGGAGCGCGGACGGCGACGATGGTGTCGTGAGATACGAAGCGGGCGATTTCGTCCATGTGGCCGTCGGTGTCGTCGCCTTCAAGCCCGCCGGCCATCCAGATGACGTGGGTCGTGCCTAGGGTCGCGTGAAGCTGCTCCTCGATCTGCACTCGATTAAGCGCGGGGTTTCGGTTGTCGTGCAGCAGGCACGACTCGGTGGTGAGCAAAGTACCCTTGCCGTTGACGCCGATGGAGCCGCCCTCCAGGACCATGTCGTGACGCCAGAGCGGGACGTTCAGATGATTGGCGATCTGACCGGGGACGGAGTTGTCTTTGTCCCAGGGGTCGTACTTGCGCCCCCATGCGTTAAACCGGAAGCTGTGACAGCCCAGCCCGCCACGGTCGTCGACAACGAAGATCGGGCCGTAGTCTCGTATCCAGGAGTCGTCGGTCTTGATGCCCAGTTCCTGCGTGGTCTGGACCTTGACAAACTGGCGCATCTGGGTCATCCAGTTATCGTATTGCGCTTGTGCTTTATCAAGGCAGCCCGGCCAGGTGTCGGGGTTGTGAGGCGTGGTGAGCCAGACGCGGTCGTGCGGCTCCCACTCGGCAGGCATGCGGTAGCCAAGCTCAGCCGTCGTTGGGAAATCAATAAAGAGGCTGGACTCATCCGACGGGTTGGTTGATTCAGCGGGCATGGGGTTCTTATCTGGATCAGGGTGTCGGGTCCGGTTTCAAACGACCGCGCGGGGAGCGTATTCGTTGGACTCAGACACCATCCAGCATGCGCTGTAACAGCCCGCCGTAAGCATCGACACGGCGGTCGCGCAGGAAGGGCCAGCCCCGACGGGTCTTTTCGATGAGTGACAGGTCGCATTCAGCGATCAGGACTTCTTCCTTATCAGCGGACGCCTCTGCGATGACCTGCCCGCCGGGGTCGGCGACGAAGGAACTGCCCCAGAAGGTGAGGTCGTCTTCGGTGCCGACTCGGTTGATGGCGGCGACGAAGACGCCGTTGGCGATGGCGTGAGACCGCTGGATGACCCGCCAGGCCTCGCGTTGGCGTTGGTTCTCGTCGTCGGCCTCTTCGGTGTGCCAGCCGATCGCGGTCGGGTAGAAAAGCACCTCGGCACCCTGCATCGCGGTGAGGCGTGCGGCCTCGGGGAACCACTGGTCCCAACACACGAGCATGCCGGTCGTGGCGTGTCGGGTGTGTTGGACGCCGAAGCCGTTGGGGCCAGGCACATGCTTGCCGTTGCCGTTGCTTTCGCGCCCGGGGGCGGGGGCGTCTCCGGGGGTGAAGTAATATTTTTCGTAGAAGCGTGGGTCGTCGGGGATGTGCATCTTGCGGTACCTGCCGATGATGCTGCCCGCGGGGTCGATCATGACGGAGGTGTTGTGGTAGACACCGGGGGCGCGCTTCTCGAAGAGGCTGGCGGTAATCTCGACGTTGAGTTCCTTGGCGAGTTCGCAGAGCGTCTGGCTGGTCGGGCCGGGGACGGGTTCGGCCAGGTCGAAGCGTGCGTCGTCTTCGACCTGCGGGAAGTAGCTGCCGGTGAAGAGTTCCTGCGTGGCGATGAGTTGCGCGCCTTGACCGGCGGCGTCGCGGATCATGTCGACTGCTTTAGCGAGGTTCTGCTCACGGGGAGCATCGACGGGGCAGGCGTGCTGAATCAGGCCGAGTTTGATGCTTCGCTTTTCCGACACGCGGGGGCTCCGGGGGGCTCCGGTTAATTCCGGGGGCAGTGACAACCACTTGTTATATGATAACCTTATCGACACTATGGTACGCCCCGATTAGCCCCGGGCAAACTGAACAGCCCCAGGCGCCCCCGGTACTCCCTGTTAAACCGAGAACTCAATACTTATGCCCGACTCCCGCCCCACTATCGGTATCATCTCCCCCTGTTCCGCGACACCACAGGTCGAGTTATCGCTGGGTGTGGACCGCCTGATTGATGCGGGCTTTGAGGTCCGAGTGCATCCGCAGTGTGCCCAGCAGCACTACTGGTTTGCCGGCCGGGACGAGACCCGGGCCGGGGCGTTGTACGAGTTTGCCCAGGACCCCGACATCGACGTAATCTGGTCGGCACGCGGCGGGTCCGGCGGCCCCCGGCTGCTGCCGATCCTGGATGAGCTGACCGCCAAGCAGGGTAATCCGGGGGAAGCCAATAAGAAGCTGCTCGCGGGTTACTCGGACGTGACCGCGTTGCATCAGTACGTCCACTCGCGCTGGGGCTGGTCGACGCTGCACGCGTCCATGCCCGCCAGTGACTTCTACGACATCAGCGACGAACACTTCAAGGCGATGCTCGACCTGGTCTGCAAACAACACATTGAGAAGCCCTGGGGTGAATATGTAATGAAGTTCCTCACCTCCCCACCGCCGTCGGACGTCACCGGCACGCTGGTTGGCGGGAACCTGGCGGTCTGGAACTACCTGACCGGGACGCCCTACCAGCTTCGCGACATGGTGGGGAAGTTTCTTTTCTTTGAGGACCTCAGCGAAGGGTACTACCGGATCGACTCGATGCTGACCCAGATCGAACAGGCCGGCGGACTTGAGGGCCTGGCGGGGATCATCCTTGGGGACTTCTGTGCGTGCGACGACAGCGTGAGCAAGGTTCTGAAAAACAAACCGTCACCGGAGCAGGCCCACGAAGCGCTCAAGAGCAAGGACAAGCACGAGACCCTCCCGCTTAGGCCAAAGTTTGAAGAGGTCGAGGCGTTGACGGAGATTTTTGCGAGCCGGGGGGAAAGGTATGGGTTCCCGGTGGGGTACAAGGTCCCGGTCGGGCACGGGCCGAACTTTGCACCGCTGCCGTTGAACGCGGAGTATACGTTGACGCCTGGGGGTGGGTTGACGTTGACGAAGTGGGACTGGTTGGGGTGAATGCCGGGGGACACGGCGATCTTCGATCGCCCGCTAAACGGGGGACATCAACACAGGGCGCGGGAATTAATTACCTGTTGGTTGATATTCGTGCATCACGAGTGTGACGGCCTCATCCTGGAGTTTTTCGTAGGGCTTGGCGCTGCCGGAGAACTCGTTGTAAAGGATCGAGAAGATGACGGTGGGGCCGGCGTCGGTCTGGATGTAGCCGGACAGGGCGCGCACACCTGAGATGTAACCTGTCTTGCCGCGGACCTTCCCGGGGACGTCGGTGAAGCGCTTGGAGATCGTGCCGTCGACGCCGCCGATGGTGAGGCTGTTGAAAAATATTTCAGCATCGGGGTGGTTGTGCATGTGCAGCAACAGAGACGAGACCATCTTGGTGGTGACGCGGTTGTTGTGGCTTAGGCCTGAGCCGTCGGCGACGACCAGCGGGTGGGCATTGATGCCGGCTTCCTTGAAGAACGCCTTGATCGCGAACTTGCCGTTGAGCCAGGAACCCGCCTCGTCCTTGCCCTGCTGAAGCCGAAAGTCCCGGCCGGTCGCTTTGCAGAGCATCTCAGCGAAGAGGTTCTGGCTGGGCTTGTTGATGCGGGCGAGGATGTCCTCGATCTTGGATTCGTGGAAGGCGACGATTTTTTCCTCGGCCGGGACGAGTTGACCGTCCAGGTGCGCTTCGGCGGCGCGGATGCTGCCGAGGACCTCGATGCCGTGAGACTTGAGGTTGGTTCTGAGTGCATCGGCGAAGAACGCGCCGGGGTCCTCGACGGGCTTGCTCTTGAGCCCAGCCTCTTTGGTGACCGTGCCGGAGATCTCGTAGATGTTCCCGCCGGGGAGTTTGATGATGCTGGGCGCGTGCTCTTCACCACCGGAAATAGTCGTGTTGATGACTTTGATGTTTTCGATCGGGGGCATGACGGAATAGTTCGCGGGCTTGCCGTCTTCACCGGGGGTGACGGTGATGTCGACGCAGTTGTCGTTGAAGGCAAGACCGGACACGGGTGCGGCGTACCAGTGCAGCAGGTCGCTGAGGTTCCAGGTCGGGTGGACATCGAACCCGTCGAGCGCCAAGCCGTCATACACGAGGTCGCCCTTGACCTCGGTGACGCCCCGGTCTTTAAGGGCCTTGGCCCAGTCGTCGAGGATCGTGGTGGTGGTGCCGCCGTACTGTTTGGCGATGACGGGGTCGCCGGTCGCGGGGTCGCCGGTCCCGATGATCCAGAGGTCGTCGCCGTCCATGGCGAGGTAGGTCTTGAAGGTGTGCCCCGCGCCGAAGTGGTCAAGCCCGGTGGCGCTGATGACCAGCTTCATGTTGCTGGCGGGCTTGAACGGGTAGTCCGTGTTGTCGGTTTCGTAAAGGACGTTGCCGGAGGGGACTTCCAGGAAGCGTGCGGAGACGATCGCGCCGGTGTCATCCAGGCGATGCAGGACCGCGTCGATCTTCTCGGCGAGTTCGGTGGGCTTCGCGGCAGACTCGGCGCGTTGGCCCCATGAGCAGCCGGGCAGGGCCAGGAGCGTCGTAACGAGCAGGAGGGAAACGAAACGGCGTGTGTTCGGCGTGATCATCATAAGTAAGAACCTGTGCAATGAAGATTCAGCCGGGCATCAACCCAGCAAGAGTCGGACGATGTAGACGCTCAGGAAGATAGCAACGATGTCGGCGATCAGGCCGGCGGGCAGCGCGTGGCGGGTCTTCTTGATGTTCACCGCGCCGAAGTAGACCGCGAGGATGTAGAACGTCGTCTCGGTGGACCCGAACATCGTGCCGGCCATCTGGGTGATGATGGACTCCGTGCCGTATTGCTGGACGAGGTCGGCTACGACGCCCGCGGAGCCACCGCCTGTCAGCGGGCGGATGATCGCCATGGGCAGGACCTCCGGGGGGAAGCCGATCGCGGTGAGCACCGGACGGAGGAAGTCTTCCATCGCCCCCATCGCGCCGGAGGCACGGAACATGTTGATCGCGACGAAGATGGCCACGAGGTACGGGATGATCATCACGCCGACCTTGAAGCCTTCTTTGGCCCCTTCAACAAAAGATTCATACACCGAGACACGCCTGAACATCCCGTAGATCGGGATCGCGATGACGATCAGGGGGATGACGACCGCGGCGAAGTAGTCCTGGTAGATGCGGATGTCTTCCATCATGCCGCACCCCCCTTCTGAGCATTCGGGTTATTCGGCCGCATCGGGTCGGTCTTCTTAAAGGTCTGCATCCGGCCGAGCAGCTTGGCTGCGGTGATCGCCACACACAGTGATATGAGTGTGACCAGGAAGATCGGAAGGAACAGGTCGGCGGCGGCGAGGCCCATCACGGCGATCAGCGTCACAGGAGGAAGCAACTGCACACTGGCGGTGTTCATCGCCAGCAGCATGACCATGCTGTCGGTCGCGGTGTCTTTCTCTTTGTTCAGCTCCTGCAATGACTCCATCGCCTTGATGCCCAACGGCGTGGCTGCGTTGCCCAGCGCCAGCATGTTGGCGGCGAGGTTGACCGCGATGAGCCCGAGCGCCGGGTGGTCTCTGGGGATCTGAGGGAACAGCGGCCCGAGGATAGGGCGTACCAGTTTGACGAAGATCGCAATGAGCCCGGCGTCTTCGGCGATCTTCATCAACCCCATCCACAACGCGATCACCCCCATCAGACCGATCCCGAACATCACGGCGTTGTCCGCCTGATCAAACATGACGCTGGTGACTTCCCGGGTCTTGATGAAACCAACGTGGCCGAACTCGATGGATGCGGTGACGCCGCCGGGGCTGTTGGGGTCGCCGGCCCATCCGCCGAGATAGGCGGGGAGCAGGTCGTTGTCGTTTTTGGTGGATTCGTAAATAGTGTCAAGCGGAGCGGGGAGTGAATCGGGGACGGTGATCTGGAACTCTCGGCCTCGGCTGGTCTGGACAAGCGTTGCCGGCAGTGGCTCGGCGAAAAATGTCGTGATCTGTTCGGTTGCTTCCGCTGCTAGATCGGAATCAGGCGCGATGCCCGCGGTGGATAAGGGGTCGAAGAAAGCGATGTAATCCGTCGGGCTGATCGTGATCGATAACTCGACGGGGCCGGGGTCATCACGTTCCGCATAATCGGGGGGTAGCCCCTCGATCTGGACGTTGAGCGCTTCGCCGTTGCGGAAGCGGTCGTCGTTGAGGTCGGTGCCGTCTTGGTAGAGCGCGAAGACAACACTGACGATAATCAGGCCGGCCCAGATGTAGTTCAGCATGTGTTTACTGTGTCCCTGATCGTCGGCCGTGATTGGCCGGTTCCCCGGGGTTTCTAGTAGTCAGGCCGAGTGGCCAAAAGATCCATTTCTGTCAGTCGCACATGTCGAAGGCGACGTATCTGATTCAACCCGGATCAGTCGCGGTCCCACTTGTTGTCCAGTTGCGTGTCTGCGATGTCGGTGAGTTCTTCGGGGGCGTAGGGGTCGTCCTCGTCGGAGGCCTGCACGTTGGTCGAGTGGCCGTCGGCCCAGGCGACGTTGACGGCGCCCTTGTGCCGGGGGTCGGCCTTGCCGTACTGCTGCGAGGGGGCCTTGTAGCCCGGACGCAGATACCCCACGCCGAGGTTTCGGCCGATGGTCGCCTGCTGCGAGCCGTTGACGGAGTCGGCGCCGTAGATCGTGTCGGTCGGCCTGCGGACGTCGCCCTGGCGGGGTGTCTTGTTCGCCAGGTCCATGTCGAAGGTGTCCGGGTCGTCCAGCAGGGAGCCCAGGAAGAACGCGTTGAGGCCGAAGTGCCCCTCGTTCCACCCCCGCGCCCGCATATCGGTGTCGGTACTTGTCTTCACATCCTCGATATTGAACCCGCCCTTGCCGGGCTCAAACGTCGGGCAGGTGAAGGACTCGCCGCTATCCATAAAGCCGTCGTCGACGAGCCGGGACGTCCACCACCAGCCGTCGACCGGCGGGGTATTCAACGGGTTGATCGCGTACTGGCTTGGGGCCATGTCCAGCGTCTTCATGTAGGGGACGAAGAATTCTTTGTTGCCCGTGGAGTAGGCGGTCTCGGCGATGGCGATCTGCTTGGTGTTGCTCAGGCACTTGATCCGCTTGGCGGTCTCGCGTGCCGAGCCCAGCGCCGGCAGGAGGATGCCGACCAGCAGCGCGATGATGGAGATCACCACCAGCAGCTCGATGAGTGTGAAGCCCTTAGAGCCTGAAAAGCGCGTGGGAAGCGCACACCCCCTGTTCAAGCATGAGCAAGGCCTGTCTAATTCCCGGATGTCACAGGCGAAATACTTCACTACTCAAGGTCCCATTTGTTGTCGTCGAAGCTGCCCCAGGGGTTGCTGCCATCGCAGTCGGTCAGTTCGTCCTCGTGGAAGGGGTTTTCCTTGTCGTTCACGGAGACGTTAGACCCGTGGCCGTCGGCCCAGGTGACGTTGATGGAGCTCTGGTGGCGGGCGTCGGCGTGACCGATCTGCGTGCCCGGGGGGTCGTGCGAGGGGAACAGGTAGTTCACCCCCTTGAAGTTGTTCTGGACGGTCTGCTCTTCGTTAATCGAGTCGGCACAGAAGATGGTGTCGGAGGTCTTCTTAACCTCGGAGACGCGCGGCGTGCTATTAGCTCGTTCTGTGCTAAAAGGCTGCTCGAACGGGTTGCCCAGCATCGAGCCCAGGAAGAAGGCGTTCATCCCGTAGTGGGTCTGATTCCACCAGTGCATTCTGGGGCCGACAGCGGTTTCAACCTCGGCTTCATCAAGAAAGTCTTCCAGATTTTGCACCGCACCGATTTTCCCGGAGACGACCATGCTGGGGCAGACGTAAGACTCCATCCCGGGCAGGTACTCATCCATGACGAGCTTGGAAGTCCAATACCACTTACTCGGTGCACGCAGCCCATGGGGAGCTTGGACGAATTCATTTTTGTAATTGATGTAGAAGTCGTCGTTGTCGGTGGCGTAGGCGGTGACGGCGATGCCGACCTGCCGGGCGTTGCTCAGGCACTTGATCCGCTGAGCGCTCTTGCGAGCCGACCCCAGCGCCGGCAGTAGGATGCCGACCAATAGCGCGATGATGGAGATCACCACCAGCAGTTCGATGAGTGTGAAGCCAGCGGGTGGCGTGGACCTGCGATGGATCATGCGGATGCCCTTTTCGTGGCAAGGGGCGGCTTGGTTAGTGCGCCCTGATGCCGGATGACTCCCCCATCGCTGCGAGCGTGGGGGTTCGTGATATCACAATATTAAACCAGGTGGCCTTGGATGACGGACGCCCTGACGAAAAAACGCACATTTATCGAAAAAAGATCGGCAAAACACCTGTTATCGGACGCTAAGTTCGGCCCCGAACGGGAACAAAACCACTTGAGAAACCAGACACGATGATATCATAATAATTGTGGACAAGTCAATGATTTTTGTTCCGGGCGGCCATAACAACGGCCTGAGGGGATATGAACGGGGGTTGCTGGAAGAAAACACAACCCCGCTTGCACAGGTGGTCGATCTAGGCATCAGGACCCGATCAATCAAAAGCGCCGCACGCACATGACTCAAACCGCCGAACCGACCCGCCAACCCGCACCCGGTAGCCCCGCGCCGCAACCTCAAACCACTGAGGTGCCGATCCGCTGTGTGACGATCGATGTGGAGGAATACTTCCAGATTGAGGCGGCCCACGGCGCGATCGGGCAGGCGAACTGGGGGGATTGGCCGTCGCGGGTACGTCGGAACATGGACCTGCTGCTGGACCTGTTCGACCGGACGGGCTGCCGGGCGACGTTCTTCTTCCTGGGCTGTGTCGCGGAGCGTCACCCGGACCTGGCGCGTCGGTGCGTGGACATGGGGCACGAGGTCGCCAGCCACGGGCTGATGCACGACCGGCTGCACCGGCTGACACCGGAAACGATGCGGCAGGACGTGCAATGGAGCAAGCGGTTATTAGAAGACCAGACCGGCATGCCGGTGCTCGGGTACCGTGCGCCGACGTGGTCGCTGACCCGGCAGACAAGCTGGGCGGTGGACGTGCTGGCCGACGCGGGGTTTGTGTATGACGCGTCGGTGTTCCCGGTGCGTCACCCGATGTACGGCGTGCCGGACGCGCCGGATCGACCTTTCTATTTAGAAGGCGGCGCGGGGCAGTCCCGGCTGCTTGAGTTGCCGCCACTGACCTGGCGTGTGATGGGCAAGAAACTGGCGGTCGCGGGTGGCGGGTACTTCCGGTTGCTGCCGTTGTCACTGATGAAGCGCGGGCTGAACCAGGCGGCGGCGGAGGGTCGGCCGGCGATCCTGTATTTCCACCCCTGGGAATTCGACCCGGACATGCCGAAGATGCCGCTGAACATGACGGGGCGGATGCGCACGTACACCGGGCTGCGCAGCGCGGCGGACAAGCTCGAACAGATCATCCGGGACTTTGATAGCGGGTCAGAAGCGTCCGTGACGGGTTGGTTGCCCATCGGCGAGCACCTGGACCGTTTCAAGACAATGGCCAAGCAGACCGGCGGGTTTACGCTGCTTCGGCAAGCGGCGGCATGAACACGGGCTGAGGCTCGCGGACACCCCCCAACAACTCAACCATCGGCCCCAGCGCATTGGGCCAGGTATATCGCCGCTGCACACACCGCCGGGCCGCCGCCGCGACCTGCTGACGGTAGTGGTCGTCACGCATCAACGCCACGACGTAGCGGGCGAACTGTTTCGGTGTCTCGCCGACGAGCAGGTGTCGGCCGGGCAACGCGCGGATACCGTTGGCGGCTTCGGGCGAGCAGACCACGGCACGCCGGCACGCCATCGCTTCCAGGACCTTGTTCTGCACACCCCGCGCGGTCTGTAGCGGCGCGACCACCGCGGCGGCGGTCTCGATGTACGGCCGGACATCGGGGACGGTCCCGATCACTTCCACGCCCGGGTGATTCTTCAAAGCTTTAACCCGGGGCGTGGGGTCCTTGCCGACGATCTGGAACCGCGCGTGCGGCAATTTTTTACGGACCAGCGGCATGACTTCTTTGGCGTACCACTGCACGGCCTCGATATTGGGCTTGTAATTCAACACGCCGACAAAAACAGCGGTCTGGCTGGCGATGTCGTTGAAGGGCGCGAAGTAGTCCAGGTCAACGCCGTTCTCGACGACGGTGAGCCCGGGGTGGTCGCGCAGGTGCTCGCGGTAGGTCTGGGCTTCGGGCCGGCTGATGACGCTGACCCGGTCGAAGTGGTCCTCCAGCCCCGACTCGATGCGCGAGAGGCGTTTGGCCTCCTGCGCGTAGACCCACTTCATCGGGCCCTTGGCGTTGGCGGCGTAGGCGGCCCACTTGCGGCTGTCGACGTCGACCAGGTCCAGCACGTGGATCGGCCGGGTATCCGCGAACGCGCGCGAACGGTGGGCGGGGTGCGTCAGCATCCGGGCGTAACGGATCATCCCGGTACAAAAAGTCAACACGGCATCAAAAGGGCGCTGCGTGTGCCAGTGCGTGAGCGTGTCGGCGAGCTTAGTGTCGTAGAACAGGCTCGGGGTGACCGCCTGACCCGATGCGAGCGCCGCGACGCCGCGCGCCCTACTCATCAGCTTGTTGGTCTTATGGATCGCGACCCGGCCGGCGAGTTGTGACAGCTTCTGACGCTGCTCCTCCGTGACGGGCTCGTCACTCGTGCAGGCTATCGCGACCTCGAAGTGCTTCGAGATCAGCTTCAGCAGGTTGTAGCTGCGGATCCGGTCCCCACGGTCCGGCGGGTAAGGGACCCGATGCGTCAGCATCAGCACCCGGCGGGTCGGTTGAGTGGTATGAAGTCCGAGCACAGGCATGACCCGATCATCGGCTGATTATGAGGGTCAGATGGGTTGCACCGGCGGGTCCGGTAAAGAGCGGGTGGCTGGTGATTAGTGGTTGGTGATTGGCTCAAAAAATAAGCCCACATTCAATGAACGTGGGCTTCAGGTGAGCGTTTGAATTAATGACGCAGGGCCGACGTGGCTTACATCGGCGGGTCCATGCCTTCGACGGACTCGATCTGGTCGCCGGCCATGGTGGCGCCGGAGCGTTGGACGACGATGGCGCAGTAGGGGTAGGTGAGGACCTGGCCTGTCATGGCGTCGCCACCGGGGCGGTTGGCCATGCCGTAGACCTGTAGGGTGTCGCCCTCCTGGTAGACCTCGGTGATGGCGATCCAGTAGCCGCTGGACGGCATCTCGCCGAGGGTCGCCAGGACGACAACTTCATTATTGAAGTTCACGGGTCGGCCGATCAGGTCGTCGGAACCGAGCATGTCGAGCTGAGCCTGGCTGGAGATGAGCTTGAGGCCGGGCTGGTCGAGGCTCGGGTGCCCGCCGACGACGGTGTGCAGGATCTCGACCGGCTGGGCGAGGTCCATGGTCGTGTAGGGCATCTCATCAGACGTAGACGCGCAGCCGGCAAAGACGGACAGGTTGAGCATCACGATAAACGCGACGAGTTTTTTAGGGGTGGTGTGCATGGATCGTGTCTCCGGGTCGGGGGCATTGGCAGAGGGTTCAAGCCAGCGCACTATAACGGATCGTGCGTGCGGGGTCACGGGCGCTTCACGAGGATCATCCCGTGGAAGGGCCGGCCCTCCTTGCGGTACTTGCGCTCGAAATTGGTCCCGACCAGCTCGCCCTCGCCGGCGGAACGGGGACTGACGAACGGCCGACGGTCGAAGATATCGGCGACCTGGGCTGCGTGCTCCTGCATCCACTCGAAGTAATCGACGTGGTCGGTGGCGATGTGGATGCGCGGGCCCCCGGCGTTTTCCCCACCGGTAGTGTCGGGCTCGGCGGCCGGGACGAGCACGCGGTGAAGCTGCCTGAGGAAGTCGGCTTGGACGAGTCGGCGTTTGTGGTGACGCTTCTTGGGCCAGGGGTCCGGGAAGTAGATATGCACCTGGCTGAAGATGTGGTCGGGGACGTAATGCCGGATGAACAGGTCCGCGTCGCAGCGCAGCAGGCGGACGTTCTCCAGCTTGTGCCGACGGGCGCGGTCGGCGGCGTAACGGCAGAACGACTTGGCCCATTCGATACCGAGAAAATTCACATCCGGGTAGAGCCCGGCGTGCTGAGCGAGGAAGGTGCCCTTGCCCGAGCCGATCTCAAGTTCAAGTGGGCGCAATCCGGGGGGCGTCGATGTGTCGGGCGCATCGGAACCGGTGGCGGGCTTGAACCAGTCACGTGGGTCGAACCGGCCCTGCTCCATCGGAGGCAGGTCCTCCTGCGCGATGCCGTAGTGGCCGGGGTCGATGGGTTGGCGGCGGGTTAGTGACATACTCATGGTGGGTCGGGTATCGGGTATCGGGTATCGGGTATCGGGTATCGGGTATCGGGTATCGGCAGGAGTATATAGAGCAGATGACCGGCGTGTCGGCCCGCTAGTCCATGATGAAGGGGTCGGGTTCGTGCGTGTTGTTCTTCCGGTCGATGGGATGGCCCAACTCGGCGCAGAAGACGCCGAAGATCGGCAGCCAGACGATCAGGGCAAGAATCGACCAACCGCCCTGGGTAAAGGTCGTGGTGGCGAGAACGATGGTCCCGACGGTCAGGATGAGCACGGTGATCAACGCGGCGGCATTCTTGATGAACGCCATCGGATAGCTCCCTATTACACGCCGGCGACATCTTTGATCGCCTGTGCCAGCAGCCGGACGCCCTCGCGGTTCTGCTCGACTGTCGGGACGCCGAAGCTCAGACGGATCTGATTCTTAGGGACGGTGCGCGTCGGGTCGGCGGGGTAGCAGTAGTCGCCGGGGACGTAGAGCATGCCCAGCTCGACGGCTCGTTTAAAGAGTGGGCCGTGCCGGCTGGTGTCGATGGATTCCGGGAGCGTGAGCCAGACATAGAGCCCGCCGGTCGGGTGGGTCCAGCGGGTTTCCTTCGGCATGAAGTCGCCGAGGTATTCATCGAGCGCGCCGAGCATCGCATCACGCTTCTTTGTGTAGGCGTCGCGGAGGGTGTTGACCTGTTTCTCAAATGCGCCGTTCTGCAGGGCACGCAGCAGCAGGTGCTGGCTGAGGTTGGCGGAGCCGAAGTCCCGACCGTCCTTGAGCATCATGGCTTTTTCGCAGAGGTCCGCCGGCAGCAGGCCGTAGCCCGTCTTCAACCCGGGGGCGAAGGGTTTGCTGAACGTGTGCAGCAGCGCGACGTGCTCATTGGTCGTATCGAAGCTCTTAATAGATACCGGGGCCTCGCCCTGATACGTCAGCTCGCGGTAGGCGTTGTCTTCCAGCAGTAGGATGCGGTGGTCGGTGGAGTATTTCTTGACGATGTCCAGAAGCTGCGGCCGACGCTCGGCGCTGAGCGTGATGCCCGTAGGGTTCTGGTGGTGCGTGCAGGTGTAAAGCATCTTCACTCGGTGGAGGTTGCCTTCCTCAGCGATGGTCGCCAGCAGCGCGTCGAGTTTTTCCGGGACGATGCCCTGCTCGTCGATATCGACGCTGCGGACGCATGCACCGAAGACGCTGAGCGCACCGGTGTAGACGAAGTAGCTGGGCCAGGCGGTGATCACGATATCCCCCGGATCGATCAGCAGGTCCGCTAGCAGGTGCAGCAGCTGCTGGCTGCCCGTGGTTAGCGCCACACAGTCAGGATTCCCTGGGTAGTCGGCCGGCGAGATCCCGTCACACTTGGCCAGGTGCTGGTAAGCGAGCTCGCGCAGCTCGGTGAGCCCCTGGGTCCGGCCGTACTGCAGGGCCGCCTTCGACGCCGCCGGGTCCGAGAGGATCTCGTGCATGAGCGTGTCGGTATCGACGCCCGGGAGGGTGTCATAGTCCACGAACCCCGCCGCCAGGGAGATCAGGTCCGGCTGGGTCAGCGCTAGCGCCATCAGGTAGCTGATGGGCTGATCAACCGCGTTGCGTGCCCGGGAGGAATAACCAAACAGCGTCCGGGGCGTTGTGCCAGTAACCATCGGTCAATCCTTACATTAAGAACGTGGCCCGTGCCGATCCCGTACCCGGCGAGGATCACACATTGTACACGCAACCGGGGCTGAACGTAACACGTGCAAGCTTCTGTTTGAAGGACAATCGGGGCGGTTTGGCTGGGCCGGTGGTACGCGTTGTGAAATTAAAGTGCTGCCGGGGCCGCCGCCTCCTTTCCATTCGACCGGGCGGTGTCTACAATGGCGGCGTACCCGAAGAGCGTCTTAGGGTTAAGCGGTCCACCGGAGCGTGACGAACTACATCAGTTCACCAAGGCGTGTAAGGGCGACCGGGGCGGGCCCGGCCCATTCTTTTTAAGCCCCCCTAAAACCTTGCGACAATCAGTCTGAACCGTCTCTTCGCGACCGTTCGCGGTGGTTATGTGTGATGGTGGTAACGGATCGACATCTCATTTTTTGAGAGGAGAAATCGCATGGCATCACGTCTGATTGTTGTATTGATAGCTTTGTGTTGTGTACTCGCGTCAGAGGCTAATGCGGCGGTGACGGACGGGCCCTTCCTGGATCTCAAGGCCACTCTCGACCCGCCGCCAAATCCTGATGCCGGCATCATTATCACAATTCACTACCCCCAGGACACATACCACTACAACCCGGATATCAACCGGATCGTCAAGGACCGAACCCGATTCTGGATTGAGTATGAGTTCACCTTCGGCGTGGTTTTCCCGTCCAAGGACGTGATCGGTCTGGCGTACCACACCTGGTCGGACAACAGCCGGACGGGGTTTGCCGAGATCACGACAATCTACGGGCTGGACCCCAACGCATCGTCGCCGGACTCACTAAGCATCATGGGGATTGCCCCCGGCGAAACGATGGGCGTGGAGGACGAGCGGATGATCGGCGCAAGCGGCACGGAATACCTGGCGCATACGTCGCTGGTCTCAGCGGTGGGCGATCTGCCGACGCTGCTCCCGGATTTCGACCTCTCGCCATTTACGGGCGATCCGAACAACTTGGTGTTTGTGTTCCAGACAACGATGCCGCTGGATGATATGGATGTGCCTGAGCCGGGGATGATTGCACTGCTGATCCCGGCGGGGCTGGTGTTATTGCGGCGGGGGGTGAGAGTGGGGGCGAAAGGCGGTTAAGCCAAACGAATTGCTTGCCCATGGACATCCCGGTCGGCTCGATTGGGTGATTAATATTGACGTCGGATGCGTCCGATGTATGCTTATCATTATGTTGAACCTGACCACCAACACGACCACTACCACCCCCGGCACCCCCGGTCGGCGGGCCGTTGTTTGCTAG
>JAJDCW010000336.1 GCA_029260635.1 Phycisphaeraceae bacterium | reverse complement strand
GGGCCTGGTTAACCACTTCAAGGCCGCTACGCTGGAGGGTGTCGATGGTCAGCCCAAGCAGACGTGCGTGCGGGATAGGCTGCCAGGTATCGGTCGATTCCGGGGTGGGGCAGGCGGCGATCAGAATCGGGTCGGCCAGCTGAGCGCCGCAGTGGAGCATGAGATTCGTCATGGTGGGATCCTTTCATTATTTAGATATCAGGGATGGGTGACGTCATTAGGTCAGCGGTAGTAGGCCGGGTGGCCGTCTTCCTCGTCTTCAAACGGCTCGTGCTGTCTACCGTAGATCCGTGCGATCTGACGTTTACGTTTCTTAAGCCCCTGCATGCCACTGGCGAACAGGGACAGGCCGCCACCCACGGCAACGATGCCAAACAGGAAGATCAGAACCGCGACGAGGCTGGGCATGGCGGCCCAGAAAGCGTGGAGTTGAGTGGAGGCGGGAACGTGCTTCGCTGAGTGGATGAGCCCATACAGCGACAGGGCGAAGCCCACGAAGAGGTTCAGGATGGGGTAGGCGAATTGGGTCATGGTGGATAACTCCTTGATAAGGGGTTGCTTGATAGATTGGGATGGTTGTTGGCGGGCGCCATGAATCTTGGAGAGCGGTGCTGGAGTCACGGGCCTATACCAACTAACACATGAGAGCGGGGACTCTTAATTTGTGGATTGCCCACCGCAGGCCGTTTTTCTAGCTTTAACACAAGCGCTTGATTACTCTGCATCAAGTTAATTTCAGATTGATCTGTGGCGTGCCAGCACTAAATACTGACCCGCACGCCCAGAAACCGGCTGCGTTGCCGGGCGGAGACCGAATAATTCAGTACCGACTATAAGAACAGGGAGGGGACAATGAAAACTCAATGGATGGCTTTCTCGATCTGCGTTGCGGGGCTTGCTCTAGGACCAGGAACTCATAATTCCGCGCTGGGACAGGACGTGACCCTTACGGCCGATAGCATGGCCCGCTACCAGGGAGGTCCGCTGGACGATCCGGCACCGACCGTGCTCGTCAACCCGCCGTTTAATGTGCCTGCCCAGTCTGGCGCCCTGTCCGATCCCACCGGAGACGGGTTCAGCTTTGCGCGCGGCGAGGCTTCGTTCGAACTCAACGTGCTCGGCGGTGTGGCCAAGTCCTACTCCTACGCCTCCGGATTCGACCCGAACTACGACCCCCCGAATGATGTCCACGCCACCGCCTCCGCGCACAGCCTCGTGGATTGGACGACGACGTCGGGCAGCCTGCCGGTCAATACCCCGATCGCCGTTCAGGTCGTGATCCCTATCGACGGCACGCTGGCTTCGGAGCAGTACTTCTCCGGTAGTCTCGGTCCAAACGACGTCTTCGCCCGGGCGTCAGCCGAACTGAAGGCGGATGGCCTCTCACTGTATAGCGGGTCCGCCACCGCCTACGACCCGATACCCGGCTCGGGGAACGAGGTCCTGCTCGACTCCGGTGATTGGACCGGCGACTTCGCGCCGACAACCATCTTAAGCTCGGGCCTGGGCGACGTGTCCGGCTTCGAGATCAACACGGCCGATGTCGTCACCTTCCCCGCCGCACTCGGAAATGTATTCAAAATCGAGTTCCTTCTGGAAACCGAGGGGTTCACGATCGGCCCGTTCGAGGCGTTTACCGAGGCCAACTTTGCCAGCACAAGTTCCTACACACTGATGGCGGTAGATCCAAACTCCGGGGCACCGCTTGACGTGCAGTTCGAGCCCGTGTTCGCACTCACCGGCGACCTGGACGGCGACGGATTTGTCGGCATCGATGACCTGAACATCGTGTTAGGCAATTGGAATCAGAGCGTCCCTCCGGCCAACCCGTTGGCAGACCCATCGGGTGATGGTTTCGTGGGCATCGATGACCTAAACGAAGTGTTAGGTAACTGGAACGCCGGCACACCGCCCGGTGAAAGCGCGAACATCCCCGAGCCCACGACTATAGCTTTACTCGGTGCGGCCGGCTTATTGTGGTCGCGACGTCGTGCCGTCTAGGAGGCCGTTCCATGTCCAGGAGGGTGGTCTTCCCGAGCTCGGATCGGCGGGTTCCTCCTCGTGGCAGGCCAGTGACCGCTCCATAGCGGCTTCGTGGTCGATCCGGATGGCCTCGGTGACATTCTCGCCGAGTTCTTCAAGGTCGTTGGTGTCGAGGTCTTTGACTTGTACGGTGGTCATGGTCATCTCCTTGGTTGTGCGCGCAGCGATAGCTGTCACGTGCAGTTACACGGGTTAGTCATGAATTAGATGTAAAGAGGAACTGCTACCCGTGGTACGCTGGGCAGCGGGATTGGAAGGGGCAGGTTGAACAGGACATAGGCGACGGGCTTGCGAAGTCCACGCCCGTTTTCATGGCGTTCCATACCGGCAGCATGAGGTCGACGACCTTCGAAGTCCGATTCTCATCCTGCGGCACATCCAATAGTTGTACCGCCGGTGACTTGGCCTTGGTGATCACGCCGAAGTGCAGTTGGAGTTCCTGGTCGGGAGCCATACGGGACGCCAGTAGTTGATAAAGCAATAGCTGATCCGCCGACTCGCGCACCTTGGCCTCGGACCACCGTGACCGCGAAGTTTTCAGGTCCATCAGGTGCGTGGACTCATCGGTCTGCCAGATCACGTCGATCCGTGCCACCAGGTCGGGCAGATCTTCATGCAACTGGCCGGTGAGGGTTTCCTCGATGGCGATCAGGGCTCCCTCTGGCTTGGCCAAGTCAGAAGCAAGGAATGCTTCGATCATCTTCTCCGCGGTAGCGTGGAACTCGTCCTCACTCTCGGTCTTGTTGAACTTTATGGGGATGTTCCGGTCGCGTTGCTCGTCCCGTCCACGCCTGGCGGTAGACCTCGACGAGTTCGACGGGTGTCGTGGTCACGCCTGCGAGGGCTTGCTCGTAATGATGTTGGGCCGAAGAATGGATGGCCGACCCGAACACCAATGCCGCCGACACGAACTCCGGCTGCACGCCTTCTACATGACTGAAGAACCACTTGCGTGGGCATGACCGGTAGCCATAAAGCTGAGACCAGCTGAGGTGGCGCCGTCTGGTGAGAGACTCGACGATGTCGTTGGGCCCAATAGAGTTACCTATGTTCGTCATCTTCGGGATCGATGTAATCATCGCCGCTCTCCGTGGGTGTCACGTCCATGGTCTGACCTGCCCCCTGAAAACCAGTCCAAGATCTGTGAGAGAATCCAACCGGTTGTAGGC
Source organism: Phycisphaeraceae bacterium (assembly GCA_029260635.1). Classification (GTDB taxonomy): domain Bacteria; phylum Planctomycetota; class Phycisphaerae; order Phycisphaerales; family Phycisphaeraceae; genus JAJRRS01. The sequence continues at coordinate 2,172 of JAJDCW010000336.1, read as the reverse complement.
CGGTAAGGATTCCTCACGCAAGCCGCGTAGGCTGAGTGTCGAGAGTCCACTAAATGACTACCGTCGACTACCGTTTTGCGCCCCGACTACCGCGTTTAAACGCTCCTAAACGCGTATAAATGCGCGCGATTGCGAAAGCCACCGAAATCTGTAATCTACTTTTAGATAATCAGTTCCGGCCAAGTAATCAAGCTCACTGGACCAAAGTTCCAAGCTGAATGTTAGGGGTTCGAGTCCTCTCACCCGCTTTTCGTCACTTCTTCTCAGCAAGTCCCTGCCACTGTCATCAGCGATACTTGTGGCGACATGAGGTGAACTACCGGCACCGTCGATATGGTCAGCGTATGCCGCGTCGGACCCAGTGCTACCTAAAGTGGTACAGGATTTGATACAAGAAAGACCCGAGGTCGTCCCGGTCGCTGTTGGGCCAGTTATTCCGTGGTAGTGATGACAACACATCCAACGCGCTAACCACGTCTACCAAGCGCGGAACATCTAATCCTCTTGCATAAAACTACAGTTCAGCCTGTTGATGTGCTTGAACAGTGAATGGGATTCCAAAACACGGATCGGAACGGTGTATCGGCTTTGCTCCCCCAGTTCAAAGCTGATGTAGTAAGCACCGTCTTGCAGGAGTGAATGATCGGCTAGACATCCAACCCCTCCGATCGAGAGGTCGGTCGCCCAAGCAGTACTAACCTGACGTCCGATGCCGTCGTTGGCCTTCTCATAGATCTCGGCAGCGACGTTTAGTATATGCCGTTCATGTTTCCGCTGATCCCGGATGGTCTTGTCTCGTGCCTCAAGAACCACGACTAGGTCACGGATGGTAGATTGAACAGGTAGACTCACTTGCAGTTGTTCGCTCATGCCATAATCCTCCTAATTATCTTTAGTTCTTATGTTGGTGATGTCAGTGAGACGGATTTTCAACGACGTACCGCGAGGTACTGATTTACCAGAAGCCGTCCAGCCACGGTGCTCCAGAACTAAGCTATGTGGTGCGAAATGGAAAGAAGCAGTGTGTACGTACTCGATGCCGGACATATCGACACTACAATCACGCCCCTCATCGATTACACGCAGGAGAGTAAGAAAATGTTTTTTTACCGAAGGATCTATAGGATCCGCGTCAGGTTGCACATCGATGCACGACATAAGGTCCTTGCATGCTTCCCGCACTTCTTCCGATGCGGCATTGACAGACCTGAAGAGAGCCGCAAGGCCATGCTCCACCATGGGTTGTTCGGCGTGGCAAAGTGCAATTTTGCCTAACATCATGAGGCCGAGAACCTCCTTGGCTGTCAGGGAATCCGGTTGAAGAGTCGGCCAGGTTCTGATCTCGTAACCATAACCTCGTTGAAAATATGCTGGATATCCCGCTTCTTCCAGGCACTTCAGGTCCCGGAAGAAGGTTCTTCGGCTGACACCCAGCCCCCCCCTTAGACTCTCCACGCTACAGAACTCTTCGTTCTGCAGCAGCACAACAAGGCGCAGGAGCCTTGCAAGACGTTTCGAAGTCTTAGTGGAACTGATCATTCTAGTAATCCGTATTAACGAATACCTGACTGTAATTAATTGGCGTTAACGTACCCAACGCATAACAAAAAAGGGCGAGCGTCACACAGCGGAGAACGGGGATTCACCTTGTTGCGTGCGAGCACCCGCCCACCATTTACGGGCTACGGCTTAGGCCACGGTCGCCTGGCCGGCGGAACAATCCTTGCTGCTTCCATCCCAAAGACAGTAGTTCCCAACCGGGCTACCGGCTGGTTGATCTAGCCTATAGATGGTGACGCCGTAGCAGCGCGAGGGCGACTGATCGAAATTGATGACTTGGAGTTCCCATGAATCTTCGTCGTCCTCGACGATAACGAACAGGTTGACAACCGTGAAGTCACCCACTGTTCCACTATACGTATAGCTGTTAACTTTATTAAGCGTTTGCTGGCCGACACAGGGCGTTAGTACAGATAGCTGGAGCGTTGCCGGGAGCCCGGAAGCTGAAGGTGGCGACTGCCCAAGCTTGGTTGAATCTTGAACGTCCATAATTGATATTCCTGTTAAAATAGGTAACCCCCTGGGGCGGTACGACCGCACCCAGCCGCCCTGTGCTTAGGGTGGAGAAGCAGTTAAAATCCCCGTTCCCGTTTCCCGAAAAGGCTCACGTCT
>JAJDCW010000335.1 GCA_029260635.1 Phycisphaeraceae bacterium | reverse complement strand
CGCTGGCGGGGTCGTCCAGACCGATCTGCACGCTCAGCCCGATGTCGGTGGTCATCAGCCAGAAGCCGATCCAGCCCTGGGCGTCGATGGGCACGTTGTTCGCCGGGTCGCCGATGCCCGAGACGTGACGAAGTGTCCATCCCCCGGCGTCGCCATCGACATTAATCCGTTGCGAGGCGATGCCGTCGTGTGCCTGAGTGGTATCACGGTCGGCGGTGGCGGCGATGATGTTCCGGTTGCTGCCTGAGTAGGTGGCACTGGCGTAGAACGAGCCTTCGTCCACCTCGAAATCGACCAGGGGGACGACCACCCCACCCGGTGGCGGCGGGCCGGCGTTGACGGTCGAGTCGATGAAGGCCTGGATATTGGCGCGCTTATCCATGCCCAGTTGCCCGTCCTTGAACAAGCTGTTGTAGGAGAACATGGTCGAGCCGTTGGCTCCTGCGCCGTAGATTGTCTGTAGCTGCTGCACGATCAGGTCCGCATCATCGTGGAGGTAGGGTCCAAGGCCCGGGGCGATCAAGGTATTGGTCGGGATGCTCATCGTGTTCTGGATATTGGGTTGCAGCAGATAGTTATTCGAGCTACCGAGGTAAATCATTGGGATCGCGATGTCCAAGAGGTCGTTCTCAAGCCAGGTGCGGTATTCCTGGAGGTAGTCGTTGGTGCCGATATCGGGGTCACGCCAGACAGCGGCGGAAAGCTGCGCATTGGGGTCGGCATTTTTAACCGTGGTCTGGAGGTCGCCGACCAGGTCGGTGATGCGGTCGCGGATGTACTGCCGGTAAGGGCCGACGTTGCCTGGGTTCGCGGCGTCCAGGCCGGTCTCGGCCAGGAACATTGCGTGTGATTGTGCGTCGTGGGGGAGGTTCGCGTGGGAGATGCTCCCGATGTAGCGGATGTAGTCCAGGTGCAGGCCATCGACGTTGTAGTTGCTGACGATGTCGTCGGCGACGTTGTTGACGTGCTGCTGCCACTCGGGGTTGATCGGGTTGGCGATGACGTAGCCGGACTGTAGCGGCTGGAGGTTGCCGTTGAGGTCTTCGACACGGTAGCTGGGGCTGGTGTGGTACCAGGGGTGGGGGATCGCTGTGGATGTGCTGGGTGCGGTCGTGCCGTTCCACAGTGGCATGGTGTTGATCCATGCGTGCAGTTTCATGCCCTGAGCGTGGGCGGCGTCGATGGCGGTCTGTAGCGGGTCCCACGACCCGGACAGCGCCTGGGCGCGTGGCTCGAAGGCGCTGTTGTAGTAGGCGTCGCCTTGGCCGCGGACCTGAAAGACCAGGTCTGTGATGCCCATGCTGGCGGCGTCGTTGACGATCTGCTGAACGCCGGACGGGCCGAGGTTGCGGTACTCGAACCGGCTGACCCACAAGGCCCGGAAGTCGGCAAAGTCGCCGGTTGCCGCGGCCTCTGCTTCCTGAGGCAGGCACGCTAACATCGGAAGGATCAGACAAGCCATGTAGAGGAAAGCACGTCTTGGCATCGTGGGAACCTTGTTGTAGGGGCACCGTTTCTAAGGCGGGAGTACTACGCTGATGTATTACATAATAACTTGAGAAACAGTGTGTTTCCAGTGAAATACCAGGTATTGTTAGAAAAATATGGGGTCCTAAACAGCCTCAGTGATCATTCGGCCGTCTTGTCGCGTTGCTCAGACAGGGTTTTGGGCCGTTGCCCCAGCCGGGGCTTGAGCCGGCCGATCGTGACCATGATGACCAGTGCCAGGACCGCCAAATCGGCGGTGATCGTGAAGTACCTCATCAGGTCCGCGACCCGGGCCAGGTCGTCGACCGCCAATGCTAGGCGAGCCTCGTCGATCAGGCCACGGCCGGTCAGATGCAGGGGGGGCAGTAGCAGGACAAGGAGTACCGCCTTGACTTGGAACCAGCGCATCTTCAGGAAGACTTTGGGGTGCTGCAGAAACAGGAGCACCCCGAGCAGGATGACACAGATGACAGCCGGCACGATCAAGCACAGGAACAGAGTGCTGATGGTTGAGATGAGCGTGGCCCACTGTTCATGGGTCGTGGGTTGGCTCGCGTGCAGCAGGACCGCTGCGGCCAGGAACCCACCAAGCAGCGCGCCTACGGAAAGGACCTTGGGGACCAGAAGCCAGGGCCGGATGCCCCGCCCGGGTCGTCGGCCGTGCTTGTTCTTGTACGCGCTCATATGGGGAGTTTACCGGGTAATGTCCCGCGGGTTTGCGTATCGACGCGCGGGCGTATCCAATAGGGCATGATCTGGGTAAGTCTTCTCATGGTGGGCATCGCGTTCGTGGTGAGTTTCCCGCTGTCGGGCCTGATGTTGACCGCCAGCCGTAAGCTTGGGCTGGTCGATCCGTCGGGGTTTGAGAGCCATAAACTGCATAAGCGGGTGGTCCCGAACACGGGAGGCGTGGCGATCTTTGCCGGCTTGGCGTTGCCGATGGCGGCGGGGCTGTTGGGCGTCTGGCTGGTCCCGGAATCCTGGTGGGTCAAGCAAATGCCGGCGGTCGGAGAACACCTCCAGGGCCTGCGCAGCAGCACCTCGATGGGCGGGGGGGTGCTCACCGCCGTCTGTATCCTGCACGTGATGGGGCTGATCGACGATCGACGGGCACTTGGGCCGATGGTCAAGCTGGGCGTGCAGCTGGTCGTTGCGGTCGGGCTGACCACACTCTGTGACGTTCGGGCGATGCAGTTTCTGGATAGCTACGGCTGGTGGGGGATGTGGGTCAGCGGGGCGGTCAGTGTGGCCTGGATCACCGCGATCATCAACGCCATGAATTTCCTTGACAATATGGACGGCCTGAGCGGGGGCGTCGGAGCCGTGATCGCGGGTATCTACCTGGCGGCCACCCTGATCGGTGGGCAGTGGTTCGTCGCCGCGATGGCGGCGTTGCTGCTGGGCTCGCTGCTGGGTTTCCTTGCGTTTAACTTCCCGCCGGCGCGACTCTTTATGGGGGACGCCGGGTCGCTTGTTATCGGGGCGGTGCTGGCGGTGATCTCGGTAAGGACGACCTACTTTGATCCAAGTTCCCCCGCGCCGACGCTTGGGCACTGGTACGGGGTGCTGATGCCGTTGATGGTTTTAGCGATACCGCTCTACGACCTGACCAGCGTGACCCTGATCCGCATCCGGCAGGGACTCAGCCCGTTTAAGGGCGACCACAACCATTTTTCGCACCGTCTGGTTCGGCGTGGCTTGAGCGAACGCCGGGCCGTGCTGGTGGTCTGGGCCTGCACGCTGGCGTGCGGGCTCGGCGGGGTGGTGCTGGGCTCACTTCAGCAGTGGCAGGCGATCCTGGTCGCGTGCCAGACCGCCGCGATCATCGTGATGCTTGCCGCGATGGACAGCCGCGGCAAGAAGCGGCGGCGGTAAGTGGGTGGCTGACTCGCAAACTTAACCAAGAAAAAAGCCCACGTTCAAAGAACGTGGGCTTCGTGGGGTGTTGTGTTGATTCAACTCAGCGGAGGCTGTTGCTGATGTTGAACTTGCCGGGGTCCTGCATCAGACCAGGGAACTGTTGCTCTTCGATCTCCGACTGGAGGATGATCGTGGGCTTGACCAGGATCAACAGGGTGCGGTGGTCCTTATTCATTGAAGCGTTGGTAAACAGCCGGTTGAATACAGGGATCTTGGAGAGGACGGGAACGCCGGCTTCGACCTCGACCTCACCGATCAGTTTCTGACCGCCGATCAGCAAAGTCCCTTGATCGGGGATACTGACGGTGGTGGCGACCTGGGTGATTTGCAGTTCGGGGGTTTCGATCCGGCCCGTGAAGGTATCGCGGGATGTCGGGTTGCCGCCACCATCGGTGCCGGTGTCCGTCGTGCCTGTAATATCCACAAAGTCGGTGCCGACGATGCTGGCGAGGCTGGGGCGCAGGGTGAGTGTGACAAAACGCCTGTCGGCGCTGATGGTGCCCTCCACATCGAGCACCACGCCCGTCTGGACGACGCTGAGCGTGATGTCAAAGCCCGCGGCATCCGGGACGGGTTCCAGGTCGCTGACAAACGCCCGTTGGGTAGCCACGACGACGAAGGCCCGTTGGCCGTTGGAGATCGTGACGCGAGGCGCGGTCAAGGTCAGCGCTCGCAGGCTGGCCTGGGTAGACTTGACCAACAGGTTGACCTCGATGTCTTCGAGGAACGAAACACTGAAGTCCATCGCCCGACCGGTGGTGGGACCGAATCCGGTACCCGGGATGAATAACCCCGGCCCGGTGGTGGTGGTGCCCGTATCGCCGCCGAAGGTCCCGTTGGTGATCCCGGTGGGCCTGACACCCGCCAGGCTAGTGCTGTCCTGGGCGAACTTGATCGGCCCAAAGCTCGACCCGATTTCGTTGAGTTGGACATCGAAATCGAACCCGGTCTCTTCCATAAAGCTCTCATCGACCAGCAGGAAGCGTGCTTCGACAGAGATCTGCCCGGAGCGGATCTCGCGGAGCTGAGCGAGCAGTCCGATGATGTTGCGGTGGTTGTCGGGCGTGGTCTTGACGACCAGGTTGCCGTTGAGTTCGTCGAGGCTGGAGACGTCGCCGCCGTTGATGGACCACTCGTTGAAGTCGCCGACGGTCTCGGTGATGAGCGTGGTGATCTGCTCGATCAGTTCGTCACGGGTGGGGACCTCTTCGTCTTCTTCGTCATCGGTGTCCCCGAAGATGCCACCGCCGCCACCGCCGCCGCCACCGCCGCCGCCACCGCCACCGCCACCACCACCGCCGCCACCGGAGTTGGTATTGCTCAGTGCCTCGGTGAGGTCGAAGCTGGGTGCGTTGGCGAAGTTGGGCACCTGCACGAGCAGATCGCGGATGTCGTAGACGCGGGTGTCGGTCGTCCGGCTAAGGTCACGGACGGTCGAGATGTTGACGACGCCCTCGATGATCGAGAAGCCGACCGGGTCGAACTCGCTGCCGACCTGCTGGAGGACCAGGCGCAGTGCCTGCTCGGCGGGGACGTTGTTCAGTGTCAGCGTGATCAGCGAGTCCTGATCGACGCCGGCGGCCTCGAGGACCGGCCAGTTGACGAAGAAGTTCACGCCGGTGGTGTTACGCAGGTAGTCGATGACGTTCGGCAGGCGGTTGGCCTCGAAGCTGATGGGTACGGGCACCTTCAACTGGGCGGCGACCTGTCGATCGGCTTCGGATTCGCCGCCGGTGTCGTCCTGGCTGGTCAGCCGCTCGTACGTGATCTGGGGCCAGTCCGCCGGGTAAGTCAGGATATCCTCATAGGGGATTGAGGCCTCATCGCTGATATTGCTGTGTGCCATCCGTGCCAGGTCGCGGCGGCGGCGGATATCGGCCGCATCGACCACGATCTTGGCATCTTCGATCATGTCCTTGATCGCGTTGACGGCCACATCGTTGGGGTCCAGGAACAGGGCCTGGTCCATCAGGTCCAGGGCCTGCTGATACTTCATGTCACGCTGGAGTGCCAAAGCACGACGCAGCAGGCGTTGGATTTCTTCATCCTTCTCCTGCTCGGCTTTGGCGCGTGCGACCTCTTCTTTTTCGATCTGATCGTTCTCACGCTCCACGACGCGGATCGCTTCAAACTCGGCACGTTGTGCTTCGATTTTTGCGGAGAGTCCTTCGGCCTCGGCACGCAGGGAGGCATAGGTCTGAGGGGCCAGGAACCGCTGGTTGCGGTCCAGGACGACCTTGGCGTCGGCGGCGGCGTCGAAGGCGGCGGCGTAGTTGCGCTCACCCATCCGCTGCTGCGCGATGTTCATCGACTTGCGGAACTCGGCCTGGACTTCCTGGGCCTTGACCTTCTCGCGGTGCGTGATTTCATCGAGCAGGCCCTGCGGGGCCAGGCCCTTGTTCTGGAGGGCGATGGCGGAGGAAAGCTTCTGCTTGATCTGATTGTTTTCGGGATCGAGTTCCGAAGCTTCGCGGTACTTCTCGATCGCCAGACGCAGCTGGCCGTCGGCCTGGGCCTGCTCGCCCTCAGCGACCTTCTGCTGGGCGTATCCCAGACGCACCTGACGCAGCAGGTCCGGCGAGGGGCCTTCTGCGGGTGCAGGGACATCGGCTTGATCCGGGGCGGTGACCTCCTCCGCGGCGACGACCGTCGCGATCGGGGCGGAGTCGATTTCTTCGGTGAGTTCAGCTACCGGGACTTCGATGGGCTCCTCGGTGGCCTGGGCTTTCGGCTCGGCGGCCACAGCCGGTTCAGCAGGGGCGCTGGCTTCGATGGTGCTGACCAGGCTTTCCAGGCGGGCCTGGCTGCGCCAGCCCAGCACGACGCCGCTGTTCTTGATCGCCTGGACGTGGGCCTGGGCGTCGTTGATACGGCCGGCTTCGACCGCCATCGACGCGAGGGACAGGTGTTCTTTCGCGGCATTCAGCGCGGGCTCCGCCAAACGGTTGGCCTGGGCCAGACGACCCTTGGCCTGCGAGGCGGTCAGCTTGTCGGTGCGTTCATCATTCAGGACAGCCTGGTACAGCGAGGCGGCCAGCGAGGGGTTGGTCGCCATGGCTTCGTCGGCTTCCCAGAGCATCTGTGAAGGATGGGGCTTGGCGGGCGCTGTTGCCACGGCCGCTTCGGCTGGGGCTGCTTGCTCAACCACGGTAGCCTCTTCGGCCACCTCTACGGCCTCGACGGTTTCTTCTTCCAGTTCAGCTACGGCGGCGTCAACCTCTTCGGCGGCCTCTTCCAACTCGGCCACTTCCACGGCTTCGCCCTCGGCTGCTTCAATGACTTCACTCGCTGCGACAGACTGCTCATCAATGGTCTTGATGGCGTCGTAATAGCTCAGGCGGTCTTCCTTGGGTAGCTGCATCGGGTCCACGCGGTGGAACACATCACGGGCACCTTCCAGGTCACCGCTTTCGTAAAGACTCATACCCTGTTCATAGAGGTCGGACGCGGTCGAATCGCCAGCGTCGGCAATCAGTGCGGGGATACCCACAGCCAGACCGGAGACCACCACGGCAACAGCAAGATAATGACGGGTGAACAAAGCGAAGCCTCCCTAGTTAATTCATCTTGCGCCCGCTGTTCAGTAGCGGGTCGCCAGGAAAGTAGGAACGCTGCGTTATATAGCCAGGCGTGTACGACACACCAGCCACCGACTTTGAGGTTCCCACCGACGGGGAAGTGTAAAGGCTCACGAACCCGACTGCAAGTATCTTCACCCCCTTATCTTGCCCCGATTTTATCTGTCCGATAAGGCCTCTGATTCGGGCCTATCAGTGCTCTTAGAGCCAATGTTCGAGAATCCACGGTTTTTCGTGCAAAACGGCCTAAGAACCGCTGGATTAGCCAGCCTGATGGGTCATGTCCCGGCTGGAATTGGGGTGGGATTGGTGGCTTTCTGAGCACGGGCATTCTCGGATATTCTATGTCCGGCGATGGGGGGATACAGATACGCAGCGGGGGGGGGGGGTGATCGTGGTTCATCGGGCGGCGCGGGCGGGGGATGATGATGGATTGATGAGCTATTTGCCTCTGACGTCCGGTTCTCTATAATGCCCGGCTCGCTGGCACCCGTGAAAACGGGGCCGGGGATCGGATTTTTAAGCAAACATGACACCCAACAGCCCACGAGGTGAGTGATGGCACATAAAAAAGGTCAAGGTTCGACCAAGAACGGTCGCGACTCCAACGCCCAGTTCCGCGGGATCAAGCTCTACGGCGGCCAGGTCGCCAAGGCCGGCTCGATCATCGTCCGCCAGTGCGGCACCCACTTCAAGCCCGGCTTCCAGGTCGGACGTGGGAATGATGACACCTTATTCGCGCTGGCACCCGGCATTGTCGAGTTCCAGGGCCGTAAGATCAATATCCGCTCGGCCAGCTAAGCCCACGCGGACCGTTGACGACTCATCGCGGGTGTCCCTTGGGGCACCCGTTTTTTTATATGAGCAGTTAGCGATTAGCCTTCAGCCTGTACCCCGATCCCTGTTCCCCGTACCCTGCTATCCCCATGCTCATCGACTCCGCCACCATCTTCGTCCGCAGTGGGAAAGGCGGGGACGGTGCGGTCAGTTTCCGCCGGGAAAAATACATCCCCAAGGGCGGGCCTGATGGCGGCGACGGTGGCTTCGGTGGGTCGGTCGTCGCGCTCGCCAGTGAGAACGTCGATACGCTGCTGGACTTCACCGGTCGGCACCATTGGTACGCACCCAACGGCGAACCCGGCGGCCCCAAGCAGTGCTTCGGCAAGGCGGGCGAAGACCTGGTTCTCCGGCTGCCCAAGGGGACACTCATCTATGACGCCGACACCGATGAACTGCTCGCGGACTTGGATGAGCTTGGCAAGCGGCAGGTCATCGCGCCCGGCGGCAGGGGCGGGCTGGGAAATGAACGATTTAAGGGACCTCAGAACCAGACCCCACGCGAATCCACGCCCGGCGATCCCGGGGTCGAGCTGACGCTGCGGCTGGACCTGAAGCTGATCGCCGATGTGGGACTGCTTGGTTTGCCCAACGCTGGCAAGTCCACGCTGTTATCGAGGATATCCAAGGCCACGCCGAAGATCGCGGACTACCCGTTCACGACGCTGGAGCCGAACCTTGGGATCGCGGAACTGCCGGACCACCGCCGGATCGTCTTCGCCGACATCCCGGGGCTGATCGAGCACGCCCACAAGGGCCAGGGTCTGGGCACGCGGTTCCTCCGCCACGTCGAGCGGACACGCCTGCTGGTCCACCTGGTCGATATCGACCCTACGGACGGCTCAGACCCCGCCGAGAACTACCGTGTGATCCGTAATGAACTCAAGGAATACTCGGATACCCTGGCCGACAAGCCCGAACTGGTGGTATTGAGTAAGATGGACCTCGCTGGCGGCGAAGAGGACCGTGACGCGGCGATTGAATTATTCGGCCCGGCGTTGGATCGACCCCTGCTGACGATCAGCTCGGCGACCGGGACCGGGCTCAACGAACTCTTGGAAGCCTGTTGGAAGATACTTGCAGAATCACGCAACCCCGACCCGGGTTGGTCAGGCAAGCAGCCCCATGAACTCCCCGAATAACTCCGGCAGAGGCTGCTTCAGCAGCCGTTGCCTTTAAAGAATCGTTCACAACAAAACATTAATCCGCAAGTCACTGAACGAATCGAGGAAGGAAGAATGAAGCTGAATATGCTTGGGGTCAGTGTCGGCAATTCCCGCACACGCATCGGCGCATTCATCGATGGCGAACTGCAGGAGTGCGCCACCTATCGAAACGAACGCGAGGGCGAACTGGCCGAGGCGGTGACAAAAGCTTTTGCGCCCTTGGCCGACCGCGCCGACGCGACGGTTCTGCTGACCTCGGTTAACGACCCGGCCGCCAAGAAGATCGAGCATCAGATCACCACCAGCCTGGGCAAACAGGTCAGCCGGGTCGAGCGTGACCTGACCATCCCGATCGGCCGTCAGGTCGATGCCGATTCACGGGTCGGTGAAGACCGGCTGCTCAACGCTGCGGCGGCCTTCGAAATTCTTAAGCAAGCCTGTGTTGTGGTTGACGCCGGGACGGCGATCACGGTGGATTTTGTTGACGGGGCCGGCACGTTCCACGGCGGCGCCATCGCCGCGGGGGCGCAGCTCCAGCTTGACGCCCTGAACAGCCGCACGCACCTGC
>JAJDCW010000334.1 GCA_029260635.1 Phycisphaeraceae bacterium | reverse complement strand
ACACAGTCGTAATGTTTCATGCCAGTTTATTCCGTTTGTACCGATGTGGTCCGGGTCTGCGCGCAAAAGCCGTGACGGTCACGGCCCCGTGCATTGTATCGGCTGTACGGGTCGCGAGGGTTAGTGCCGAACGTGACCGATAAGTGATGAATTATCCCAATGGGCAGCAAATCGGGAGGGTTTTTTTCTTGATCCACGGAGTATTTCTACATTACAATCTGATTAACTGATGTTGGGTGGAATAAGGAGCCGGGAAATGAATATGATCACACTTCAGATGATCACGCAATTGCGTGCAGGAATCGTGTGTGTGGTTGCCCTCGTCGGATGGCTGACGTGTCAGACGGCTGTGGCTGTGCCGACGGATTTACATGTGAGTGTGGATTCGCCAGCCCAGCCAACAGAGTCTGACATCGTCACGTTGCTGGCGGGCACGCTTGATGACATCTTGCCATCAACCTCGTGGCAGACGGTGACGACAAGTCTTGAGGTTAATGGTTTTGACATTAACTGGACGCTTATCAGCAACGATACCGGGTTGCCCGGGGCTGCGGTACTGACGCCAGCGTTTAGATTAGAAGATATTGGTCCATTGCCGGCGGGCACCTACAATGTCACGGCCACATGGGCGATGTACGACGTTGTCGCCATAGGTGTGCCCCCGTTTATCATCGGCCCGCCCATTCAGGGGCCAAGGATGGGGGCGACCCAGTTCACAGTGGTTCCCGAGCCTGCGGTTCTGATGATGATGTCTAGCGGCTTGTGTCTGTTGGGGATGCGTCGATCCAGATGACGGATTATGTTTCCGGGTTGCTACGAGGATCGCGCTATGTTTTCGTGGGCTGCTTCTTTAAGGGCTTCTTTTTCTTGAAGGCTTTGCGCCCGTAGTTTTTGGTCAGTATCGCGATTCGGTGCCTGCGCAGGTCTAGCGACTCGCGTTTGCCGGTAGTGTCCTCGACGAGGATGAACGGCAGGCAGACCGCGACGACTTTATTTGCCAGGCCCGCATCGTCGGACATGACGGTGACACGCACGATCTTGACCTCTTCTTCCGTAATCGAAGGGCAGAGGTCTGAGATGTATTCGTACATCGTGTGAGTCACGGTGACGTAATCACCGCGCCGAACGTCCTCGGGGCCGATCACTCGGGATGGTTTGGTTTGTGTTTTCATAATCAATATCAATCTAAGCCGCCCTGTTTAATTGGCAGCAACGGGAGCGATCACGCCGGATCGTTCTTGAGTTCGTTAAGTATGTGGGTTCGACGACGGACTCCCGCCGGTAGATACATCAGGGGACTACTGATGCGCGACGGGTACAGCCGAAAGACAGGCGCTGGCTTCGACACGGTCGAAGGTTGGCCGGGGGTTGGTCCGGGGGGCGGGATGTGTGGGCGTAAAGGTTCGCACATCGTCTCCAAGTCTGTTGAGCGGGATAGCATAAACCCGGATTGTTCGATGTCAATACTTTTCTGCCAGGCTTATAGGTTTTTGTATATTTTTTGAATACTTAGTCGGCGCAAAAAAACAGACACGCCCCGGAGCGTGCCTGTTTGATGGTTAGATTGTGTTCGCGGGTTTACTTCGCGGCGGCAAAGTTCTTGGAGACCTGATCCCAGTTAACGACATCGAAGAAGGCCTTGATATAGTCGGGGCGGCGGTTCTGGTAGTTCAGGTAGTAGGCGTGTTCCCAGACATCCAGGCCGAGGATCGGGGTGCAGGCACAGTCGACGTACTTTTCCCCCATCAGGGGGTTGTCCTGATTGGGAGTCGAGCAGACACAGAGCTTGCCGTCCTTCACGCCAAGCCAGGCCCAGCCGGACCCGAAGCGTGTCGCGCCCGCGGCGGCGAACTTCTCCTTGAAGCTGTCCATCCCGCCGAGGTCGCTGTCGATCGCGGCCTTCAGTTCAGAGGAAGGTGCGCCGCCACCGCCCGCCGGGGCGAGGACCTGCCAGAAGAGGCTGTGGTTGGCGTGACCGCCGCCGTTATTACGCACGGCGCCGCGTTTGTCAGCCGGGACCGCGTCGAGGTTCTTGATCAGCTCGTTGATGTCGGCGGGGTGATCGGTGCCTTCCAGTGCCTTGTTGACGTTGGTGACGTAGGCGTTGTGGTGCTTGCCGTGATGGATTTCCATGGTCTTGGCGTCGATCGCGGGGGCAAGGGCGTTGTGGGCATAAGGTAGATCGGGCAGGGAATAGGGCATGAGGGCCTCCATTTTGGGGTCGGTTTGTCACAAGAGTACGTTACCTCTTAATAGGTCGAGGCTTGCGTACATTCTGATGGCGAGTGTATGGCCGGTGTCAAAATGGGTCAATCTCTACCGATCAGTCTATTTATCGATCTTCCGCCCATATTCAACGTAAGTATCTTATAAAAAAGAAATTATGGATAAAATTATCTTCTTGAAATCACCAATCCACAAATAAAAGTCCAAAAAAATTTGGAAATTTTCTAAGATAGTGAAACTAAAAGGGGGGGGTGCGCGTACATAATGGTATAAGTCAAGGCTGCGACGGTTGCGAACCACACCGGGCGTGCCTTGAAAACCAGACGGCTCGTGTATGCGGGTCAGCACCAGGGCGATTCAGGGGTTAGAGAAACGAGGCGCACCATGGCGGAAACCACCCGTCGGAAAACTTCAACTGCGCGGTCGCGCGGACTCAAAGGCGTTGGCACGAAGAAGTCCACACGCACACTTAAACCTGCCGAGAAGGCGCTGGTTCACCAGATCCTCACCGGCAAGTACGAGTACATGGACAATGAGTTGTTTGCCATGCCTGAAGCGGAAGCGATCGAGTTGCTGTTCGAGGCAGCCGAGCCTGTTCCTCAGCCGGACACGAGCTGGTACCAACCGGTGATGCACAACGTCGCGGGCCTGCGCCAGAGCAATAAGCTCGGCTCGGTCGTGCTGACCGCGGCGCAGGAGCGCGTGATCTTCCTTCAGTATAACTACTGCCGGTTCAAGGTCTGCGAACTACGTGATAACCTGCTGGACCGGACACGGATGGCACCGACCGTGGCACGCAAAATGCTTAAGTGGCACCGCAAGGCCGAGCGCTACCGTGAGCAGATCGCGGAGATCAACCTCGCGCTGGTGCTGGCGATGGCCAAGCGGACCCGTTTGAACGACATGGATTTCGGCGATATGGTCAGCGAAGGGAATATGGCCCTGCTGCGTGCGATCGATAAGTTCGATGCGGCCCGCGGCTTTAAGTTCTCGACCTACGGCTGCCGCGCGATCCTCAAGGCGTTCAGCAGGGCCGGGATGAAGCTCACCCGATACCGCGGTTTGTTCCCGACCGACTACGACCCGGCGATGGAGAAATCCGACTTCTCTGACACGCAGCGTGCCGAACACGAGTTGGACTGCGCCGACGAGGTCAAGATGATCGTGACACGGAACGACGCGGAACTGACCGATATCGAGCAAGAAGTTATCGAGCATCGGTTCAATATCAAGCGTGGACCGGCCAAGGGCATGAAGCCCGAGCCGCGTCCGCTGACGCTCGAGCAGGTCGGCAAGCTGATCGGTGTGACCAAGGAACGTGTCCGTCAGATCCAGAACAAGGCGCTGGAAAAGCTCCGCGTCACCCTGGAAGACGGGTATCTTGCGTAACACATAGCAGTCTAATTCTGGGATTCCTCCTCCCAATCCCATGAGCCGCACCCCGCCCACAGGGTGCGGTTTTTTACGCGCTTTAAGCGTACCCGCTCCAACCGTCGTGGTCGTGTTTAGCAGCCGCGGCCACGCGGCGCACTGCGGGCATAGCCGCCCAGGCTAATCCTGGTGAGGGGCGATAAAGGTGGATGATGTTCGCGTGAGAATTGACTGTCGTACCCTCACGGTACGGCTCGTTCTGCGCGTGAGTTGTGCGCCGGTGAGATTATTATCATATCCGGCTGAAGCGGGAGAGCAGGTCGACGATCTTGGGCTGCTGATGGTTGATACGGATACTCTTGCGCCAGATGTTCAGCGCCTCGTCGCGCCTATCCTTGTCGGTACGGCCGTCCTGGATATAGAGGGTCATCAGGCAGGCGCCCAGGCCGTTGAGCGTCGCGGTGTCGTCGGGGGCTAACGCGATGGCCTTGCGGTACTGGAACAGCGCGGGCTCGAAGTTGCGCATCTTGAACTTGAGGTAGCCGAGCCGTTCGTAGGCCGTCACCGAAGGGCTGCGTCGGATCAGAGCCTCCAACACATTGACCGCCTGTTGGTAGTTGTCCAGGTGGATGTGCGCGTCCGCCAGGCCCAGCAGGACCGGGTCGGCCAGGTCGCCGAGTTCCGCCGCCTGCCGATACGTGTCGACGGCCTCCTCGTACCGACCCAGAAGATTAAAAGTCGCGGCGAGGTTGCACCACGCGGCCTGGCTTTCGGGATCAAGCTTGGTCGCGATCTGTACGAACGTCAGCGCTTCACCGGGCCGGCCCAGTTGCAGGTAGGTCGAACCCATCTCGCGGTTAACCTCGAAGTTGCCGGGGTCCAGCCGCCAAGCGGTTTTGTAGGCCCGCAACGCCTCCTGGAGCCTACCGAGCAGCTGCTTCATCAGGCCCAGGCTGTAGTGGGCCTCGAACTTGTTGGGCTCGACGATGGTGGCGCGTTCGTAGGCCCGGCTGGCCATCTCGTAGTCGCCGCGCTGCTGGTAGATGCCGCCCATACCCATGTGGGCGTCGGCGATATTGGGGTTGACCTCCAACGCCAGGCCGAACTCCGCCAGGGCCGCGTCGAGCAGGCCGTTGGTCTGGTAGTTCGCCGCGCTGCTCAGGTGCGCCTCGGTCTGTTGGCTTGTGGTGGTTCGTTGGTTATAGGCGCAGCCAGCCACGAATACTAAGGTGGTCAACGCAACGGCGGTCAGAGATTTAAGTCGCATGATGGACCATGATATCGGCTGTCCGGGGTTTGTGGAGCCACCGCGACCGAGATATAGGACGTGAAGCCCGGCAGGGCTTACAATCCCTCGTCCCCACACGCGTTCACAACAAGCCCAATACCCCGGAATCCTCATGCGAGTCGCACTGGCACAGATCAATCCCACGGTGGGCGATATCGAAGGCAACAGCCGATTGATCCGCGAGGCGATCCGGAAAGCGGGCGATTCTGAGACGGAACTGGTGATTTTCCCCGAGCTTACGGTGATCGGGTACCCGCCGAAGGACCTGCTTCTGAAGCCCGCGGTGATCCGGGCGTGCGAGCAGGCGGTCCGGGACCTGGCCAAGGAGTGCCGGGGCATCGCCGCGGTCATCGGGCACCCCTGCCCGTCCGATAACTCCCAGGGGCGGATGCTCTATAACGCCGCCACCCTCTGCCATGACGGGCGGCCCCAGCATCGGCGGGTCAAGAGCCTGCTGCCGACCTACGACGTCTTTGATGAGCACCGCTACTTCGAGCCCGGGCCTGACGTGCAGATCACCCCGTTCAACGACCTGCAACTGGGCATCAGCATCTGCGAAGACCTCTGGAACGACCGCGATGTCGTCGTCCGCCAGCTGTACCACGACAACCCGATCAGCGAGCTGGCCCGCCACGGGGCGGATCTCTTCATCAATTGCTCGGCCTCCCCGTTCACGCTCGACAAGCACGCGCTGCGGATACGCCTGATGCGTGAGGCCGCGAAGCGCCACGGCCTGCCCGTGCTCTACTGCAACCAGGTCGGCGGGAACGACGAGTTGGTATTCGACGGCTGCTCCTGCGTGGTCGGCCCGGGTGGTGAGTTGATCGCACAAGCCAAGGGCTTTGAGGAAGACCTGCTGGTGGTGGACGTGCCGGTGGCGGGGCGGGGCGGTAAAGGACTTGCCGCAGGTTCGGGTAAGCAGAACGCTAAGCCGAAAGCGGCGCGGGTGGAGACGCTCAGCGAGGGGATCGCCTCGGCATATCACGCGCTGGTGCTTGGGCTGCGCGACTACTGCGGGAAGTGTGGGTTCAAGTCGATCGTGCTGGGCTTAAGCGGTGGGATCGACTCGGCGGTGTGCTGCGCGATCGCGGTCGCGGCGCTGGGCCGGGAGAACGTCCGGGGGGTAACGATGCCCAGCCGGTTCTCATCCGACGGGTCGGTGAACGACGCGGAACGGCTGGCGCATAATCTGGAGATCACCTTCGACACGGTCGCGATCGAGCCTGCACACCAGGCGTTTGAGTCGATGCTTGGGTCGATCTTCGCGGGGACCGACCCCGGGGTGGCGGAGGAGAACATTCAGGCCCGGGCACGCGGGGTATTGCTGATGGCGATCAGCAATAAGTTCGGGTCGATGCTCGTGACCACGGGGAATAAGAGCGAACTGGCGGTGGGTTACTGCACGCTCTACGGCGACATGGCCGGCGGCCTGGCGGTCCTCTCCGACGTCCCCAAAACGATGGTCTACGACCTGGCCAACTGGATCAACGACGACCCCGCTTCACCGTTACGAAAAAAATTCGGCAAACCCGTGATCCCAAGCGACACGATCACCAAGCCCCCCAGCGCCGAGCTGCGCGAAGACCAGACCGACCAGGACTCATTGCCGCCCTATGAAGTGCTTGATGAGATCATCGAACGGTTTGTGGAGCAGGAGCAGTCGGCCCAGCAGATCGTTACCGAGACCGGTTTCGATGCAGAGATGGTCCTGAAGATGATCCGGCTGATCGACCTGAACGAATACAAACGCAAGCAGGCTGCGCCCGGCCTGAAGATCACCGGCCGTGCGTTTGGGTTCGGTCGGCGTATGCCCATCGCGCAGCGGTACGACTACCGGCGGTCGATGCCTAAAACAGATTAGATCGAATCTTCATTCATCACATCCGCGAGGGTTGTGCCCTTGGCGGCGTTGACCTGTGCGGTGTGCAGGTCTGCGACGACCTGCGTGCCGGTCAGGCGTGATCGGCTTTTCTCGCGCATGGCGGCTTTTTCGCTGAGGTTTAGTAGTTCATCCACGCCGATGCGTTCCGGGGGGCGTGCGAGGGTATAAGCGGGGACGCCGGGCTCGCCGTGTTCGATGTGGTGGACGACGTTGCCTTCGGTCAGGATATCGATGATGTTGGCGACCGCGCGGTTAGGCAGGCCCGAAGCGACCTGGAGTTCATTGAAGCGGATCGGCTTACCGTCCTCGAATGACCGGGCGATCATCGCGACCACCGGGATCATCCAACGCGGGTCGAACAACACGTCCCGGTCCTCCGCGGTACGCAGGCTCTTGAACCGTCGGTCTTTCATCATCTGGGTGGTGTAGGTCACCTCGAGACCGAACAGCACAAACAGCCAGGTGATCCACAGCCACAGCAGGAACAACGGCATCAGGGCGAGTGCGCCGTACAGGCTGGCGGTGCCCGCGACACGGACGTAGATTTTCAAGCCCTCGATGAGGATCATCCAGCACATCGCGGCCACGAACCCGCCGGTCAGGGCGGCGCGGGTGCTGACCTTGGTATTGGGAAGGAACTGATACATCAGTGTCAGCACCAGCCAGGTCGTGACAAACGGGGTGATCAACGCGGTGAACCCGCCCAGCCAACCCACCGATTGACCCGCCGCCGCCGCCGTGCTCTCGATCACCCCGATGATCCAGTTCTGCGCGAACTGCCCGGCGAGCAGCAGCAGCGGCGCGAACGTGATCGAAGTCCAGTACAACGGCAGCCTGACATAGACCGGCCGCCCGTAGGGGGCGTCAAATATCCGGTTGAAATTATGCTCCGCCGTGGACAGCAGCTTGGTCGATGCGTAGATGAAGATCAGGACACCCACGATTCCGATGCTTGCGAAATTGATCGATTCGAGTTTGTCGATCACCGACTGGACGTTCTTATTCAGTGTCCGCCGCGCGTCTTCGTACTCGGCCTTGGTGTCGCGCGTGAAAGGCTTGGTGTCGCCGGGCCTGATCGGCCCCTGCCAGATGAGTTCCTGTGCGGCGCTTTCGGATTCGTCGGCCTTGACCCATTGCAGGGCGAAGTCGACGACGTCCTGCTTGAGCTTCTCGCGTTCGGTTTCGCCGACGAAGGTCTGGAGGATCACGAGCATGACCACGATCGTTGGCAGGAGGCTGAACAGGGTGTGGTAGGTCAGCGCCGCGGCCATCTCACCGGCCCTGTCCGCCCGCAGCTCACGGGCGCAATACCGGCCGAAATCCAGTATGTAACGCAATGACTTGCGCGCACGCGACATCTCTTCATAGGGCTCGGTGAGAAAGCGTTGCAGGCTCTGGCTTAGCTGCGAAAGGGGATTCATAGGCAGATGGTCGAACACGAAGCCGGTGTTGTCAAAGGTCTACCGGCTTATCGGTCATGCGGGGTCATAGCCTGAGCCGCCGAACGGGTGGCAGCGTGCGATGCGTTTGATGCCTCGCCACGCCCCCTTGATCGGGCCGTGCTTCTGAACCGCGTCGATCATGTACTGGCTGCACGACGGCTGGAACCGGCAGTGCCCACCCATCACCTGCCCCAGCGTGACACGGTACAGCAGCACCAGGAAGATCAGCAGCCTGCTGAGGATGTGGCTGGTCCATCGGATCATGGTGTCTGCTCAGATGCGGAATCACGGCGATTCAACTGAACCCTGTCATGCAGGCGCGTCAGGGCGGTGCCGATCAGGGTCTGGTATTCGTTTACGGGTTGGAGCTTGTGTGGCCTGACGACGATCACCAGGTCGTATCCGGTCGGCCAGTCGTGTTGGCTTAATCGAAACGCCTCGCGTAGCCGTCGCTTGACGCGCCCCCGCGCGACGGCGTTCCCAACACGGCGGGGCACGGACAAACCCAGTCGGCAGTAGCTCAGGTCATTGGGCTTGGCGCATACCACGATCGGGCCGGCGGTCTTGCGCAGCCGCGCATCGAAGACGGCGGCGAAGGCGCGGTTGCCGTGCAGCCTTTGGCGGTGTCTAAACAGGAATCGGCGGGTGGGTTCGGCCATCGGTTGAGTCTGGGCCGGGTTAGTTCTGTTCTTTCAGCAGCCGAGCATTGTACGTCACCAGCAGGTCGTGGCGGCGTAGAAGCCCGAGTACCTTGCCGGGCTCGTCCGCATCCACAACGGGCAGCTCTTCGTAGGATTCAAACACAAACCGGCTGATCGCGCTGGATAGGTCCATCTGCATCGTCAACGGCTTCACCCCCGGCATCGCCAGGTCCTGCGCCACGGCCAGGCTGCCGGTGTCTGCTTCGTATAAGAACTGTCGTATGTCGTTCAGGCCGAACAGCCCGTAGTAGTTGCTGTCGCCGTCCACGACCGGGAACGAGGCCTGCCGGGTTCTCGGGATCAGCAGGGCCATATCTTTCAACGGCATATCGAGCGGGACTGTCACAAAATCCCGCGCCACGTCGTGCAACGCATCGGCGACACGCAAGCCCTTGAGCACGTCGATGATAAAGTCGCCGCGGTGCGCCGCCGACTCCAGGCGGTTGGCGACCTGCTCGTGGTAGATCGTCTTGCGGCGGTTTAGCAGGTACGCCAGAGCACAGACCCACATCGACGGCAGCAGCAGCGTGTAACTGGCCGTCATCTCCGAGACCATGATGAGCGTGCTCACGGGCGTGCATGCGGTGGCGGCGAAGAAGCTGGCCATCCCCAGGATGGCGAACATCGGCAGCTGTTCCTCGGTCACCAGGCCCGGCGTCCACTTGAGAAAGAGCAGCCCGACCACGGCACCCAGCGCCCCGCCGATCACCATACTCGGGCCGAACACACCGCCGGAGCCACCGGAGCCGATGGTCAGAGAGGTTGTGAGGATCTTCCCAAGCCCGACCGCCAGTAGGACCGCAGCCGTCATCGTGGTCGGGTCGGTCAGGACGTGTTGAAGAAAGCCGTAGCCGAAAGACAGGACGCTTAAACCTTCGTGTGCCAACTCGTCGGTCGCGTATGCCTTGATAACGTAATAAAGAGCGACGGCAAAGACCCCCGTCGCGCCCGCCCCGATCGCCGGCTTGATGACCCTGGGTACGGGTAAACGCTTGAACAACGCGCTGATGCCGTAGAAACACTTGATGTAGACCCACGACATCACAACCATCACCACCGCCAGCACGGCCAACGGCATCAGCAGCAACGGCTGGTTAAATCCGATCGCCTCAACCTCGAATAATGGTTGGAACCCGAACACCAGGCAGAAGACGCAGTAGGCGATTGTGGTGGAGATAAACGCGGGGATCAGCGCCTCGGCCTCGAAGTCCGGGTCGCGGTACAGCACCTCGGCGGCGAAGATCGCCCCGGCCAGCGGCGCGTGGAAGATTGCCCCGATCCCCGCGCCTAAGCCCGAGGTCATCAGCACGCGCCGATCAGAATCCGGGAGGTTCAGCCGTGTCGCCAGGTATGAGCCGAAGCCCGCGCCGATCTGGGCGATCGGTCCCTCGCGTCCCCCCGAACCGCCTGTGCCCAGCGTGATCGCCGAGGTGACCATCTTCACCAGCGGGACCCGGCCTCGGACGACGCCGCCCTTGTTGTGATACGCATCGATCGCCGCATCCGTGCCGTGGCCCTCGGCTTCGGGTGCGAACTTGTAAACGATCCACCCACTGAGCAGCCCGCCGAGGATCGGCACGATTAAAAGAAGCCAGGGCGTCAGTTCCCGGTGTGGCAGGCCACTGCCAAACACGTCCACATACTCTGCCTCGTTCGCCGGCCCGCCTTGGTGATACCCCGCGAACCACTCCAGGCTCACATGCGTGATCACCAGACACAACAGGTTGAACGCGATCGCCCCCAGCCCGGCCACCACGCCCACGATCGGCGCCAGCATGATGCTGCGGTTCGTGTGAGGGACCAGCGATCGGAGTTTCTGGATCAGGTCGGTCATGGCAAGCCATGCATCATACAAAAATTAACCACAGGCCTTTAAAGCTCTTGGGTGGGCGGAAGGGCCGGTTGTATTAATATTAAGTTATCTTATAATGTGCATTCCAATGATGAGCAAGGAGACGGGCGGATGACGAAACCAATGCCCCGGGCGGGCGTCGCAACAGACGCAACTGTTGAACTGCCCACACTTGATGACATCCGTGAGGCGGCAAAACGGGTCTATCAGGCGGTACCCCCGACGCCGCAGTACGCCTGGCCGCTGCTTTGTGAGCGGGTCGGCACCGAGGTCTGGGTCAAGCACGAGAACCACACGCCGACCGGCGCGTTCAAGGTCCGTGGCGGGCTGGTGCTGCTGGACCAACTCAAGCGTGAGCAGCCGGGCCTGCCCGGCGTCATCACCGCGACCAAGGGCAACCACGGCCAGTCCATCGCCTACGCCGCTCACCGCCTGAGCATCCCGGCCGTCATCGTCGTGCCCCGGGGCAACAGCGTTGAAAAAAGCAAGGCCATGCGCGCCATGGGTGCTGAGCTGATCGAGCACGGGGAAGATTTTCAGGCCGCGTTGGAGTTTGCCACGTCACTGTCCCAGGAGCGTGGCTTGATTTTGATCCCGCCGACCCAGCCCTGCCTGATCCGCGGGGTCGCGACCTATTCGTTGGAGTTCTTGAGCAACGCGCCGGAGTTGGACACGGTCTACGTCCCGATCGGGATGGGCTCGGGCTTCTGCGCGATGTCGGCGGCGCGTCGGGCGCTGAACCTGAAAACAAAGATCGTCGGCGTGGTTTCAGAACACGCACCGACTTACGCACTGTCGTATGAGCAGGGCAAACCCGTGCCGAACCCGGTGAGCACGAAGCTCGCCGACGGGCTGGCCTGCCGACAGGTGGACCCGTTTGCGTTGAGTGTTGTGATGGCCAACGCCGAGCGCATCGTCCGTGTGACCGATGACGAGGTCGCCGACGCGATGCGATGCTACTTCACCGACACGCACAACGTCGCCGAGGGCGCCGGCGCGGCGCCGCTGGCCGCGTTGATCAAAGAAAAGGACGCGATGGCCGGCAAGCGCGTCGGGGTGGTGCTGACAGGGGGGAATGTGGACAAGGGGCTTTTTGCGGGGGTGCTGGTGACGGGTTAAGCATTAAGAGTAAGTCACACATCAGGATGCAGCGGCAAGCCTTTCCAGCTTGTCAGGATTTCGTACAGCGAATATCGAGCGGATAGCCCCGTCCCGCAGGACGAAGCTGAAGGCGGTGACCAGTTTCCCGTCTTCGTGGACCAGCAGCCCCGGGCCGCCGTTGAATCGGATGTGTGTGATGGACATGTTTGTTACGCGTTTATCAGTTTGAGCGTAGATCCCCATAAAGAATTTGCTGACGGATGGCACGCCCTCGACGATTTTCAGGGCTGCCTGAGCTTTACCGCCGCCGTCGGAGTGGAGCGTGACATCGGGGTGTAATAGGGCGATCAGTGCGGCTTGGTCACCGCTGCGGGCGGCCCGGATGAAGGCGTCGGCGAATTGGGTATGTTCTTGCGCGGAGACGGTGGCGTTGGCGGTGCCCTGGCGTATGCGTTCACGTGCCCGGGATGCGAGCTTGCGGCAGGCCGCCGAGGTCTTGCCCAGGATGGTCGCGATCTCCTCGAATTTGAAGTCGAAGACGTCGTGCAGCAGGAAGGCCGCCCGCTCTGTCGGTGATACTTTTTCCAGTACGACCAGCAGGGCCATCGAAACCGAATCGTCGACTTCCACCTGTTCGGCCGGGCTGCCGCCCTCATCGACCCAGGGCTCGGGCAGCCAGGGACCTGTATATTGCTCACGCCTGACACGGACGGACCGTAGTTCATCTATGGCCAGCCGGCTGCATGCGGTGACCAGCCAGGCATGGGGCGAACGGATGCCCTCGTGTTTGGCCTCACGCCAACGCAGGTAGGTCTCCTGCACCACGTCCTCGGCCTCGCTGACCGAGCCCAGCATCCGGTACGCCAGGCCGATCAGGAGCCCGCGGTAGGATTCAAAGATATCTGCGGCCTCATTGGCGTTCATCATGCTTAAACTCTAACCTGAACCAGTGAGCAGCTCTTGTCCTGGCCCAGGGCTCGTTTGATCGTGGGGAAGATACGCGATGAAGCGATACACAACGCCAACTCGGCGACACCCTCCCCGCCGTGACGCTCGTTGACCCGGCTGACGAGGGCTTCATCATGTGGGGTGTTCTGGACGACGGCCCGTGTGAACAGGCGGATGTCTTCAAGGGGTTGCTCCATCGTTATGTGCTTATCAAGCGCCGCACGCAGCACGTCAGCGGGCACGCCGGCTTGGAGCGCCATATCGATCGACAGCTGGAGGCATGGGCCGCAGTCTTCGTCGCGCGTGGTCTCGATCCTCGCGACATAGTAGGCATCATCGGGCAGCCTGTGGTGGTAGGCCGCCATGGGCAAGACGTTTTCAAAAAGGCGGTAACCCTGTGGAGAGGCGTCATACAGCTGGTGCATGTAGGCGACATCGTATTGGTAGGTCTCGCCGAACGTGTTGATCGATTGGCGGGTCTTGTCGAGTTGGTCGGGCATGGGTGTCCTTTCGTTAGGTGTGTCTAACGAGAAAGACGGGGGAGCCGCCCGGGATGTGACATCGAATTTTAAAAAAACTGGGGTGTCATTGTTGGGGCGTGTTCTCAGGACGTTGTGACCACGGTGCTGTGGCGGACGTGGTCGAGGGTCTGGGCGAGGCCGACGCCCATGGCGCAGCCGGCGATACCGGATCCGGCGTACTGGATAGGTAGCGCCAGAGCGAGGTTAAAAAGATTCTGGCTGTAGAGGTCGGCGAGCATGGCGTCTTCGGAACTGTAGGAGCGGGAGACCCAGAGATACGCCGCCGCCGCGACCAGCATCGGGCTGAGCAGGATCACGATCGGGTTGCGTTGGGGGACGGTCATCTGGGCGATCAGGGCCGCGACCCCGAAGCCGAGCATGAGCGAGCCGTTGACCTGCCCGCCGTCGGACGATTGGATGAGGACGGTGCCGAAGAACCCACCGAGGGCCACGGCGACCACCCCCGCAAGCAGAGGCTTAGTGCTCGGCAGGGTGAGTTGGGTCCGAGTGCCCAGGTGTTTCTGTGGCGCGAGTCTGGATAGTCCGGGACGCACCTTGATCCGCAAGCGGTCGATCAGGATGAAGATGACCGCGAGCATGACAAGCCAGATCAGCGCTTCGGTGACCAGCGGCCGATAGCCATCGGGGAGTGTCGAACGTTGTAGGTAGCCATCGATCCGGCCGCCCATCGCGGCGAGCAATACAAGTGACCCGCTTATCGTAAATGCTCCGGTCAAAGGATTGCCTGTCGAGGCGGCAATTAATGCTACGAGCATCGCCGGGAGCCCGGTCGCCAGGAGTACAAAGATGGCGGGCAGCGTGCCGATGTGGGCATCCATCAGGCTCAGGCCGGTCGATCCGTCCGCCGCGGTCAGTGCCCCCAGTGCAAGCAGCCAGCACAGGGCCCCGATGACCAAGGCCAGGCCGATGACAAGGCGGTGTTTGAGTTGTGGCAGCATGGGCGGGATTTTAACGCAGTTGCCGGTTAGGTGCGCGTCTTGCTATGGCGAATCACCACCCGCGGCGGGTTTTCGGTAGCTGATCCGCATGACCACCAGGCCCAACTCGAAGAGGCCCCAGAGAGGTACAGCTAGGACGATCATGCTGATCGGGTCAGCAGGCGTAAGCAACGCGCCCAGGACGAAGCAGACGAAGATGCAGTAACGCCGGTACTTGCTGATAATCTTCGGGTCGATCAGGCGGGACCAGCCGACAATCATCATCGCGACGGGCAGTTGGAACGCGATCACCACGCCAAACATCAGCAGGGTGACGAAACTGATGTACTGGCTGATCTCGATCATCGGTGCGAGCATCGAGTCTTTGGTGAGCGGGGGATAAGTCACGGTCTGGCCGGAGATGTGTACGCGGTACTGACCCTCGGGCTGTTTGATCCACGCCTGCCCCTCGATGGGGTTGGGCGGATCGATTGTGAGAACCTGAATGTAGGTCGCCGGGGTTTTCGAGGTATCGGTGGACGAGCCGGCGTCCGGATCATGCTCCGTGCCCGGCTCGGTGTATGCACCGAGTATCCAGCCTGTGACCCCGCCTTTGGATATCCCCTCCGCGTCGGGCGCGGGGAAGCCGGTGGTGAAAAAAATCAGGAACGACAGCGTGATCGGCAGCAGGACGTAGTACATGAAACACACGCCCAGCACCGACATCATCGCGCTGAAAGGGGCGATCAGCAGGGCCGTCTTGCGTTCGCGATCGTACAGCCCGCTCTCGACAAACTTCCACAACTGGAAGCAGACCCAGGGCGAGGCAATGATCAACCCGACGACCAGGCCGACTTTCATGTACACGCTGAACGCCGTCGTGACCCCGTGGTTATAGACCTGCGGGGGGTAACCAAAGTACTGAAGGATCTGTGACAGCGGGCGGACCAGCCAGCCGACGATCTGTTTACCGTAGATCAAGCCGATCACACTCATCACCACAGGCCCGAGAAACGCGAGGATCAGCCGACGGCGCAGGTCTTCCAGGTGATCGCCAAAGCTCATCCGAATCTCATCGATACGGGTGTCTTTGCGTGGCTTTTCGTAATCGATCTGGTCCAGCGGCATGGGGGGATTCTAATCCGGATCGTGTCGGGGTGGCGGGTGAATATCCGGGGGCAATATCTGGGGGGAAGATCCGGGGGTCAGACGATCAGCATGGCATCGCCGAAGGAGTAGAAGCGGTAACCCTGCGCGATGGCCTGCCGATACCAGTCCATCAGCCGGTCGATACCGACGCCGGGCAGGGCGGCGACCATCGCCAGCAGGGTCGAGCGGGGCAGGTGGAAGTTGGTCATCAGCCGGTCGGTGAAGCGGTACTCAAACCCGTTGTCGGGGGTGATGAAGAGCCGGGTGTCGGTTACGAAGCCTGAGTCGGCGTGGCCGTCTAGTTCGGCGGGCAGGCTCTCGATGGCCCGGACGGTGGTGGTGCCCACGGTGGTGATTCTACCGGTGTGAGTCCGTGTCTTTTGAATGGCGCGGATTGTCTTAGCTGGGACGGAGATGAACTCCTGATGGATCGAATGGTCGTTGACTTCATCGACACGGATCGGGGCGAATGTGCCCATGCCGACGTGGAGCGTGACCTCTTCGCGGGCCACACCCATGTTGTCCAGCGTCGCAAGCAGTTCGGGCGTGAAGTGAAGCCCGGCGGTGGGGGCGGCGACGGAGCCGGCCTGGTCGGCGTAGACCGTGTTGTACCTTGCCATATCTTCGGGGGTAATCTCGGGCTGGTCGTGGGCCTTGCGGGCCTTGCGGATGTACGGCGGCAAGGGCGCCTGGCCGATGCGTGACAGCAGGGTCAGCGTGTCATCCGGGCCGACGTATTCCACGAGCCACTCGCCGCGCCCGACACTTTCAATGAGCGTCAGGTCTGCACCGGTTTCCAGCGTGATCTGTTCGCCGGGCTGGAGATTGCCACGCGATTCAATCAGCGTCAGCCAGTGATTGTCCTTGGGGGACCCCAGGTAGAGCCCGCTGATTCGGCCGCCGGTGTTAGTGCGCGTGCCCTGGTAATACGCGGGCAAGACCTTGCTGCGGTTGACCAGCAGCAGGTCGCCTTGCTTAAAAACTCCCAGGCTCGGCAGGTCGCGGACGTGGTGGTGCTCGACCCTGCCTGTCTCACGGTTAGCCACCATCAGCCGGGCGCTGTCGCGGGGGGTCGCGGCGGTGGTGGCGATCAACGTCGGGGGCAGGTCGTAGTCCAGGGCTTCTACACGCATCGACGGCATGGTAGGGCGTGGGTTGAACCGGGCAACACCGTCGAGGTATCACTGGGGGATTCGAGCAACATCTGGCGTAATTCTCAGCTTCGGAAGCCACGGAAATCAACTTTAAGACCATATTGTATAGTTATTTATAGTATCCGAATATCACATTGCCATCCCGGTGCTGATTTCGCCTGTCTTAGGGCATGCGGATACAGCCTCACGAAAACCTCTCGGTCTGGTCGTTCCGCCACGATCAGTTCTGGCACGACCGGTACTCGCCGGTGTCGGGTGTCCGGGAGCGGGTGGTCCGTCTGCAGGACCGTGTCCACACGCATATCCACGAACACATCCACGTCTCAGCCGAGCCCAAGCAAGTCCGGGATCAGGACCGGGTGGATGTGGTTCACAAGGTGGAACCGACCCGGCCCACGGATTGCCATCCCTGCGCCAAGGGGGAAGCATGTGAAGAGGTTGGGTATACGCCCTACATGTCCGGCGGATACCCGGGACAACCGGTTCTAAATGACCCCGCGCTGTCCGCAGGTGAGGGCCTGATGCTGCTGGTGATCTACGACAAGTCGGCCCTGTCTCAGGGCTACACCCACGGGCAATCGGTCCCGGCCGCCGGCAGCATGCTGGATATCTTCGCCTGAATCCTTCGACATCCAAACGTACCGGATTGATCTACCACGCGGGGCGGTTACGCTTTACGCATGGCTTACGGGATTTTTTTCGTCGTGATGCGCTGGGTCCATATCGGATCGGCTGCGCTGCTGGTCGGCGGGATGGCGCTGATCGTTCTAAGCGCAGGCCCGGCCAGGTCGCTCATGGACGACCCGGATGCTAAGGCAGTACTAAAGAGAATCGAGTTCCGTTTCCGCTGGGTCCTGGCAGCCGCGGTGCTCGGGCTGATCCTCAGCGGGGTGTATCAGTGGGTCGTCTTCGGGCAGGTTTACCAGCAGATCGGTGGGTGGGCGCTGGGCTTACTATCGGTGAAGGTCCTGCTGGCGACGATGCTGTTCGCGCTGCTCTGGGCGTTCCAGGTCGATTCGATGCTGCACCCCAAGGCCGGTCTCTGGCGTTGGATAAACCTGTCACTTGCGATCCTCGTGGTCATGCTGGCCGGCGTGCTGCGTTACATCCGGCTTGGCGATGTGATCGGGGCACCCTAAGCGATACGAGTCACCCATGAGCAAGCAACGAAACCAAAGAAGCAAGCGTTCCGGGAGTGGAAAGCCAAGGGCGTCTCGGCCATCCGGGTGGGGTGTGCCGATCGACCGTTTCCTGTCTGAGCGCGGCAAACGCCGAAGCGGGTATGTCTTTATCACGCTGCTGGTCGCGTTGCTGCTGATGCTGGCGGACCGCGGCGGGCTGCTTGTCGAGCCTGGCGACGATATGAGCCGTTACGACGGCAAGACCTTCACCGTGGTGCGCGTGATCGATGGGGATACGTTGGACCTGGATGTGCCCGACGGGGATCATCGGACAACCCGCATCCGGCTGTGGGGGGTCGATACACCCGAGAAAGCCCGGCAGGACCCGCCGACACCTGCCGAGCCCTTTTCCCGGGAGGCGACCGACCTGACCCGTACCCTTGCCGAGGGCAGGCGAGTCCGGTTGATCCTCGAACCGCACAACCTCAGGGGTAATTACGGCCGTTTATTGGCTTATGTCGAGCTTCCCGATGGCACGCT
>JAJDCW010000333.1 GCA_029260635.1 Phycisphaeraceae bacterium | reverse complement strand
GCTCGGGCCTCGGCCATCCGGTTGATGCAACTCTTGTCGCCGGCGTACATCGGGTGCAGCGGCTCGATGCTGAGTTTTACGTTGACCCGCTTGGCGTGGTCGAGGCAGGCGGCGATGCCGTCCGTGACTTGCTTACGTGCTTCAGCGAGTGGCATACCCGGCACGGCCCCGACGACGAGCACGACCTGCTCCGCGCCCAACGCCGCGGCCTCATCGAGCATGGCCTTGTTGTGGTCGACCGCTTTCTGTCTATCGCCGGCATCAGATGATGGGAAAAACCCACCACGCACGTATGCCGGCACCGCCAGCCCCGATCCCCTGACAATCTTTACTGCTTCATCAAGACCGACGCCGCCTTGCTCCGGCCCGACCGTGTTCCGCCAGATGCCGATCCCCGCCACGCCCGATTCGGCGTAGTGCTCACAGCACTCGGCCAGCGACCAGGGCTTGTGCGTCATCGTGTGGATCGCGAGTTGTGACAGGTCATTCGGCATCGTCGCACTTTAACCCAACGGCTCGACATCCACCCACTTACGTTCCTTCCAGCTCTTCATGCCGAGTTCGGCGAGCTGCACGCCCTTGGCGCCTTCCATCAGCGACCAGCGGAACGGCTCGTCCAGGGCGACGTGGCGCAGGAACAGTTCCCACTGGATCTTGAACGCGTTGTCGTAGTCGATATTGTTTGGGACGGCTTCCCAGCCGCCGTGGAAGTCGATCGGCTGGGGGATGTCGGGGTTCCAGACGGGTTTGGGCGTGTTGGCGGCGCTCTGGGTGACGACCTCGCGCAGGCCCGCGACGGCCGAGCCCTTGGTGCCGTCGACATGAACGGTCAGCAGGTCGTCCCGGCGGACGCGCGTGCACCATGAGGAGTTGAACTGGCACATCGTGCCGTCTTCCAGGAGGAACATGGCGTAGGCGGAGTCGTCGGCGGTAGCTTTGTAGGGCTTGCCGTCTTCGCCGCGGCGTTCCGGGATGTCGGTGTTGCCGTAGGCGACCAGGGATTTGATAGGCCCGAAGAGGTTGGAGATGACGTATTCCCAGTGGCAGAACATGTCGATCATGATGCCGCCGCCGTCTTCGGCCCGGTAGTTCCAGCTCGGACGTTGGGCGGGTTGTTCGAGGTCCATGCCGGTGAAGACCCAGTACCCGAAGTCGCCCTTGACCGAGAGGATGTCGCCGAAGAACCCCAACTCCTTGAGCATGGCGATCTTTCGGAAGCTGGGCAGCCAGAGCTTGTCCTGCACGACGCCGTTCTTCATCCCGGCCTTCTCGACCATCTGCGCCAGGCGCACGGCCTCGTTGGCCACGGTCGCGGTGGGCTTCTCGCAGTACACGGCTTTGATCATGGGAGACTGGCAGGCCATCTCGAGGAACTGTGCGCGTTGGAGCGTGCCGGAGGCGTCGAAGAAGACTTCGTATTCGCCTTCCTTGCCTGCCAGGACGCCGGGGATATCGGTTGAGTACTGGTAGGACTTGCCGGTCGCGTCGTTGCCGTGCGCTTCGGCGAGGGCCTTGAGCTTGTTGGCGTTGCGGCCGGTGAGGATGGGCTCGGGCAACAGTGTCAGGTCGGGGCTGATCCTGACGCCGCCTTGCTTGATGATGGCGGTGATGGAGCGGATCAGGTGCTGGTTGGTGCCCATGCGTCCGGTGACGCCGTTCATCACGACGCCGATTCTGCGGGTTTCCATGGTGATCAGGCCTCTCGTGGCGGAAAGATATCCGGGTCAGGGCCCTAGATTAGGGGGTCCGGGCGTGTTTGTCGTTGCCCATTGGCGACCAGACTGTTTGCATATCCGGACAGGTATGTGCTAGAGGACGTGGGGGTCCTGGCGGTACTTGCCGGGGCTGACGCCGGCGTGCTGGCTGAACCACCGGCTGAAGGTGGCCGGGGAGCTAAAGCCCAGGGCGTCTGCGATCTGGTGTGTTTTGAACCGTTCTTCCAGCAGCATCTCCCGGGCCCGGGCGAAACGGCGGGCGGTGACGTAGGCGTGGGGCGTGCAGCCCAGCAGGGTTTCGAATCGGCGTGCGAAGTGACGTGCGGACATGCTCGCGACGTC
This sequence comes from Phycisphaeraceae bacterium, assembly GCA_029260635.1. Lineage (GTDB taxonomy): Bacteria > Planctomycetota > Phycisphaerae > Phycisphaerales > Phycisphaeraceae > JAJRRS01. Next base: position 3,963 of record JAJDCW010000333.1, on the reverse strand, counting down.
GGCGAGCTCTTCGAGCGTCGGGGGCTGGTCGGTGGATTGGTGGATGTGCTCGATGGCGTCTGCAAGATCGGGGTCCAGTTCCTTAATAGCATCGACGGAGAAACCGGCCGGCATGTCGCCGGACCCCTGGCCCGTGCGCGGCCAGAGGCAGAGCACTTCGGTCAAGCGGGAGATCCTTAAAACCGAGGGTATTTCTCGTATTTCCGTGTGATCCGTGACCAGCCGAACCGCCGGGACAAGCCCGCGTCCGGGGTCCAGCGATACGGACCAGGGTTGCAGTGAGCGTTCCTTGGCCTGGGGCCATGTTCCTGCCACGCGCAGGCGGATGTTGTAGACGGCGGCGTGGCTGTCGTGGGGCAGAAGCTCGTAGCCGTGCTCGTCGCCGGGGTAGGTGGTCATGGCGGTGAGGTCGTGGACGCGCCGCCACTGGCCGTCGACCAGGCACTGGCCCTGGCAGCCGGTGATCAGGTCCAGTTGCAGGAGGTTTTTGTGGGCGTGTGGGCCGATGTAGAGCCGGCCGCTGACGGCGTGGCTGACGGCCTGGTCCAACCGGGCCGGTTCGGCAAAAAGACGGGCACAAAGGTCGCCCACCGCCGACTCGTCCCGCGGCGGGGTTGGCGGAGGTGCGTTTTTGGCCATCGCTATATATTAGCTAATATAGACATCAAATCAATACTTCCCGCGCTTGAGTTCGCCGGGCGATTCTGGCACACTCTTTAGTGGGGTATCGGAAGCCCTGCGGTCCCGATTCAGTTTTTTCATTCACCAGTCACGAGTCACCGGCCACTATGAAGATCGACACCAAACTCACGCCTGCAACACTCAAGTCCGACGCCCGGCGCGTGTTTGAGCTTGGCGCACGCAAGGCCCGGGCGATCGACCGGACGTGGGACCCGGCCAAGGGCACGCCGGTCTTCACGGTAGAAGGCAGGTACGCCACGCGCGGCTGGACCGAGTGGACCCAGGGCTTTCAGTACGGCTGCATGATCCTCGCCGGCGACGGGCTTGGCGATGACAAGCTTATCCAGCTTGGCAAGCGCCGAACCATCAAGCACATGCTCCCGCACGTCACGCACACCGGCGTACACGACCACGGTTTCAACAACCTCTCGACCTACGGCAACCTGCTTCGGCTTCTTAAAGAGAAGCGGATGCAATACGACGGCTGGGAGGAGGTCGCTTACGCAAACGCCATCGCCGCCTCCGGAGCCGTGCAGGCGGCGCGCTGGTCGGGCACCCCGCCGGTGAAGTCCAAACACACCGCCAACGCCCCCGGATTGGGTTACATCTACTCGTTCAACGGCCCGCACTCATTGTTCATCGACACGATGCGCACCACGCGCATCCTCGGCGTCGCCTGGCAGCTCGGTCACAGCCTCATGCACGAGGGCGACCGCTGCGCAAACCTCTTGAAGCGATCCGTCCTGCACGGCTTGACGACTTCTCAATACATCGTTTTCCACGGCGACAGCGGACACAGTTACGATGTCCGTGGTCGCACCGCTCATGAAGGCACGTTCAACCGCAACGACGGCGCATTCCGGGCCCGCTCGACACAGCAAGGCTACAGCCCGTTCAGCACGTGGACGCGCGGGCTCGCCTGGGCGATGCTCGGGTACGCCGAGGAGTTGGAGTTCTTCAAGACGATCCCCGCCGCCGGGTTCAAGGCCGCGACCGGTTTAGCGAAGACCGACGTCGTCAAGGTGTACGAGCGCAACGCCAGGGAGACCTGCGACCACTACATCAAGGAGGTGTCCGCGCTCGACGGCGTCACCTACTGGGACGATGGCGCCCCCGGGATGACGCAGCTTGGTGATTGGCGGGACCGTGAGGCCGACCCTTATAACGACTACGAGCCGGTCGATGCTTCGGCCTCGGCGATCGCGGCGCAGGGACTGATTCGGCTAGGGAATTATCTGGGCAAGACCGGCAAGGGCAAGCCGTATTACCAGGCCGGGCTGACCGTGGCACGCACGCTGTTTGCTGAACCATATCTTTCGACGAAGCGCGACCACCAGGGCTTGCTGCTGCATTCGATCTACCACTGGCCCAACCACTGGGACCACGTGCCCAAAGGTGCGAAGGTGTCGCACGGCGAGTCGAGCCTGTGGGGCGACTACCACCTGCTGGAGCTGGCGTTGTTGATTCATCGGATGGCGGGGCGTGGGCCGTATCTGACGTTTTATTTGTGAAATGATCCCCCGCAAATACCCCGGCCGAGTCGGGGGCTGAGTGTAAGCGGAGTCATTACATGGCGCAATCAAAAAACGCAAGACGTGTCGCGTTGATTACCGGGGGGACGCGTGGGATCGGGTTTGGTATTTCTGAAAGGCTAGCGGCCGACGGTTTCGACCTGGCGGTGAACGGCCGGCGTGAGGAAAGCGAGATCGCCCAGACGCTCGACAGGCTGCGGGCGCACGGCGTCCGGGTGCTGTATTGCCGGGCGGATGTGGCGGACGCCCCCGGAAGGGAGCGGATGATCGCGGAAATCCGAGATTGTTACGGCCGGCTGAACGTGCTGGTGAACAACGCCGGAGTTGCGCCTGCCGAGCGGGCGGACATTCTCGAATCGGGTGAAGCGAGTTTCGACCGGCTGATCAGTATCAACCTCAAGGGGCCTTACTTTCTGACACAGCTCGCGGCGAACTGGATGGCGGATCAATACAAGGCCGACAGTGGTTTCACCGGTGCGATCATCAACGTTTCGTCGGTCAGCGCGACGGTCGTATCTGTTAACCGTGGGGACTACTGCATTTCCAAGGCGGGGATCGCGATGGCGACTCGGCTGTGGGCGGCGCGGATGGCGGAGTTCGGCGTGAGCGTGTACGAGGTCCGGCCGGGCGTGATCAAGACGGATATGACCGCTGGCGTCACGGAGAAATACGACAGGCTGATCGCCGAGGGGTTGACGGTTGATCCGCGCTGGGGCACGCCGGAAGATGTCGGCAATGCGGTGGGCGTGCTGGCACGGGGTGAGTTATCCTACGCGACCGGCAGTATTATCATGGTCGATGGCGGCCTGACGCTGCCGAGGCTGTAACTTCGACACCTGTTTTTTGCCACGGATGAACACAGATGAACACGGGTATAACCATGAGATTGTGGCCATCGGTTCTTCCTCCGTGTCAATCCGTATCCATCTGTCGCCAGACCGGTTTTTGTTTTATATGAGTATGGGAATCAGGAGTTTTAGATGGCTTGTCAAACTGTTGATGTATTTCCGGCATTAGCCAAACACAAACTCGTGCCGGTCGTGGTGCTTGACTCGGCGTGCAGCGCCGGGCCGTTGGCGGACGCGTTGATCGGTGGGGGGCTGCCGGTGGCCGAGGTGACGTTCCGTACGGATGCTGCGGAGGCGTCGATCCGTGTGATGGCCGAGCGCGACGGTATGATCGTCGGGGCGGGCACGGTGTTGACGGTCGAACAGGCCAAACGTGCGGTCGGCGCCGGTGCGTCGTTCATCGTCAGCCCCGGCACGAACCCGCCGGTGGTCGAGTACTGCGTCAAAGAGGGTATCCCGATCACGCCCGGCATCGCGACACCGACGGATATTGATCTGGCGAGCGGTTTTGGGTTGGACGTTTTGAAGTTCTTCCCGGCCGAGGCGTACGGCGGGATCAAGACGCTCAAGGCGTTAAGCGCGCCGTACGGCCATGTGCGTTTCATCCCGACCGGCGGTGTGTCCGCGAGCAACCTGCTTGATTACCTGGCGCTGCCTTGTGTTCACGCCTGTGGCGGGAGCTGGATGGTCGATCGCAAGCTCGTCAATGCCGGGGAATTCGCTAAAGTGCGGTCATTAGTATCCCAGGCCGTAGCATTAGCGCAACAACATTAGCGCAACAAGGAGCAGGAAAGTGACGACCCAGATCGGCGCCCAGATGTACACCCTCCGGGAGCACTGTAAGACCCCGGCGGATATCGCTAAAACGTGCGAAAAACTCGGCAAGATGGGGTTCGGCGCGG
>JAJDCW010000332.1 GCA_029260635.1 Phycisphaeraceae bacterium | reverse complement strand
GGGCCACACCGATCCCGGGGAATCCGTCACGCAGACCGCGCTCCGCGAACTCGCCGAGGAAACAGGGATCACGGACTGCGAACTCATCGGCAGCGAGCTTTTCATCGAGCGCTACGCCTTCATCAACAAGAAGGGCCAGCGCGTTGATAAGACCGTGACCTTCTTTATCGGCCGTGTGGGCGACACCACCGTCAAGACCCAGCCGCAGGAGGTCCAGGACCACGCCTGGCTTACCGCCGACCAGGCCAGCGAACGCCTCACCTTCCCCGAGGCCCGCGAGCTGCTGTGCAGGGTGGTCGGTTATCTGGACAGCTTGTAATCAGCTTCACATATAGCCCCGGGCTTGCCCGGAGTGTCGCGTTGAATTGAATCCGTGAAGCCACCCGGCCTAAAGGCCTGGCTATATGTCGTGCCTCTGTGCTTCTGTGGTTCACCCCCCGTGTCAATCTGTACCGGTTGTAACGCGAAGCCAAGGCTATCGGGCTGTGCGGGATCGGGAAAAGATGTCAAGGCGTTTGCATCTGTCAATGCTGAATCGTTTTGTTGATCGTCGGGACACATGACAACGCCCGGCCGAGGATCGACGAACCGAATCCCGGCTAACAGAGGTTAAGTCACCCCGATTACTGGACGATTGACTGGACAGGCTTACCCCGCTTCGGGATAGCCAGAACCCACGGATGGGGGTTAGCCACGGACAGGCTGGACACGCAGTTACCGAACGCACCGGGCCCGCGTGGGGCTCAAGAGCAAGTGGGTTTTGGTTGAACCTTTAGGTTTAGAGGAGAGTATCCATGTTGGCACGTAAGCAAGTGGCCCGGGGCTTCACCCTGGTCGAAATCCTGATCGTCGTTGTGATCCTCGGCATCTTGGCCGCGATCGTCATCCCCCAGTTCTCCAGCGCGTCTGAATCGGCGAAGAGCTCGAGCCTCGTCTCGCAGATCCAGACCATCCGCAGCCAGCTCGAACTGGCTCAGGTCCAGCACAACGGTATGTACCCGTTGCTGGCCGAGTTGCAGTCCGACTGGGACCCGATGATCCAGTCCACGGACCTGCCCGACGGCTCGGGCCCCAGTTACACCGACCTGGGTGGCGCGACCGCTCCGTTCGGTCCCTACCTGCAGCAGGAGCCTGCCAACCCGTTCATCCCCAGCACCGCCGGTGCTAACATCGACGTCGCTGACATCAGCGGTGGTGATGCCTTCGCAGCCGTCGGTTGGGGTTACAACGCCACCAACGGCACGATCAAGGCGATGGTTCCCGCCTCGGTTGATGCCGCAGCACTGAATATCGTCGCCGGTGCAGACTTCATCCTGGAGTAATACGCACCAACGTATCAAAGCTAATAACAGTCGCCGCGGCTAAACGGCCGCGGCGACTTTTTGCCCAGCCGGCAATATATGTCCGATAGCATCGCGAAAGTGAGCCGACCCATGCGTAACTCTGCCAAACATGCCGTCAGCCGTGGCTTCACGCTTGTAGAGATTCTGATCGTTGTCGTGATCCTCGGCATCCTCGCCGCCATCGTCGTGCCGCAGTTCGCTAACGCATCACAGTCCGCACAATCCAGCAGCCTCAAGGGGTCGCTCCAAGTGATCCGCTCACAGATCGAACTCTACCACACACACCACGACAGCACTTACCCAACACTGCTGCAATTGGGTGCCGCTTGGAACGTCCTGACAAGCCGCACCGATGCGGCGGGTAACGTCGGTGCAGTTGCCGGCGTACACATCTACGGGCCCTACATCAAGAAAATGCCCGTCAACCCATTCGAAGACAGCGAGACCGTCTCCGACACCGCCGCCGCAGGCGTAGGCTGGGTCTATGACGAAACCAACTACAAGGTTTACGGTGTCATGCACATCGACAAGGCAACCGAGCTCGACATGGACACCACCAACGTCGTCCGGACCTACAACTAATCGGACCCGCCCCACTCGGCGTTACAGACCGATAAACGCACACAAAAAACACCTCGATCCACAGAAGGGGCCTCAGTCGCACCCCGTTCTGGTCGATTTAACCGTCATGGACCTAACGCCCGAACGGCGCAGGCCACGGAATGCACCCGGGTTACACCCGGCACAAAGGAGCGAGATATGAAGTCCTTACGTTACCTCAACACCATCCTCACCGTCATCGCGGTCCTGCTGACCGTCAACGTCTGGACCCTCTGGTCCGTCACGCCCGGCGGTGATGCGCTCTCCGTCGCGACCGAAGCGCGTGCCGATGGCATCGCGAACGCCGGCGCACAGCGCAAGCAGATCGTCGACGCCGTCAACCAGGTCAAGGCCGAGGTCGGCGAACTCAAAGGTATGTTCAAGAACGGCACGGCCCGCGTCCGCCTCGAAGCCGGCGCACAAGAAAAGTAAGCACCGCGAAAGCGTGTTGGACTTAGCGCCCAAGCCCACGTTCTCCCGAACGTGGGACTTCTCGGGAGAAATGTGATGCCTGTGATGACAACAAAACCACAAAAGAACCACGCCGGCTACACGCTGGTCGAGGTTCTGATCGTCGTCACGATCCTCGGGATCGCCGCCGCCGTGGTCGTCCCGCAGATGCTCACCGCCGGGACGCTGGGCATCCAGGCCGCCGCCCGCATCATCATCGCCGACATGCTCTACGCACAGAACGACGCCATCGCGCAGCAACGCAACCGAAAGGTCGTGTTTGACGCCGCCGCGGAGAGCTACTCGATCACCGACGAGAGCGACGCCGTCATCACCGCCAGGTGGAAGAACGGCGATGCGAACAACTACATCATCGATTTTGCCAACGACGACCGCTTCCAGGGCGTGGTCATCGTCTCGGCAGACTTCGGCGGCGACCCGACGCTCGAGTTCGACGCGCTGGGCGCGCCCTTAAACGGCGGCAACGTCGTGATCCGGTTCCAGAACACGCAATACCGCGTCACGGTGGCCGCGTTCACCGGCCGCGTGACGGTCCAGGAGATCTGATTTACGGAGAGAGGCTTTTGTTTGGAGGCGGCAGGAAATCCAGTGACACTCCGATCGGTGTCGACGTAGGCGATCACACCATCCGGATGATCCAGTTCACGCACGACGGCGACAAGCCCGCCGCCGTCGCCGCCGCCTCGCGCCCGCTTGGCCGGGACGTCAACCCCAAGCTCGGCGACGCCTACCACCAGGCCGTCTCCGACGTCATCCGCGACATGCTCGCCACCGGCCACTTCCGCGGCCACCGTGTCGTCAGCTGCCTGCCCGCCGCCAGCCTTCAATACAAAAACATACGACTGCCCAAGATGCCCCGTGATGAGCTGGCACCCGCCGTCCAGTTCGAGGCCTCCGAACGCCTGAAGTTCTCCGGCGACGCCATGAACGTCCAGTTCTTCGACGCCGGTGAAGTCCTCCAGGGACAGGACGCCCGGCAAGAAGTCATCCTGCTCGCCGCGCCAAAGCGGTTCATCGAAGCACACGTCAGGTCGCTGCAAGCATGCGATCTCGAGCCCTGCGCCATCGACGCCGTGCCCGCCGCGCTCGCACGCTGCTTCGAACGCGCACACCCCACGGACGAGCAGGATCAGGCCGTACGCGTCGTGATCGACGTCGGTTACACCGGCACCAAAGTCCTGATCGTCAGGGGCCAGCGCATCTGTTTCTTCAAGCTCATCGACATCGGTGGCTGGCACCTGGACCAGGCGCTGGCGACCCGGCTCGAACTGCCGCCCAGCGCAGCCGCCGAAGCTCGCCGCGGCTGGATGACAAGCGACTCCAACGCCACGCACGACGCACGTATCGCCTCGGCACTCGAACCACTGATCGAGGAATTATCGCGCGAGATCGGCCTGTGCCTGCGCTACTACAGCGTCACCTTCCGTGGCCGACGACCCGAAGAAGCCTGGATCGTCGGCGGCGAGTCCGCCAACGCCTGGCTCTGGGCAAGGCTCTGCGAGGATGCCTCGCTTAAGCCCTCCGTCAACGACCCGCTTGCCTCGTTAAACCTCACCACCGTCCAGCAGCAGATCGGCGGCCCCGACCAGTGGTCCGGCTGGGGCGTCGCCGTCGGGCTGGCGCTGAGGCAGGTCTCGCCCTCCAAACGTAAACGCAGGGGGGCGGCATGAACAGCATCGACTTCCTGCCCGCGTCATACCGCGAAGAGCGCGCACGACGAAACATCGCACATCGGCGGTGGGTGCTCGTCCTTGTCACACTGCTGACCCTTGTCGGCTGGGGTGTCGCACGCCACAAGAAATCGTTCGACCTCGCCCGACGAGCAGACGCGCTGCAGACACAGGCCGAGGTCAACCGCCAGAAAATCAGCGAGATGGACAAGCTCCGCGATGAACGCAGGACGCTGACCTACCAGAAGAACATCCAGCAGCAGCTGGACCAGCCCATCGCCGTGACACAGACCATCGCCATGGTGGGCCTGCTCATGCCCGACTCTTGCGGCCTGACCAACATCCTTGTCACCACCCACCGGCCCGACCCCAAGCCGATCGAAAAACCGGACGACAAAAAGAAAAAACGACCCGCCAAAAAGGGCGACAGCGATAACAAACCAGACCCGGATTACCTGCACGTCGATGTCCACGGCATCGCGCCCGACGACGTCACCGTCGCCAACATGGTCAACCGCATGAGCGACCACCCACTGTTCGAGAAGGTCACGATGCACTACAGCCGTGTCGATGAGTCCGGCGGGCTGATCGCACGAAAGTTCCATATCGGCGCGGATATCCCGCTGGACAGACGCTACCTGCCGGTCACCCAGACCGCGGAGGTGCCCATTGAAGATTAAGAACGAAGCGCTCAAGACCACTCTCGCAATGGCCGGCCTGTTCGCCGTGTTCATCGGCACCGTCCTCGTGCCCTACGGGTTCCGAGACGCGGGTCTTCAGCAACGCATCACTGATTCACGCAAGAGCCTGGGCATCGGCGAATTCGATAACGACGGGCTCGTCAGGCTCTACGACCAGGTCCAGTCGCTGCGCGTCAGCCTCGAGGGCCACGGCCAATACGTCCCCGACGAGGCTCAGCTGTCCCTGGTCCTCAAAGACCTCTCGCAGCTGATCAACGCCCCGGGCGTCACAGGCCAGGACTTTATCACCAACAAGCCCAATTACTACGCGGACTACAACGTCCTGCCCGTGAAGATCCAGTTCAACGCGCCGTTCGCTACCTCGTTCGACCTGGTTAAACGCATCGAGGCGCTCTCGCGCGTCGTCCGGATCGACCGCCTGGATATCCAGGCCGAGCCCGATTACCCGCGCCAGCCACTGAACGTCTACCTCGAGCTCAGCGCCTTCTTCGCCACCGAGACGATCGGGGGTGACTCTTGAAAGAGCATCTGAATAAAGTGATCCATCAGATCACCGCCGACAAGAAAAAACTCGGCCTTATGATCTGCGCCCTGGCGATCGGTTTGCTGCTCTGGGGCCGGCTCCTGCTTCAGGGCGTCCCACGCACCGCCACCGCCGACGAGAAGCATAAAACCGCCCAGGCCGCCGATAACGGCTCGGACCAGGCCGCAACGTCTGCCAAATCGGCCAAACCCCTGCCCGTGGTACACGTGGACCTGCCCGCGGCCCCCGGACGCGACCCCTTCGGGCTGGACCCCAGCCGTTACAGACGGACCCCCGGCACACGGACTACACAATCCGACCCAAAGTCAGCCCAAGTTACACCCGATGAAAACCCACAGATAGCCGCCGTACGCCACGAAGCGATGGAGCTCAGACTTGAGAGCGTCGTCACCGGTACCCGGCCAAGAGCGTACATCAACGGACGCCTGTTAGCGCCCGATGAAGAAATAGAAGGTTTCACACTGATACAGGTCACGGATCGGCACGTATTACTCACCAAGTATGGCTTAATCATCAAACTCAGGATGTGACAGCCGAAGCCGCGGAGGCTTTCTGAAGGAGTCGAGCATGGTTACTGGAAACACAAAGTTTTGGTTGGGCGTTTTTTTTTGCACCGTAGGGTGCGTCTGTAACAGCTCGGCGCTAGGCGCAGAGGGGGACACACAGGCAACCGCCGGGGCCCCGATCCCGCCGGACGCCACGCCCGCTCTCTTCGAGACCGCCTCCGAAGACGAAGCCCTCCCGCAGGGCCAGCAGGTCGAGGTCGGCTCGTTCGGGCAGATCGACCTGCACGTCAAGGACCTGGACCTCACCAAAGTCCTACAGCTCCTGAGCATCCAGAGCCAGCGAAACATCATCGCCAGCCGTAACGTCGCCGGCACCGTCTCCGCCGACCTCTACGGCGTGGACTTCTACGAGGCCCTCAACGCCATCCTCCACACCAACGGGTTTGGATACCGCGAGAAGGGCCAGTTCATCTACGTCTACACCACCGAAGAGATCGCTCAGCTCGAAGACGAGAACCGTGAGCTGGTCTACGAAGTGGTCACACTCAACTACATCAATGCCGCCGATGCCTCCGCCTTCGCCAGCCCGCTGCTCTCCGGCGCAGGCTCCATCGCGTTGTCAGGCGAGGTTGAAGACGGCTTCGAGCCCTCACTCTCCGACGCCGGCGCCAACCAGTCCGCGCACCAGGACACACTCCTGATCCGTGACTACGCCGAGAACGTCGAAGAGATCATCGCCGTTATCGACAAGCTGGACACCCGGCCCAAGCAGGTGCAGATCGACGCCACCATCCTCCAGGCACGCCTCACCGAGGCCAACGCCTTCGGCGTCGACTTCGCCATCTTTGCCGACCTCAGCCTCACCGACTTCACCACGCCCCTGGGCGCCGTCGATGAGCTGATCTCAGGCGGCGTGGGCGACTCCGGCAGCTCCGTTACCACCAGCCCCGGCAACGTCTCGTCCGGAAACAGCAGCGTTAAGTTCGGTGTGGTCGGCTCCGACGCCGCCGTCTTCGTCCGGGCACTGGACTCGGTCACCGACACCACCGTCCTGGCCAAGCCCTCCGTCCTCGTGCTCAACCGCAACAAGGTCAATCTCCTGGTCGGTGAACGCCTGGGCTACCTGTCCACCACCGCCACGGAAACGTCCAACACACAG
>JAJDCW010000331.1 GCA_029260635.1 Phycisphaeraceae bacterium | reverse complement strand
CCCGGCGTAGCGTGGCGTGATCCCAAGGAACCGCCGGCACACACCCGCGACGCGGTCGTATACATCCCGGGCCTCACGCTCATCGCGAACCTGGTTCACCAGGAGCTTGAGGTCCAGGTCACGCGACTGCCTTGTCGCGGTCTTGATCAGGGCATAAGCGTCGGTGATCGCGGTCGGTTCGGGGGTCGTGACCACTAGAATCTGGTCCACCGCTACCAGGAAACCCAACACGTTGGGGCCCACCCCCGCGCCGGTATCTATAAGGATAAGGTCCGCCTCATCCTCGAGAATCCGCATCTGGTCCATCAAACGCTCGCGTTCGAAGTCACCCAACGCCGCCATCTGAGACAGCCCCGATGCCCCGGCAATCAGCTTGAAACCACCCGGGGCATCGACCAGCGCGTCCCGCAGTGAACACCGTCCAGCGACCACGTGTGACAGGTTCCGCGGGGCGTTAATGTTGCAGATCACGTCGGCGTTGGCCGTCCCCAGGTCCGCGTCCATCAGGATCACACGCCGGCCCATCTGCGCCAGCTGCACCGCCAGGTTCACGGATACCGAGGTCTTGCCGACCCCGCCCTTACCACTGGTCACGGCCAGGGTTGTGGCGCGCAATGCCGATACCGACGGCCTGACCGTAGGCGCGGTTTGGCGCTGAGCCCGGTCCTCTGCGACCAGCTCCCGTAATGCTTCGGCTTGATCAGCGATCACTTCTCCCTCCCGGTTCCCGCCCCAACACCAGCTCCGCCAGCCGCACGGGGCAGCCCGGCTCGATCTGGTGGGGTACTTCCTGGCCCGTCGTCACGTAGCTCAGCTTCTTATCCGCCTTGCCAAGGACATTCAACAACACCCCAAAGGTAACCGCCTCATCCAGTTTGGTAAAGATGATCCGGTCGGTGTGGACCCGACTGAACCGGTCGATGGTCTGCATCATCACCTGCTGGGAGCAGGTCGAACTGAGGACCAGGTGGGTCTCGTGGGGCTTGGCGGCTTCCAGGAACGCGCGAAGCTGGGTAAGGCGTTCGTCATCGCGCTGGCTTCGGCCGGCGGTATCGATCAGGACCACGTCGTACCGGGCGCAGCGTTCCAGGGCTTTGCCGATCTCCTCGGGCTTGAGCACGACGTGCAACGGCACACCGATGATCCCCGCATATGTGCGTAGCTGATCGACCGCGGCGATGCGGTAGGTATCCAGTGTGATCAGCGCAACATTCTTCTTGTGCTTGAGCTTGAAGGTGGCGGCGAGCTTGGCAATGGTAGTGGTCTTGCCCACGCCGGTCGGCCCGACCAACGCGATCGTGCGTGGTCGGCCGTCGTCAGTGATATGCACATCCGCGACCTTCGGCTCGGTCGGCAGGTAATCCGCCAAAGCCTTACGCACCGCGTCCCGGCAGGCGTCTTCGTCGTGCAGTTGCTTTTCGGTCAACTCCCGGCGGACCTTGCAGACGATCTCGTCCGCCAACTCACACGCAACTTCCTGTTGGATCAGCGCCGCGTACTGCTGGCTTAGGCCCTTGGGGAGGGTTTCACACGCCGTGCGCGTCTGCTGCTGATGAACCATCTTTGAGACCAGGTGCTTGACCGCGTCCAACTCACGTGTGAGGTGTGAGACATCCGTCCCAACCGGCGCACTGACCAGCGTCGGCGCGGCGGGTGGCGTCATCACAGCGGTCGCGGCTTCGAGCGTCGCCGGTGCGTTTTGCCTGGATTGTTCGATCTCGGCTCGGGCGGCGGCATAGGTCCGGCGGATCAGGTCACCGGCGGCGGCGTGCTGTTTAGGGTCGGCCTGCACGATCGTCGGGCGGCGCTTGGGCAAGGCCGCGGCGCGCGTCGGCGCGGCGGTACGGCGGCGTGCCCGGCCGACCTCCGCACCTTTGCCGGCGGTCACTTCGACCACCGTTTTTGCACCGAGCCCCAACACACCGCCCCGCTTGTAGCTGCGGGTATGCAACACCACGGCGTCCGAGCCCAGATCACGCTTGACCAGCGCGAGTGCCTGGGCCATGGAGTTTGCGGTAAACGTCTTCAGATTCAATTCACAGCCCCTTCTAATGCTTCGGTCGGACGGCTGGGCGTGGCCTGCTGCGTCTGCACCATACCCAAAGCCTCGACCTCGACACCCTTACTCACCTCGTTATACCCCAGCACCGCCGCGTTGGGCAGGTGCGGTTCGATCAACTGCCTGACCTGTCCCCTGACTTGTGGCGACGCCAGCACGACCGGGTGGTGCCCCGCCTGCGTGAGCCGACCAAGCTCCTCCAGCAGCGCGTGGGTGATCCGGTTGGCAACCGCCGGCGGCATCGTCATGCTCGTGCCCTCATTGGAACGCTCGATGTATCCACTGATCTGATCCTCCAGAGACGGGTCCAGGCTGACACAATACAGTTTATTCACAGACATGCCCGGCGTGACACCGTCTTCACCGACCTCCGACACCGCGTACTGATTACAGATCGTCCGACTCAGCGAGTTTCGTACATATTCTGTTAACACATCCAGGTCGCGCGTACGCGTCGCCCAGTCGCCCAATGTCTCAACGATCGCCTCAAGATCACGGACAGGCACGCGCTCGGCCAACAGGTTTTGCAAGACCCGCTGCAACTCACCGGGCTTAACCAGCGGCGGCTTCTCACCCTGAGCAGTAAGAACCTCTTCGCACAGCTTGGGCGCCCTGGCCTTGAGTTGGACGATCAGGTTGTTGGTCTCTTCACGGGTCAATAGCTCCCGCGCATGGTTACGGACGACCTCGGTGATATGCGTCGCCAGCACGTCCGTCGCGCCGACCACGGTATAGTTGATCGCCTCGGCCCGCTCCTTCTGCCCCGGGTTGATCCAGACCGCTTCCAGCCCGAAGGCCGGCTCGGTCGTCTTGATACCGGGCAAAGGCTCGCTGGCAAGCCCGCTATCCATCGCCAGGAACTGGCCCGGGTGGACCTGGCCCTGCGCAAGCGTGTTGCCACGGATCTTGATCGCGTAGTCGTTGGGCTGAAGCTGCATGTTGTCGCGGATCCGCACCGGCGGCATGACCAGGCCAAGCTCGCTCGCCAGTTGCCGACGGATCATTGTAATGCGGTTCAGCAGGTCACCGCCCTGCGTGGTATCGACCAGCCGAACCAACCCGTACCCGACCTCAAGCTCCAGCGTATCGACCTTCATCACCTCTTCGACCGGGCTGTCTTCGGGGCGCGCCGGCTGGGCGGCTTGCTCGGCTTGGGCCTTGGCGGTCTGTACCTCGGCACGCTGACTGACATAGACAAATCCACCCAACGCGAGGCCAAGCAGAAGCATCGGCGCGGTCGGTAGCGGTGTGAGTACGCCCATGAGCACCAGGAAGCCCGACGTGATCCCGAGCGCCGCGGCGCGGCTGGTCAGTTGTCCCGTCAGTTCCGTGCCCAGGTCCTGCCGGCTGCTTGAGCGTGTGACGATCAGGCCGGCGGCGATCGAGATGACAAACGCCGGCAGCTGTGAGACCAGACCGTCACCGACGGTCAGGCGTGTAAATACATCGACCGATTCGGCGATCGTCCATCCGTTCATAAAGACGCCGATCGCAAAACCGCCGAGGATGTTGACGACCGTAATGATGATGCCGGCGATCGCGTCGCCGCGCACAAATTTGGCGGCACCGTCCATCGCCCCGTAGAAGTCGGCCTCCTGGGCGATGGCCTCGCGGCGATCGCGGGCGGTGTTCTCGTCGATGAGCCCGGCGTTGAGGTCGGCGTCGATCGCCATCTGCTTGCCCGGCATCCCGTCCAACGTGAAACGCGCCGCGACTTCCGAGATACGCGTCGCACCCTTGGTGATCACAACGAACTGGATGATGATCAGGATGCTGAACATCACCACACCGACGACGACCGACGAGCCGGTGACGAACTCGGCAAAGGCCTGGATCACCTGCCCCGCCGCCGCGGTCGCCTGCGTCGGGTCGCCGGCGTCGGCCGAGAGGATCATCTTCGTCGTCGCGATGTTCAGGACCAGTCGAAACAGCGTCGTGCCCAACAACAGCGAAGGGAACACCGAAAAGTCCAGCGGGCTCTCGACAAAGATCGTCGTCAGCAGGATAACCGCCGCAAGCGCGATATTGACCGTGATCATCAAGTCCATCAGCATCGGCGGCATCGGCACCACCACCATCGACAGCATCCCGATGAAAGCGATCGGCACCAGCAGCGGCCGGTACGTGTGCAGGCGCTGCATCCAAGCGGGTGTGGTTAGGGGCAAGCCGTTAGCCATAAGTTACTACGCGCTCTTCTTTCCACTAAGCCGGTACACGTATGCCAAAATCTCAGCTACCGCCGAATAATGTTCCGGGGGCACCTCGTCACCCACCTCGACGCTGCGGTAGAGCGCCTGCGCCAGGGGCTTGCGTTCGACCAATGGGATACCGTGAGCCAGGGCGATCTGGCGGATGCGCATGGCCATGAAGTCCGCCCCCTTGGCGACAACTCTGGGCGCCCGCATCGAATCCGAGTCGTACTGCAGCGCGATCGAGAAGTGTGTCGGGGTGGTTACGATGACGTCGGCCTTGGGCACGGCCTGTGCGACGCGCTGCATCGCCAGCTGCCGGGCGACGCGCGTGCGCCGCTGCTTGACCATCGGGTCGCCCTCCATCCGCTTCATTTCTTCCTTGACATCCTGTTTGCTCATCTTCAGGTCCTGCTCGTGTTGCCAGCGCTGGAAGGCGTAATCGATGATCGCGATCACCAGCAGCAGCAGCGCCAGCTTCATCGCCAGGCCGTACACGAGCGTGCCGGCGGCGGTGAAGGCTTGAGGCACGGCCATCTCGGCGATGTGCAGGATGCTGGGCATGTCCTGGTACACAAACCACGCCGCCACCACACCGATCAAAATGACCTTCAATACGCTCATCACCAGCCGCATCCCGGCGCGCATGCTGAACAGGTTCGCCACGCCCTTGATCGGCGAGAGCTTGCCGAAATTCGGCTGAAGCGGTTTGAGCGTCAAGAGGAACCCGACCTGGCCCAGCGACGCGAGCAACCCGATCGCCGCGATCGCCAGCAACACCGGCCCAAGCGCGACCGCGAACATGTACACGCTGTAATAGATGCTCTCGCCAAGCCCGTCGGTGCGTGTGGGGTTGCGCAGATGGCCGCTGTTTATCAGCACACGTGTCGCTTGGCCCAG
>JAJDCW010000330.1 GCA_029260635.1 Phycisphaeraceae bacterium | reverse complement strand
TCGGAATTTGGACAACTTCTCTACAGCCACCACCACTGACGCATGATTTTACGTAAGAGACGCAAAAGAAACGGGGCCTGACCCCGCTTAAGAAAGCAAAATTAATATGATTCGCAATTATATTTCTCTTGAATAACTATTTAATAATGGCTATGTTTGAACAGGCGAAATGCGCCGCACTAATTCACATCTGATTTAGATCTGGGTAAAATCAATTTTTCGGAGGTATTGATCATGCGAAAACAGTTTTCAATTAGTCTGATCTGTGTATTATTTGTTGGAGGATGCCATGATCCACTAACGAAGCAGCTTAAGGACTTGGGATTCAGGACTTTCCCCGGAGAGTCTGCACGTGTCACCCAACACTTGGGCGATATCTACAATACAACAGACCTTAGAGAGCGCCCCGCCTTATCCATGTCAGACACCGGCATGTTTAACGATCAAGAGTTGGCGGATATGATCGAGGACTATAAGGCGTCCGACATCACTATCGCAGATTCAAGCGGCACAAAAACCTATGAATTAAAGACGGATGCCAATATTATTGGCAAGGCTGCGGTCGAATTACAACTTAAAGGTGTAGAAAAATTTTCTATTGAATTCACCGGTGCTTCGGTATATCTGGTGTCTGACTTTGAGTGGCTTTACAATCTTCAGCCAGAAATCCTTAGGCGCGCTAGGGCAACAGCGGGCAACGATTATAATATAAACAACAAGTTTAGTGTCTTGAGCCTTCTCCGGGTGGAGGGGCTGACGTATACATTGTATGACGAGAATAATTCGAAAATTGATGTGGCGCCGGGCGGTGAAATTGAAAAAATTGTCAAAGCTAAACTCGGGGCCGAATTTTCCAGCAAGAATCAATCTTCAATATCCGTCTCTAGGCCATCTTTTATTGGTTATAGCTTGGGGTATGTAGCAGATACCCCTGTTGAAGGGTTAGTATTCAATCCCGGTGTGACATGGAAAGTTGCAAATATTAACGCACTTAAACCAGATGATTTATTGACAATGGTGGATGCTGCGAAGTCATCAGATTTAACTATGGCTGCTGCGGTGCACGTTTCGGCGTCCGCTACACAAGCGGATGTCGATTACGTGGTTAAACTACTCCAGATGAACCCGGCATATGTAAATCTTGCCGACGATCCTGTAATTCGACGTATTGCCATATCTGATGTTGTACGGGTTGATATGAGTGAGATTTACGAAGACTGATTGGGGAATGTAATGGGACTGACCTGTTCTGTAGGTAACAAAAACGCGATCTGCCCTAGTTTGGAAATCCCAAATGCACCCACTACAAATCTTGATATTCCCGAACTACCTACCAAGCCGCCCTATTCACGCGGCGCGTCGTGCGGGTTTGTTGAGTTGTTTGTTGGCTTTTTTGAGCAGGTCCAGGACGTAGCTGGGGGTGTTGTGGTGGCCGGCGAGGATGTCTTTGATGCGAACCCAGCGGGTGTCGCGGGCTTCGGGGGAGGGGTCGATGGCGGTGGGGGTCGCGAGGTAGACGCGGGTGGGGTAGACGGTGCCTCGGCGTTTGATGTGGTTGTAGTTAGAGAGGGTTGTGATCAGGTCGATGTCGACGCCTGACTCTTCGTAGCACTCGCGTTGGGCGGCCTGTTTGGGGGACTCGCCCGGGTCGATATGGCCGCCGGGCAGGACGAACTGGTCGGGGTCGCTGTTTCGGGAGACGAGCAGGAACTCGACACGGCCCTTGCGGACACGGTAGACCACGACGGCGGCGCGCCCCCGGCCCCCGGGGGGTCCGGGGCGGCCTGTGGGGCCGGGGTGTTTGTCCCGGAGACTCCGGGGGGCCCGGAGGGTGAGTGTGTTGTTTTGGGGTTTGCTCAAACCGTTGAACCTCTTGGGGGGTTACCTATATAGATAGACGCCGGGCGTTTACCTACCGGGGGTTTATCGGACAAGTTCCGGGCGGGACTTGACTCTGGACCGGGGAAAATCACCCCGGGGGCCGGGGCGTAGACGGTGTTACGGGGCTGGGTTCCGGGGGCGAGGTCCGGGGGCGGGGGCGGTTATAGTGGTGGGGATGTTTGTGTATGCCGGTATCGATGAGGCGGGTTACGGGCCGTTGCTTGGGCCGTTGGTGGTCGGTCGGGCTGTGTTCGTCGTGCCCGCGCTGGCGCATGATGCACCGGTGCCTGATCTTTGGCGTCGGCTGAGCAAAGCCGTGTGCAAACGTATCTCCGATCGTGCGGGTCGGATCGTGGTCAATGACTCGAAGAAGCTGAAGACCAAAGCCTCGGGGCTGAGGCATCTGGAGACGGGTTGTTTAGCGTTCGCCGGGCTGTGCGGGGATCGGCCGACGTCGCTGGACGGGTGGCTGGACCTGCTCGGGGAGACCTCTCATCAGGACCTGACCGCGATGCCGTGGTACGAGCCCACGGATGAATACCCCTGGCAGTCGATGCCCACGTCGATGACCGATGGCGAACTGGCGATCGCGGGCTCGATGCTTGCGGGCTGTGCCGAGCGCATCGGCATACAGCTCGGTGGGCTAGGAGCGGCGGTGGTCTTGGAAGACCGGTTCAACCGGATGGTCGCCGCGACACGGTCCAAGGCCTCGACCAGCTTCACCTTCGTCGCCAAGCACTTGATGCTTATCTGGGAGCAGTACGGCGAGCACCGCCCCACCGTCGTCGTCGACCGTCAGGGTGGGCGGACGCGCTACCGAGACGTGCTGGCCCAGAGCTTCCCGGATGTGCAGGTCGACATCATCGAAGAGTCCGCGACCTGTTCTGCCTACGAGCTGACCGATCATGCTGATAAAGGCCGGTCGATGAAGGTGTCGTTTCAGGTCGATGCGGAGGAGGCGAACCTGCCGGTCGCGCTGGCGTCGATGGTCAGCAAGTACACCCGCGAGCTGATGATGGCAAGGCTCAACCACTACTTCACCACACGCATCCCGGACCTCGCGCCGACGGCAGGGTACGCCAAGGACGGCAAGCGGTTCCTGGAAGACCTGGCCCCGCACCTCTCAGGGCTTGGCATCGCCCAGGCCCAACTCCGTCGGCAGGCCTGACCCCCGGTACCCCCCCGGTAACCCCCGGTAACCTCTCGGTGACCCCCGGTGACCCGCGGCCCCCGGAATAGCCACAGAGCAGGACAAGCCCCTGCACCTGCGGATTCCTTGACGCCCTCGAAAAACCCCCTATCCTTTAGTGCTTGCCCCGACGCCCCCATCGTCTAGTGGCCTAGGACATCAGGTTCTCATCCTGGAAACACGGGTTCGACTCCCGTTGGGGGTACTTTCATCTCAGTCTTTCACGCGTTGTTATTGCTTGGCGTTCTATAGTGTCTCTACGGCCCTCACCCTCATCATACTGGCGGCCTTGAGTTCAAGAAGCACTGCCATATCACCGATGTCAGTTTAGTTTTATATTTTACCGGGCGTTGAATCTACCAATGTCGCCAGCGAGGACAATCCGTTTCACCACCATGCACCGTTCGGCTTTTTCGCTGATCGAACTGGTGATCGTGGTGGTGATCATCGGGATCATCGGCGCCATCGCCGTGCCTCGCATGAGCCGTGGCGCCGAGGGGGCGTCCGAGGCGGCGCTGATAGCCGACCTTCGGGTCTTGCGGGACGCGTTGGACCTGTACGCCGCCGAGCATGGGGGCAAATACCCAGTCTCGCTGACTGGGCTCATACGGTACACGAACGAGGAGGGGTCTACCATGGTGGCCAACAAGACCCCGACCTACAACCTGGGGACCTACCTCAGGGCCATCCCGGCGTGTCCGACCGGTTCGCACCGTGGCGCGACGGCCGGGGCGGGTACGGGCAACAATCCCCCGGTGGCCGAGTCGCCCGCGTCGCATGTCGGCTGGCTCTACCACGCCGCCAGCGGAAACGTCTGGGTAAACGATCAGAACCACTTCGACAAGTGACCGCACTTCAGAGCCAAACCGTACCCCCACCTGTAGGCCTGAGCGCGCTGGATAATTGTTTTCACAACACCGGGTCGCTGGGATTTGCCCCGCGCGTCAGTCGTCCGTCTGGCGACCATCAGGCGCACCAACCGCCCCCCCCCACTGCCCTGGGGTACAGAACTACGCCCAACTCGCCCAGAGATACTGACATCAGAAAATGATTCGCCCGGCTCGACTCCCGTTGGGGTACTTTCATCTCAGTCTTGCAGGCGTTCACGGCTGGCCCACAGACCTAATGCCGGGTTCGGCACGAAGAAGAAGTTTTCACCATCGACATCGGTGTGCCAGCCGGCCGATAGTTTTCCGGGGTCGTATTGTTTTGCCGCATCGGCGTAGGAGCGGTAGCGGTAGCCGACCGATTCGATTTCTTTCTGCGTCATACCATCATCGGGGCAGTAGGTGACGTTGAACCGGCCCTCGGTGGAGCCGTGGATCAGGTGGGCGGCGGCGGAGAGGTTGCCCGCAAGCTCGGTGTCGGATTCAACTGCGGCCAGGGTCTGCGAAGTCCCGTGGTAGCCGTATTTTCGGATGAGTTGATCGATCTGCGGGTCCTCACCGAAGCCGCTGAGCCCGGGGGCGAGGACGATCAACTCGCCATCATCCGCCATCGCCATGCGCGTGCGGTAGATGGCTTTGTCACCGAGCCAGGTGGTGTGGAACTCCTCGGGGTCGAGGTAGACCACACAGCGCTTGATCGGTTCGTCCAGCACCTGGAAGTTGATCTGACGACTCAATTCGGCGGCGGCCTGGAAGGTCTGGTCGTCACCCCCGAAGTACAGGCCGCGCAATACCGTGTCGCTGTCCTGCGTGCCGACCACGGTCAGGCAGAATTGGATCGGCAGGGTGTTACGGATGAAGCGGTCAAAAGCGGTGTTTAGCGCCCGCCTGACCGGGGTATCGACCCGGCCCATGATCGACTCCATGCCGCAGACCGCGCCCAGGAAGTGGGACTTGTCGATCGTGTCCTTGCCGCCGACACCGATGAGGATATTCTTGGTGTAATTGGCCAGACCGATGACCTCGTGTGGCACGACCTGTCCGACGGAGAGGATCATGTCGTAGTTGCCGTCGAACAACTGGCTGTTGACGGCAACCTGCATCGGCTCGGCGAACCGGCCATCGGAGAGTTCACTTATCTCATCGGCGCTGAGCACGCCAAGGGTTTTAAGGTCGGTCCGCCAGCGGTGTGGCAGGATACGATCCATCGGTATCGCGTCGCCGAACATCCGAACGCATTGCGACTCGGTCATCGGTACATGCGTGCCCAATGCGGGCATGATGTCGATGTGAACCTTCTGGTGCAGGCGTTTCCAGAGGTAGGCCGTGATCTCGCCGGCGCGGGAGTTCAGGCGGGTAATGTCCGGCGGGAGGATCATCAACCGAGAGACGCCTTGCAATTCGCGCTCGATGAACTGATCGAGGTGCGATTCGAGGTCATGCGGCGTGATGACCAGGCTTTCGCCGCCGATGTGCAGGCTGTGACTCATGGTGACTCACCCGTTGGGTTAGCGTTGCACCCGTGCGTTGCCTTGCCAGATGCTCCAGACCTGCGCTTCGTCGGCGGGCTGTGCGTAGTCGGTGAGCATGGTGGCGGCGAGTGCGCCGCTGGCCCAGCCGAACTGGGCACATTTTTCGGATTCCCACTGCTTGAGGATGCCGTAAAGCAGGCCCGCCGCGAACCCATCACCGCCACCGATACGATCAACCACGCCGATCTCACGCGGCTTGATGACGTGCCAGTCGTCTCCGGCAGAGACGATGCCACCCCATTGGTGAAGGTTTGCGCTCACCACCTCCCGCAGTGTCGTCGCGTAGACACTGGTATCGGGGAAGGCTTTCTTCACCCGGCCGATCATTTCTTTGAAGCTGTCGATCTTGGCGTCGATGCCCTTGCCGCCGGCTTCGGGGCCTTTGATGCCCAGGCAGAGCTGGAAGTCTTCCTCGTTGCCGACCAGGATGTCTGCCTGGCTGGCGATCTCACGGAACACCTCGGCCAGCTCGGCTTCACGCCCCTTCCAAAAAGAGTCGCGGTGGTTCAGGTCAAATGAAATACGTGTCCCGTTCTTCTTCGCGGTACGCACGACGTCCAGACAGAACCGGCTGGTCTCAGGCGACAGCGCTGCGATCAGGCCTGAGAGGTGAACGACCTGCACGCCGTCTTGACCGAAGAGCTTGTCGAGGTCGAAGTCCTTGGCGTCGAGCATCCGACCGACCTCACCGGCGCGGTCGTTGGCGACCCGAGGCCCACGCGAACCTGCGCCGCTGTCTGCCAGATTGATCTGGTGACGGTAACCCCAGGGACCGTCCTGTTCGAAATCCTTCCCCTCGTATTCCATGTGACGGCCCGCGAGGTTGTCCTTGATCAGCCGTGACATCGGACTGTCTTTCACAAACGCCGTGAGGATCTTCACGCGCATGCCCAGGTACGACGCCACGCTGCCGACATTGGATTCAGCGCTGGTGGCCTGTATCTTGAAGGTGTCGCTGCAATGAAAAGGCTGGCCGTCAACAGGCGTCAGTCGCGTCCCCATGCTCGTGGGGATCACCATGGCGTATCGGCTGTCGGGTCGTAAATCGATCATGTGCTTGCTCTTAGTCTGGCGTAACGATTGCGTGAAATAATATTATCTGGCCGTTACCGGATAATCCTCGCCCCGCCGCCGGATGCGACGTGTTTAAGCTCTTTCAGTGTGATTTCAGATGTGTCGCCACGGGTGGTCTGCAAGAGTGCGCCGTGGGCGGTGCCCAGGTCCACCGCGGTCTGCGGGTCGGCGCCGGTCAGGAACCCGTAGGCGAAGCCGCTGGCGAAACCGTCGCCCCCGCCGACGCGGTCTTCAATGATCAGCCGGTCGAAGCTCGGGCCCTGGTAGAACGTGTCGGTCTCGGCCCAGTAGAGGATCGCCGACCAGTTGTTCTCGCTGGCGTTGAGGACTTCGCGCAGCGTCGTCCCGATCACCTTCAGGTTCGGGTAGTCCTTCGCGACCCGGCGGACCATCTGCTTATAGCTGTCGATCGGCAGCTCCTTGAGGTTCTCATCCTCCGCGCCCTGCACCTCGTAGCCCAGGACCTTCTGGAAGTCTTCCTCGTTGCCGATCAGGCAGTCGATGTACTTAACCAACGGCTTAGTCGCGGCGATGGCTTGCTCGCTGGACCAGAGCTTGGAGCGGAAATTCAGGTCGTAGGACACGATGGTGCCGGCTTCGTGCGCCGCCTTGAGCGCCTCGGCCGCGACAAGCTTTGCGGATTCGCTGAGGCAGGTGAAGATCCCGCCGGTGTGCAGCCAGCGGACGCCGCGTTTAGCGAACAGGTTCTTGAAGTCGACGTCGCCGGGTTTCATTTTTGATGTCGCGCTGTGGCCGCGGTCGTACATCGTCACGCTGGCACGCACACCCGCGCCGACCTCGGTGAAGTTCAGCCCGACCCGTGCGTCCCGGCCGACGCCGTCGTAGGGAAGCACGATCACGTCCGAGGTATCGACCCCGCCGGCTTTGGCGTGGTTGAGGATGATCTTGCCGACCGGGTTATCGACCAGTGCCCCGACCCAGCCCGTGCGCAGGCCCAGGCGTGACAGCGCGTACGAGACATTGAACTCGCCGCCGCCGACGTGGACCTCCAGCAACTTTGCAAACTCGACCCGCCCGTGCCCCGGCGGCGACAGACGCACCATGCACTCACCCAAAGATACGAGGTCTAATTCACAATCGGAGGCGGGGCGGGGGGACAAAGACACGGGCAGATTCTCCTTGGTATTTCATACGGCCGGTGACCGCTTCCGATCAGGGTAGATCATATCACAACAACACCTTTGATCAGCCCCGAACCGGGCGCCAACCAGCTCTCGAACGCTTGAGGCCATGCCGCAAGATCGCTTCGGTGTGTGACCCACTTGGACACATCCACGCGGCCGGCCTCGATGAGATCGATGATCTCTCGGAAGTCTCGGCCGGTCGAGTTCCGACTGCTCATCAGGGTTAATTCTTTTCGATGGAACTCGGGGTCGTCGAACGCGACTTCACCCAGCACAATGCCGACAAAGACCAGCCGGCCACCGCTGACGGGCAGACGGAAAGCTTGCTGCATGGACGTGCGGTTGCCGGTGGCATCGAAGACGACCAGTGGCAGTTCCCCCTGCACATCCGACCACTGCTCATGGATGGGCTTGTCGCTATCCAAGACCAGCGTCTGGATACCTAAGAGATCGCGTGCCGACTCGGCCCGCTTATCGCTGACATCGATCCCGACCACCTCGGCCCCAGTTACTTGTGCGAATGTTGCGACCGTCAAACCGATCGGCCCCAGCCCGATGACAGCAACTCGATCACCTTTAGCCGGTGCCGCGCGATCGACGGCGTGCTTGCCGATGCCGAGTGTCTCGACCAGGGCCAACGTCTCGAAATCCAGTTTATCTGACGGGTGCAGCTTGTCCGCGGGGACGACGATCAACTCGCGCATCCCGCCATCGGTCTGAACACCCAGACACTTCAGTGTTTGGCAGCAGTTTGTTTTTCCCGCACGGCACGGCGGGCAATCGCCGCAGGTCATGTATGGCTCGACGGCGCACCGGTCACCCGGCGTTACATTCGTTACCCCCCCACCGACCTTGACGACTTCGGCCCCCAACTCGTGGCCGAGGATTCGCGGGTAACTGAAATAGGGCTGCTCACCACGGAACGCGTGGATGTCCGTGCCACAGATGCCGATCCGGCG
Organism: Phycisphaeraceae bacterium; assembly: GCA_029260635.1. Taxonomy (GTDB): domain Bacteria; phylum Planctomycetota; class Phycisphaerae; order Phycisphaerales; family Phycisphaeraceae; genus JAJRRS01. The sequence goes on along the minus strand of JAJDCW010000330.1, from coordinate 15,062 downwards.
GATGCGGATCAGGGCTTGGCCGTCGCCTGGCGTGCCGGGTTCGGCGGTGTCCACGAGCGACAATCGGCCGGGTTCATCTAGGACGAGTGTTTGCATGGTACGCTGCCTTACAACTAGACGTTCAAGCCCTGGTAACGCTCGACGATCAGTTTAAGGTATTCGTCCTGATCCATCGCCCAATAGTTGTCGGAAAACACTTCAACTTCATCCAGGCCCTTGAACCCTGCGGCGCGTGCCCAGCCACAGATCTTATTAATATCGATACAGCCGTCCCCCATCAGGCCGCGATCCGTGAGCAGGTCGCGGGTGTTAAGGCGCCAATCACAGATGTGTAGGCCGAATAGTGTGTGCTGCTTGCCAGCCAACTCGATCTCGGCCTGAAGGTCGGGGTCCCACCAGACGTGATACACATCGACCGCGATCCCAACCATCCGGCTGCGTAGCTGTTCGCAGACTTCCCGGGCCTCGCGCATCCGATTGATACACGATTTATCGCCCGCGTACATCGGGTGCAGCGGCTCGATCGCCAGCTTGATGTTCCGGTCAACCGCCTGTGGCAGCAGCGCCCCGATCCCGTCCGCCACATACTTGCGCGCTTCCGCCAGCGACATGCCCGGGACAGCGCCCACGACGAGCACGACCATCTCCGCGCCGATCGCGGCGGCCTCGTCGATGATCTGGCGGTTTTCGTCGATCGCTTTCTGCCGGTCCGAAGACGTGGCTGCGGGGAAGAAGCCGCCACGCACCAGGGCAGGCACCTTCATGCCGCTGTCCTTGAGCATACGCGCCGCTTCATCCACACCGATCGGCTCGATCACGTTCCGCCAGACACTGACGCCGCCGATGCCGGCTTGTGAGTACGCATCGACACACTGCCGAAGCGTCCAGGGCTTGTTGGTCATCGTGTGGACGGCGAGGTATTTCAGGTCAGTCGGCATGTGTCTCACCTTAGTCTAGAGGTTCAACATCAACCCACTTGCGTTCTTTCCAGCTCTTCATGCCCAGCTCGGCGAGCTGCACGCCCTTAGCGCCTTCCATCAGTGACCAGCGGAACGGCTCGTCCAGGGCCACGTGACGCAGGAAAAGCTCCCACTGGATCTTGAACGCGTTGTCGTAGTCTATATTGTTCGGCACGGCTTTCCACCCGTCGTAGAAGTCGATCGGCTGAACGATGTCAGGATTCCAGACGGGCTTGGGCGTGTTCGCGGCGCTCTGGGTGACGACTTCGCGCAGTCCGGCAACGGCCGAGCCTTTCGTGCCATCGACGTGGACGGTGAGCAGGTCGTCCCGGCGGACGCGGGTGCACCAGGAGCTGTTGAACTGGCACATCGTGCCGTCTTCCAGGAGGAACATCGCGTAGGCGGAGTCGTCGGCGGTGGCTTTGTAGGGCTTGCCGTCCTCGCCGCGTCGCTCGGGGATGTCGGTGTTGCCGTAGGCGACGAGCGATTTGATCGGGCCGAAGAGGTTGGTGATGACGTATTCCCAGTGGCAGAACATATCGATCATGATGCCGCCGCCGTCTTCTTCGCGGTAGTTCCAGCTTGGCCGTTGGGCGGGCTGGTCGGTGTCCATGCCGGTGAACACCCAGTAGCCAAAATCACCCTTGACCGAGAGGATGTCGCCGAAGAAGCCCAGCTCCTTGAGCATGGCGATCTTGCGGAAGCTGGAAAGCCAGAGCTTGTCCTGCACGACGCCGTTCTTCTTCCCGGCACCCTCGACCATCTTTGCCAGACGGACCGCTTCTTTGGAAACCGTCGCGGTGGGCTTCTCGCAGTAGACGGCCTTAATCATGGATGATTCACACGCCATCTCAAGGAAACCGGCGCGTTGGAGCGTGCCCGAGGCGTCGAAGAAGACTTCGTAATCACCTTCTTTTCCGGCCATGACGCCGGGGACGTCGGTGCTGTACTTGAACGGCTTGCCCATCGCCTCCTGCCCGTACTGGTCCGCCAGGACCTTGAGCTTGTTGGCGTTCCGACCGGTGAGGATCGGGTCGGGCATGAGGGTCAGGTCCGGGCTGACACGGACGCCGCCCTGCTTGATGATGGCGGTGATCGAGCGCGCCAGGTGCTGGTTGGTGCCCATGCGTCCGGTGACGCCGTTCATCACGATGCCGATTCGACGGGTTTCCATGATTATCTAGGTCCTGCAGAAAAAGAATGTCTCAAAATTCCCCTACAGGATACGCGGCCGCAGCCCGGGGGTCGTTGCCCATGGGGGACAAGATTATTTGCATATCCGGACAGGTACCCAACAGCCCGGCTAGAGGACGTGGGGGTCCTGGCGGTACTGCCTGGGGCTCACACCCGCGTGCTGGCTGAACCACCGGGAGAAGGTCGCCGGGGAGCTGAAACCCAGGGCCTCCGCGACCTGATGGGTCTTGAACCGTTCCTGGAGCAGCATCTCCCGGGCCCGGGCAAAGCGGCGGGCGGTGATGTAGGCGTGGGGCGTGCATCCCAGCAGTGTCTCAAACCGTCGGGCGAAGTGCCTGGGAGACATACTGGATATCTCCGCCAGTTCATCCAGCGTCGGGGGACGTCCCGCATCCTCATGGATATGCGAGATCGCGTCGGCCAGCTCGTGGTCCAACTCTCGGATGGTCGAGATCGAGAAACCCGGCGGCATATCGCCCGGCCCCTGGCTGGAACGCGGCCAGAGACACAGCGCCTCGGATAACCTTGCAATCAACAGCGCAGGCCTAGTTTCTATATGAGAACCGCTCTCGGTTAACAGCCGCATCACCGGGACCAGGCCGCGGCCAGGGTCCAGCGAGGTGACCCACGCCTGTAGCGTCTGGTTGCTTACAGCCGTCCAATTATTCTTCACGGCTAAGCGGATATTGTAGACCCGGGCGCTGTGGTCGTGCGGCACCAGCTCGTAGCCGTGCTCAGCGCCGGGGTAGGTCGCCATGGCGCTCAGGCCGTTGAGCCGACGCCACTGGCCTTCGACCAGGCAGCTGCCCTCGCAGCCGGTGATCAGGTCCAGCTGCATCAGGTCCTTGTGGCTGTGCGGCCCGATGTACAGCCGGTGGTCGATCGCGTGGGTCACCGCCTGGTCAAGCCGGGCGGGCTCGGCGAACAACTTGGCGCAGAGGTCGCTGACCGCTGCCTCGTCGGGGGGTGTGGTTTCGGCCTGGATCGGGTCGGGGGCCATCCCACCATTTTAGCCAAAATAGACACCAATACAATACGTCCGGCGCTTGTGTATTGGGGGGTCTTCTGGCACACTTGTTCAGTCAACCTGACCACCCACATGAAAGCCGGAGCACACGGCATGCAGATCGACCCGAAAATCAAACCCGCTTCCCTGACATCCAGCACCAGGAGGGTGTTCGAACTGGGTGCCCGCAAGGCACGCCTGATCGACCGCACGTGGGACCCCGCCAAGGGCACGCCCGTCTTCACGGTCGAGGGGAAATATGCCACACGCGGCTGGACCGAGTGGACCCAGGGCTTCCAGTACGGCTGCATGATCCTGGCCGGCGACGGGTTGCGCGACGACAAGCTCATCCAACTGGGCAAACGACGAACACTTAAGCACATGCTCCCGCACGTCACGCACATCGGTGTACACGACCACGGCTTCAACAACCTCTCGACCTACGGCAACCTGCTCCGCCTGCTCAAAGAAAAGCGGATGAAGCATGATGGCTGGGAGGAGGTCGCCTACAGCAACGCCATCGCTGCCTCGGGCGCGGTCCAGGCGACACGCTGGGCGGGGACACCGCCGGTAAAGTCCAAGCACACCGCCAACGCACCTGCGCTGGGCTACATCTACTCATTCAACGGCCCACACACGCTGTTCATCGACACGATGCGTACGACGCGCATCCTCGGCGTCGCATGGCAACTGGGTCACACGCTCATGCACGAGGGCGACCGCGCTGCCAACCTCTTGAAACGCTCGGTCCTCCACGGCCTGACCACCAGCGAATACATCGTCTTCCACGGCGACAGCGAACACACCTACGACATCCGCGGCAGAACCGCCCACGAAGGCACGTTCAACCGCAACGACGGCGCGTTCCGTGCCCGCTCGACCCAGCAGGGTTACAGCCCGTTCAGCACGTGGACGCGCGGCCTGGCCTGGGCCATGCTTGGGTATGCGGAGGAATTAGAGTTCTTCAAAACCATCCCCGCCAACACATTTAAAGCCGCTTGCGGCTTAGCGAAGTCCGAAGTCCTAAAAATCTACGAACGCAACGCCAAAGAGACCTGCGACCACTACATCAAGGAAGCCTCCACGCTCGACGGCATCACCTACTGGGACGACGGCGCCCCGGGTATGGCGAAACTGGACGGCTGGCGAGAGCGCGATGCCGATCCTTACAACGACCACGAACCCGTCGACGCCTCGGCCTCGGCCATCGCAGCGCAGGGCCTGATCCGCCTGGGCAACTACCTGGGCAAGACGGGCAAGGGCAAGACCTATTACCAGGCCGGCCTGACCGCCTCGCGCACACTGTTCAACGAGCCCTATCTCTCGACGAAGCGCGACCACCAGGGCCTGCTGCTGCACTCGATCTACCACTGGCCCAACCACTGGGACCATGTGCCCAAGGGGTCCAAGGTCTCACACAGCGAGTCGAGCCTGTGGGGGGATTACCATCTGCTGGAACTGGCGTTGCTGATCCATCGGATGGCTGAGGGCGGGCCTTACTTGAAGTTTTATCTTTAATGCGAAATCCCCCGGCAGAGCCGGGGGCTGAGGGTAGAGATTAAGATTTTCATTGGAGCATGGTTATGAATCAAATATCTACTACTTCGCGGCGTGTCGCGCTGGTCACCGGCGGGACGCGTGGGATCGGCCTGGGCATCTCCCAGAAGCTCGCCGCCGACGGGTTCAACCTCGTGGTCAACGGTCGGCGTCAAGAGGCCGACGTGAAGGATACACTTGATGGCCTGCGTTCGGCGGGCGTCGAGGTGCTCTACTGCAGCGCCGATGTCGCAAGTACGGCCGACCGATCACAGATGCTCAGCGATATCCGTGACAAGTTTGGCCGGTTGGATGTGCTGGTTAATAACGCCGGCGTGGCACCGAGCGAACGGGCCGACATCATGGACGCCGGGGAAGCGAGTTTTGATCGGCTGGTCAGCATTAACCTTAAGGGCCCCTACTTCCTGACCCAGGCCGCCGCGAACTGGATGGCCGAGCAGCACAAAGCCAATGCGGACTTCACCGGCGCGATCATCAACGTCTCCTCGATCAGCGCGACCGTCGCTTCGGTCAACCGCGGCGACTACTGCATAAGCAAGGCCGGGGTCGCGATGGCGACCCAGCTCTGGGCGGCGCGCATGGCGGAGTTCGGTGTATCGGTCTTCGAGGTCCGCCCCGGCGTGATCCGCACGGACATGACCTCGGGCGTGACTGAAAAGTATGATAAATTGATCGCCGAGGGCCTAACCGTCGAGCCACGATGGGGGACCCCGGAAGATGTCGGCAGAGCGGTGGCCGTGCTGGCCCGTGGCGAGCTGACTTACGCGACCGGCGGTGTCCTGATGGTCGACGGCGGCTTGACCCTGCCACGCCTATAAACGTACAAAGAAGCCATGAATACCCCATCCACACACCCGGTGCTTAATTCGCTGGCCCAACACCGATTGGTGCCGGTCGTCGTCCTGGATTCCGCCGATGACGCCGGCCCGCTGGCCGAGGCCCTGATCGGTGGCGGCCTGCCCGTCGCGGAGGTCACCTTCCGTACAGACGCGGCCGAGGCCTCCATTAAAACCATGAGCCAATACGAAGGCATGCACGTTGGTGCCGGCACGGTGCTGACCATCGAACAGGCCAAACGCGCGATCGGCGCGGGCGCGACGTATGTCGTGACCCCCGGCATCCACCCGCCGGTCGTTGAGTACTGCCTGGAACAGGGCGTCCCGATCACCCCCGGCATCGCGACACCGACCGACATCGACCTGGGACGGAGCCTGGGTCTGGACATCCTGAAATTCTTCCCCGCCGAGGCTTACGGCGGTGTCAAGACACTTAAGGCATTGAGCGCCCCCTACGGCGGCATCCGATTCATCCCGACCGGCGGCATCTCGGCTAAAAACCTGCTGGACTACCTGGCCATACCCAGCGTCCTGGCCTGCGGCGGCAGTTGGATGGTTGACCGCAAACTCGTTAACGAAGGCGCGTACGATCAGATCAAGACGCTAGTCAGCGAAGCCGTGGACCTGGCGAAAGGCAAGTAGTCGTTCGCTAGCAATTCTATACGGCTTGTGCGTTCAAATTAAAACCAGAACTTATTAACTGTAATTGATAAGTCAACACTTCATGTCCATGTGAGAGATCGTGTCGCAATCGTCATCACATGCCGATGCTTTCTATAGATATATTGCCAGAAACCGTGTTCTATGGTCCGTCTACGATGAAGGCGGCTACCCCACACCGACGACTGGCCGGGCATCACCGACACAAATCGCTAAACTGGTGCCATTGGATACCCCGTCACAGGCAGACCACGGGCCTAATCACGCACACGGAGTTGTAAGATGACCACGCAGATTGGCGCACAGATGTATACCCTCAGAGATCACTGCAAGACGCCTGCGGATATCGCCAAGACCTGCCAGAGACTCAGCAAGATCGGCTTCGGCGCGGTTCAGGCCTCGGCGTTGGGGCCGATCGAGCCGACCGAGTTGCGTAAGATCCTCGACGACAACGGCTTGGTATGTGCAGCGACCCACCGCGGCTTTGATCAGATGCGCGACGAGCCCCAGACCCTGATCGAAGAACACCAGATCCTCGGCTGCGAACTCACCGCGCTAGGCGGGTTCGGTGGTGCCGACGCCAAGGCCTGGGACGACTTCATCATTGATTTCAATAAAGCCGCCGAGAACCTCGGCAAGCAGGGCCTGCGTGTCGGCTACCACAACCACAGCCACGAGTGGGCCCCGTTCGACGCCCCCGACAAGATCAACGTGAAGAACACGCCCATCAGCAAACTGATCGACGGGCTGAATGATTCGGCGTGGTTCGAGCTGGATACCTACTGGGTCGCCCACGCAGGTGCCGATCCCGCGGCCTACATCCGCAGACTCGCCGGCCGCCTGCCGGCCGTGCACGTCAAGGACATGACTGTCACATCCGAGCGTGAGCAGAAGATGTGCGAGGTCGGTGCCGGCAACCTCAACTGGCCCGACATCCTGGCAGCCTGCAAAGAAGCCGGCGTGAAGTGGTACCTCATCGAACGCGACAACGGCGACCTGGACCCCTTCGACAGCCTGAAGATCAGCCTGGAAAACCTAAACGCGATGGATATCAATTAAGTACCCATCTATTTTTGAATGGTAACCTTTAGCCGCTTGCGGCTTAGCGCACAATCACTATCACAGCCCCCGAGGCATTACCCCCCGCCCCCCGCGATCACACGCTCGATCTGCTCGATCACGCCATCACGATCCTCGTACCAGTCCTTGGCCAAAACGGTCGCGATACGCCAGCCGAAGATGTTCAACAACATCGGCTTGACAAGATCGCGCTCGATCAGGTCGGTCTGCTCGTAATACTGGGCGTGGTCGATCAGGATACCTACGCGGTAAATCTCGTCGCCCTCCCGGGCCAACGCCAGATCACAGCGGAACGCCGACTGCCCGACCCCACGGTCAACCCGGTAGCCGCGCCGACTAAACTCGCGTGCGATTGATTCGGCCACGACGTCACCACTTTCGCCTTCCATGTGATCTGACTCGTCCCGCCAGACCGCCATGTCATTCAGTGTCTGCGACGCCGTCTGTGCGTCGCCCCGCGAACACGCCTCGGCGTAACGCAGGTAATGCTTCAGGCAGCTTGCGCCGTCGTTGTAGTCGTTCGTGATATCCGTATCACGGATCGAGCTGACCAGCACCATCCGTTGCTTGGCCCTTGAGAAAGCCACATTCAGGCGTTTGTCCCCGCCGCTCTGATTGATCGGGCCGAAGTTCATCCGCATCTTGCGGTTGTTATCGTAGCCGTAGCACACACTCATGATGACGATGTCGCGTTCATCGCCCTGGATATTTTCGAGATTCTTCACCAGCAGCCCGACGAACTGACCATCATCTTCGCGCTCCAGTTCGGCATCCAGACGCGTCTTGAAAACTCGGTCCTCCGTGGCGAGACGCTCGAGCGCCTCTTCGATCTCGGTCTGCTGCGCCTCGGAAAACGCGACGATCCCGATGCTCAGCCCGTTCCCCTTGTTTAAAAGACCCCGGACCAGGTGCGCGATGTAGTCCGCCTCGTCGCGGTTGCGCCGCTTGAGGTACACACCGTCCTTTAGATAATGGAACCCGACCGGCCGATCCAGGATATACCGCGCGTTCTCATCGCCGACCTCCGGTGTATCGATCTCGATAGGCCGCCGTTCAACCTCCCCGACCTGCTCGTCTGGGATCGTGATCAGCCGCCCCTGATAAAACGCCCAGTTCGAGAAGCTGATCAGCGACTCCGATCGGCTGCGGTAGTGCCAGCCCAGCATCCGGGATGGCAGGTTTAACGCGGCGTGGTTCAGGAAGCTGCTGCTGGACAGGTCGTACTCCACCGCCTGGCCTTCGTCTTCGATCCATAACGGGTCATCCTCATCACTCTGCTTAGCGGAGAAGAAGTTCGTTGGCGGCAGCTGCATCTCATCACCCACCACGATCGCCTGACGCGCCCGGAACACCGAAGGGATCGCCTCTTCGAGTGTGATCTGACTCGCCTCATCAAATATCACCGCGTCGAACGCGTCGGGGTCAAGCGGCAGCGTGTCCGACACGCTCAACGGACTCATCAGCCAGACCGGCTTGAGGTCGCGCACGACCAGGCCCGAGTCGCCCGTGGTCAGGTCGCGGATCGGTTTGTAACGCATCGACTTGCCAAACTCGTGCTCGACTTCACGCCGGCCCTTGTTGTAAGATTTTTTAAAGGCTTTTTGTTCCTGAGTCAGCTCCGCGGTGGGCAGTGATGAGACCTTGACATGATCCAGAAACTGCTGGGTGACGCCTTCCAGCACGACGTGTGCGTTGAGGCTTTCCCATTCCTTATAGCACTTGGCCAGCCGATCAAGGCACACGCGGCGGGCGTTGTCGGAAAAACGATTCACCGACCGCTCGGTCCTCAGCAGGTGCTCAACGCTCCGCTTCGCGCAGGCCGCCTCGATCTGCCTGGGCGTTAGCCGTTGCTTACGGAAGATTCTGGATAGTTCGTCCGGCAGGTTGGATAACGCGTTCAAACAATCGATAAACTCGGGCAACGCGTCCAGCGAATCTTCGATCCCGACCAGCTCCTTCGATAAGTCTGGGAGTGACAGCCCCCGATACCCGTCGATAATCGAGTCCAGCTCGGAAGTGAGCCTGCTTAAATCACCGAACAGCCCCGCGAGCGTCTGCACTTTACGATCCGAGGAATCCGAAGTTATCCAGGCACGGTGGGTTTCTTTGAGTGGCTCAGGCAAGGCATCGGCGCGACGCGTGAGTTCATCAAGCTCGGCCAAGAACGCGTCGAGGCCGCCCTTAAACCCGTACCGCTCCCTGACCCCGTCCGTGTATGCCTGGGCTTGCGCCTCGGCCTGGTAAACATTCTGCAGATACCCCAACACCTGCGCCCAGGTCGGCGTGACGACGTGGGCATTAAAGTCGTAACTGCGATACATCACCCCACGCAGCCGCCACCACGCGGGTTTGAACAATGAGGTGAACCTGCCTTGCAAGGCCTTGGCCTGCTCAATCGCACCCGCGATCTCGGCCTCGGGCAGCTTCTGCCTCCACGCACCGGCGGCCTCTTCGGCTTCGGCATGCGCCTTGGCCAGCTTGGCGTAATCACGCTTGACGTCGGACAACTCACGCGCGGGCACACTGTCTTCATCCAACAAGCCAAGAAGGCCAAGACTGGATAGCCCACGCAATGACACCGCGTGCTCGGCGACCGCTATCAAGTCACTGAGGCTCCCCCAGCGCTCAGGCTCAATGTCGTTGGCTTCGAACGATTCATTAATGTCGTTCAAAGTTTTGTTGGCGGACTCCAGCCCTTCGCTGACCCGATTCATCGGCTGTGTTACATCACACAACCGGGGGTTGAGCAGGTGGAGCGGGTGATTAGCGAGCACGAGGTCGGGCTGGATCGGTTTTAAGGCGTCGGTCAGGTCTTCGATCCTGCCACGGCTCGACTCCCACACCGAATAATGTGGATACCGTTCAAGCTCCAGGGCGGTGAGGTCGGGTGTGTCTTCAAATAACCCGATCGCACGACGTACCAGATCGTGTAACTCAACACCCGCCGCCTTCGGTGATGAAACCATCGCCTCATTGAACTTCGCGATTGGTTGCAACTCATCACGGACGGACTGGATCACCTCCAGGCGTTTCTTCTTCCACTTATTCAGCCGGGCATCACGCCGATCAATGAATGATTCGTAGGTCTGCTTGAGGTCCATCACGAAGGCTTTCTTGTCCGCCTGCGAGTCATGGATCAGGCAGGCCAGGTCGCCAAGGCCCTGCTCCTTGAGGCGGTGATAAACCACATCGATCGCCGCGCGCTTCTCACATACGAAGAGCACGCGCTTGCCGCGCACGATGTAGTCGGCGATCAGGTTCGTGATCGTCTGCGACTTTCCCGTGCCCGGCGGCCCCTGGATGATGTAACTGGTCCCGGTGTGGGACAACGCGACCGCCGACGCCTGCGTCGTGTCGCAGGGCACAACGTGGTAACGCTCTTCCAGATCGGCCGGTCCCTGATCGCCCGTATCCATCGGACGAGGTGCGAGTGAGAACGTCGCGTCAAACGCCGGGTTGTCTCTCGGCTCGTCAAGTAGCGCGGTGTAGTCGCGCACCAGCGACATCTTGCGGTACTTGAAGTTCCCGAGCGTGATCGCACACAGGTCGAACTCCCAGCTGTACGGGTCCGCGATTTGCTCGTCACGCAGGCTGTAGAAATGCTTACCCTTCTGCACCGACCGTTCAGAATTGTCGGGGGCCACAAACTTCCTTGCCCGCGGTGCCTGCTCGATGATCCTGCGGATATTCGTGTCGGGGGTGCGGATCATCTCGTTGTAGATGCGCACGCCCAAGGGCTTGAAGTCGGCCGGGTCGTAGCTGTAGTCCAGATCCATGAAGCTGCGCAGCTTCCGGCCGGACCGGCGGACACGGCGTTTGTACTGGTCCAGCCGGCGGCGGGCCAGGTCGTGGATCAGGTCGATCCGCGGCTTCTTCAACAGCTCCAATGAGACCGCGGGGTCCGACGCCTGTACCGCGGCTTGAAGCGTCGCGTGGAATTCTTCGAGGTCGGTCTCGTTCAGATCGATCGTTTCCGGCAGGTTGATGCCGTAGAGCTGCTTGAACTGATGGCGGACAACCGGGTTGACCTCGGCCTCGGTCCCGTGGGGCTTGACCCAGTAGGTATCGCGGACGCCTTTCTTCTTGAGCAACTCGACCGGCAACAAGATCAAAGGCGATGTGAATCTTGGGTGCGAGGGGTCCTTGAGGTCTGCCCACTTCAAGAAACACAACACAAGCCGCAATTGAGACAGACCGAACTCCGCCTGATCCCGCTTTGCCTCGGTACGGATGCGGTCCAACCCACCTGGAAGGTACAACGCCTCCCGGAAATTCAGGTACTTGTTCAGGTCGATCGGCTTCTCAGCCAGGATGTCCTTGCGGAACTTATCCCCCCAGACCAGGATGTGGTCCGGCCGGATGCTACGGATATCAAACGACAACGGCACCGACGCGTGTGTCAGGTTGACCGATTGGCTTGTCTGACGGAAGTGCAGCAGGCGGTTGCGGCGCGAGATCTCGAACAGCCGGTCCTGGAGCTTGCCGAGGACGGCTTTCTGTTTATCCAGCAGCGGCTTGCTCTCGAAGTCCGGGTCCTGGAGCAGATCGATATCGATGTCGGTTTCCTGATCGCGGTAATGCGTCAGGGCATACAGGATCGGGCCGAGGTCCTGCGGGCGGTCGTGCCGACTCAGTTCCGTCATCTTGAGGATGGCCTTGACGACGACCGGGTGCAGGTGACGGTTGATAGCGAACAGGTTGCGGCGGCTGCGTGCGAATAGTTCGATGTCTTTTCGGTCGCTGAAGTCAAGCCCGCACGCCATCGACGCGAGGACCAGCCCCAGGCTGAATACGTCGGTCAAGGGGTCGTGGCAACCTACGGCATGATCCCAGCTGATATACCCCGGCAGGTAGACCGGCGACTCGATGGACTCTGCGCGGTCGCCCACGCTGAGGTCTTGCACACCCGTGATGCCGTCGCTCACTTCAGTAGTTCGGCGGACCTTGTCCATGACTTCGACGCGCAAAGCCTTTGGACGATCCAGCCGACGCAACGCTGAACGGTTCATGCTTGGATCTTTAAGGTTCGCCTCTTCGAACCAGACCTGCACCCCCTGGACATGCAACGCATCGATCCCCTCAAGCGGCGCGACCCGGCCCTGTGCGTGTGCTTCGACGACCTGCCCAAGCAGCGGCAGGAAACTCGCCAGGGCGTCTTCTGTGGTGAACCCGCCGGTCTCTAAACGTTTGCGTAAAAATTCCTGGAACGAGGTCATACGTCACCCCCCGACCGCTCGGCCTGATCCAGGATCGACTGGGCTTTCTGGGTTAACGTCTCCAGCTGCTTTTTACGCAGACCCAGTTCCTTGACCATGACCTCACCGAACCGGTCGGCAAACCCGTAGCGTTGGCTGAACAACACGCCGGCGGCGCGGGGTGCATCTTCCAGGTCCCGGTCGGCGGAGACAAAGTCGAGTATCAGGTAGCAGAAGTAATCGCGTAGTTGTGGATCGCATTCGTGCAGGATTGTTTTTATGCCGTGCCCCGACTTTTGATCTGTACCGCTTCCGTTTGCTTTAGGGACTTCGTAGTCTTCGAACAGCGTCCGGGCGTGCGCTAAAACCGTGTCGGAGCGGAACCAGCTGGGCGCGATCAATTCATCCACGACCGTGCGTGTCATGCGGGCGACTTCTTGTTGGCCGATCAGGTCCAGGCTGTCCAGCGCCAGCGGGCCACGGATCATCTGCTCGATGGTTCGGTCCGCCTGGTCTGCGCCGGCCTGCCAGAGATTTATCGCCCTCGCCCGGATGTAGCACTCCGGGTGGGTCAGCCGTTCGGTCCCCCCGGTTCCACTGGCCCCCTTCGCGAAGATCTCTTCCGCCTGCTTGATATAGCTCTCGGCACTGACCTCTTTCAACCCCGTCTCGATCTTCACGAGCATGGAGATCGTTGACGCCGCATCTCCCGTGATCTTCAACGCACAACGGTCGCAGTAGACCTCCATGAATAACGCGTTAAACCGCGCGCTCGCCAGATGGACCTCCGCCGCCGACTGATCAACCGACATGGCAGAGAGGATCTGGTCCGCTATCAGGTAGTCGTAGCCCCAGCCTTCCCACAGGGAGACATGCCCCATCTCGTGTCCAACGACGGCAAATAGTTCTGTCTCGTTGAGCGTCTGGAGGACCGACCCGCTGAATGTGATGTGGGCCTCGCCCGGGATAAAGGCGACCCCCGCGTTCATCTGCGCATTGTTCTGGGCCTGGTAGAACGTGATCGGCACGTCGAGCCCAAGCAACTTCGCCGCGCGATCAGCTAAATCATAAAGCTGCTCGTACGCTTCCCGATCCAGGCGATACGTTGATTTCAACAGGTCCAGCCGGACCGCGTCGGTGTACTCCGTACGGACCTTGTGGGATGAGAACCACTCCCAGAGCTCCTGCTCCTCACGCTTGAGGTATGCGACCACCGCCTGCTGATAGGGCAGCGGTTCGATGTGTTCGGGTTGGGTCGGTTCGTCGGCTTGCATATCGGCTCTGGTACACATTAATACGGTCCGCCGACGTAACAACAAACGCACCGACCCATCCCCCCGTTGCCGGCCATGACGGACACGCCATTGTAACCCAGCGCCGAGGGGATCGGCCAGTGTGAAGATAAACTGCTTATACGCTCATTTTCGCAATCTCGGGTAGGTATCTGATTCTGAAGAGAAGTCACAGCCTATCCCGCCACCTCCGCACGCATGACCCGGTCCAGCGCACGGACATGCTCCGGGCCGTAACGACGGTGCCCGCCAACGGTCCGGAACGCAGCGGGGATCAGCCCCGCCCGCTCCCAGACACGCAACGACTCGGGCGAGACCCCGTACCGGTCCGCCAGCTTGCCGATGCTCATCATCTCACGCACACGCTCCACGAAACACTCCTATCTATCACTCCTATCTATATAGATAGCCAATCAACGAAATCGCCCTCCCGGGGCTCGAACCCGCCCCCGGAAAGGTTTCCCCAGAGATCTGTAGCGTTTCAATACGCGCCGAGATCACGGGGGAACAACTCCGGGGGCTGGGGACCGGGGGAATGAGGCGGGACGGAGTTGAACCGCCAGGGTCTTTCGACGGCTGGATTACAACCAGCGGGGCCTGCCAATGCCCAACCACCTCGTATGGAGCGGTTAGTTATGAGCCTTTAACCGTTAGCACGGAGAATGCCTTTCTACTTCTCTGGCTATTTGCTAATAGCTAACTGCTAATAGCTCCCACAAGCGGAAGGCGGAGGACTCGAACCCCAAGCTGTCACACTCCACCCGTTTTCGAGACGGGGGCCGCCCCATTGGCGAACGTCACCTTCCGTATTCACTTGCAATACCCCGACCGGGAATCGAACCCGGTCCTCCGGCTTGAGAGGCCGGCGTCTTACCCATCGACCACCGGGGCAATCACTTACAAAGCGGAAGGCGGTGGGCACGATCCACAGACCCTAAGGGCCCCGCCCGGTTAGCAGCCGGGGCCCGCACCTCGCGGGTTCACCTTCCATACATCAAAGACCGGGGTGGGAATCGAACCCACCTGAACGGGGTTGCAGCCCGCCGCCTCGCCACTGGGCTACCCGGCCATACAAGAGCGGAAGGATGTATTGAAATCGACTCGCCGGCACCTCTTCCGGCGAGTCGGGGTTGGGGGTTAATCGAGGAATGCCACATGTTGCATCGCCTTGGCCCGTGATTCGGTATTCATCGCCACCTCGTGCCAGACGTTCAGAACGATCGTCTTGTGGTCGGGGTGACGTACCTTGCCTCGGGCATAGACGCCGGCGTCACGGCGCATAA
>JAJDCW010000329.1 GCA_029260635.1 Phycisphaeraceae bacterium | reverse complement strand
AAGTCGCCGAATCGGATCTTCAGGCCGATGCCCCGCGCCCTCACACCGTGCTTACCGAGCCGACGCCCGCCCTGCAGAACCTGCCCGAGCAGGACCGAACGCACGTGCTCAATATCTTCCACGTCTTGCCCGAACGTCTGCTCCTGCCCGATCGACTTGGCCTCGTGGTCGGGCGTGACCGGACGGTTATCAAGCCCGCGCGACAGCCGGTAGAACCGGTCGCCGTACTTACCGAAGCGCATGTCCAGCTCTTCACGGGACAGTGAGCTTAAGTCGCCGAAGTTCCGCACGCCCTGCTGGGTCAGCTTCTCCGCGGTCGCAGGCCCCACGCCCCACATCCGTTGGATCGGCAGCGGCGGCAGCACACGCTCCACATCCCCCGGCCAAATAACCGTCAGCCCGTCGGGCTTATCCATGTCCGACGCCAGCTTCGCCAGGAACTTGTTGAACGACACCCCCACCGACGCGGTCAGCCCGAGTTCACCCTTGATCTGCGCACGGATGTTCTTAGCGATCGTTTCCGCGTCCCCCAGCAGGCGCGCAGACCCGGTCACGTCCAGGAACGCCTCGTCCACACTCAACGGCTCGACCAGCGGGGTCACCGTCTCGAAGATCTCGAACACCGCCGAGCTGAAATGCCTGATTCGCTCGCCAGGCACCTTCACCACCACCGCGGCCGGGCACAGCCGCTTGGCCTGCGCCATCGGCATCGCCGAATGGCACCCGAACGTCCTGGCTTCATAAGACGCCGCCGACACCACCCCCCGCGGCCCGTCCCCGCCGGTCAGCACCGGCCTGCCTCTTAGCTCGGGTTGATCCAGCTGCACCACCGACGCAAAAAACGCATCCATGTCGACGTGCAGGATGGAGCGATTGGTTGCCATACAAACATCATATACAAGAGTTCACCGCGAAATACACAGCGCTACGTTACACTATCCGCCCATGCCGATCTTCGCGGACATCCTGAACATCGCCTGGACGATCGTCCTGCCGGTGATGCTGCTGGTGGGGATCGGGTTCACGCTCCAGAAGCGGTTGGGGCTGCACATGCCGACGATGGTTCGGCTGAATTTTTACCTGGTCGTGCCGGGGATCGTGTACTTCTCGGTGGTGAACTCGGAGTTGGCCGCCGGGGACGTGGGGAGGATGGTCGGGTTTACGCTCGGGGCGATGTGCGTCTGGGCCGGGCTGACCTATACGGTCGCCAAGCTGCGCGGCGTCCCGGCCGACCAACGCCGGGCGATGCTGATGACCAGCATCTTCTACAACTCGGGGAACTACGGCCTGCCCGTCCAGGAACTCGCCTTCCGCAACACCACCTTCGGCAGCAACGGCGCGACCAGCCTCCAGGTCTTCGTCCTGATCGTGCAGAACGTCACGACGTTCAGCTTCGGCGTCCTGCTCGCCGCCGGCAAGCCCGCCGACGGGCAGTGGCGTAAGACCCTTTTGCAGATCGTACGGTTCCCGCCGATTTATGCGCTCACCGCCGGCCTGCTGACGATCTTCATCCGGAACCAGTTGGGGGACAACGCGGCCGGGGCCGCGCGTTTCCTGTCACCCTTCTGGGACACGATTGTGTTTGCTAAAAATGGGTTTATCGTCGTCGCGCTGGTGACGCTCGGCGCTCAGCTCGCGCTGGTCGAGCGCGGCGAAGGCAAGGGCCCGGTCGCAACAAGTGTCCTGCTACGTCTGGTCGCCGGGCCGCTGGTCGGGTTCACGTTGTTAAAAATGCTGGGCTGGACCGGCCCGGTCGCGCAGGTCCTGCTGATCAGCACCTCGATGCCCACGGCGGTGAACTGCCTGCTGATGTGCATGGAGTTCGACAACCACCCGGCGTTCGTCGCACGCAGCGTCTTCTACTCGACCCTGCTGTCGCCGATCACGATCACGCTGACGATCCTGCTGGCGCAGAGCGGGGCGCTAGATGTAGCAATGAAGTAATTGCGTCGTCAAGGATTAACTTCGCGTACCTGAGCGAGGTAATACGTACCCGGTGAATTCAATTTTAGAAACGTACCTGGCCCGCGATTAGCAATTGGTCCGTGTAATCGCTGTGATTCTTCAAGCTGTTCCTTCGTCACCGTCCAGCTAAGTAGTAAACCGGTGGCCTCAGCATATTTCCCACGTAAATCCGGGTTGCTCGACGCAACATCGACACCAATAATCTGAGGTATTTTTGTATATGAAACCTCACCTCTTATCGTGACAACTTCACCAATATACGCCGTTAGCTCGGATGGATTGGTGATAACAATCGGCCCAGCATCTTGTTTATTAGAGGTTTGGCACCCAATAAGAAACAACACGAATACTATTGCAAAGCTTCGCTGTGCCAAATCTGGCTCCAATCAAAGCTCAAAACGGGATATCGATCCGACGGTCATCCGCGGTGCGGACGTATTCTTCGCCGTCGCGGAGCGGGCGGCGTAGCGGCGGGTCGTAGGCCTCGTCTTCGGCGAGCGTGTCGGCCCGGCCGGACTCGATCAGGGCTTTCAACTTTTCAGTCACATAGGCGTCGCGTTCGGCCTGGTGTTCGTGGTCCTGCCCGGCCATCAGGCTGAACTTGTACCTCTCGGGCAGCGTCACCATCCCCTTGGACCGCAGGGTTTTCTCGCCGTATTTCTTGATATAGTCGCCTGCCAACTCGCGTAAGGCCCGGGCCTCTTTGACCGTCCATTTGGGGTCCATGTGTTCGTAGAGGTAGATGATGGTGTTCAGCTCGACCTGCTGCCCCGGAACGCTCGGCGGGAAGTGCAGGCTCGGCCAGTCGTCGGGGTTCTCCAGGGCTTCAAAGAGGATCATCGACCCGATGGCGTGTGAGGCGCGGGCGTGCTGCTCGGCGGCGTCGTAGCGGTCGAGGCCTTCCAGCCGAAGAATCAAAGCGATCCGACGGGCCTTGGGGCTTGAATGCTGGATCGCGGTGAGGTCGGCGTAGAACTCCTGGAGGTGGCTGAAGAGCATGCCGTGGTTCTCGTACAACTCCACGACGTGGTCCATCGGCAGGTAGTTGGTGATGTAGCAGTGGCCCAACTCGTGCCAGACGATGACCTCGCCCAGTTCGCCGAGTTTCATGTCATGGACCTCGGCGAGCTTGCCGGTGCCGGGCGTGGTGCTGTTCACCATGCCGGGCTTCCAGGTCACGATGACGTCCAGCCCGGTGATCGTGCGTTCGACGTTGCCGCGACGGTCGATGCGGACCTCGCCTTTGGCGCGGACCGACTGGGCACCGAGCGTCTGGGTCGGCATGTAGTTTGCCATCAGGGGGCGGTTCCATATACCGGCCTTGAAGCTGATGTTCGACGAGCTTGAACACTTGCTCCACCACCTGGGCCTGAAGTCATCGACATTTTTCTGGATGTAAGTGACGTCCATGCGCTGCTGGCGATCCAGGAAGCGGATGTGTCTGCGGATCGACCGCTGCATCTCTTCGACGGTGTCCCACTCATTGTTCAGATACGCCTCGGCCAGCTCGCCGTAAGCGACGGCCGCCTCTTCGCGCATCGGGGCGGTGGGGTCGGCTGCCTCGGCGGCGGTGGCGGGTTGTGTGGCGGTAGTGGTGGACGTCTCCGCGACAGCGGGTTCATCGGCCCGCGTGTTAAGCGTGAGGCAGGACAAGACGCCTGTTACGACCAGGAATGTCATAAGGCTCCGTGCGTGTCGTTTCATTTTCGTAACCCCGTGCGGATGGAAGCAGATAACGGGAGACTCCACACGGGATTGTACCATCTGACTGATCGGATGCCATCATTTCGTATACATCCCGGGGCGTGTTGTTGTAGGATCGTGCGGCATCCCCGGTCTGAATCAGAGAAACAGGAGTCTTGTCGATGAAGCTGCAAGGTGTGCGATGGGCGGGACTGTGGCTGATCGTGGCGGGCATCCTTTCGGCTGGCGGCTGCGGCCCGATCCACTTCGCGGTCGGGGTCTCGCCCGGGGATCAGAAGCTGCAGACCACCACGGTCACAAGCGACGGCCACTGGTTCAGCCCGCAGGTAGCGGTGATCGACGTGTCCGGCGTCATCATGAACGCGCCAAGGCCCGGGCTGATCCAGCGCGGCAGGAACCCGGTCAGTGACCTGCACGAGAAACTGCAACAGGCCCGCGAGGACAATCGTGTGAAGGCCGTCGTGTTGCGATTGAATACGCCCGGCGGCGGGGTCACCGCCAGCGACGCGTTGTACCGGGACATCAGCCGGTTCAGGCAGGACACCGGCAAGCCCGTCGTCGCGCTGATGATGGACGTCACCGCCAGCGGCGGGTACTACGTAGCCTGCGCCGCGGACAAGATCGTGACCTACCCGACCTCGGTCGTCGGCAGCATCGGCGTGATCGTGCAGACGATCAGCGTGAAGCCGGCGTTATCGAAGATCGGTATCCACGCCGAGGCCATGACCAGCGGGAAGAACAAAGACGCGGGCTCCCCGCTGAGCACGCTGACCGACGACCACCGTGAGGTGTTGCAGGGCCTGGTCGATGATTACTACGCGCGTTTCGTGAAGCTGGTGCGTGAGGCCCGGCCGAACATCCCGGCCGATCGTTTCGATGACCTGACCGACGGGCGCGTCGTCAGCGGCGAGCAGGCGGCGGCACTCGGATTGGCTGACCGGGTCGGCGACATCATTGATGCGGGTGAGCTGGCAGCGGAACTGGCCGGGCTCAAACACGCCGACATGATTATCTACCACCGCAGGCTTGAGTACGTTGGTTCCCCCTACGCGCAGAGCCCCGACACGTCTGGACCCGCTGGGGCCACTCAGATCAACCTGATGCAGCTGAATATGACCGGTGGCCTGCCGGGCTTTGATGCACCGGCCGGCGTGTATTACCTGTGGCGACCCGATCTGCCGTGACGCAGGGGAACACGCCGTGAGGCCGCGGTGGCTAAACCATACGCTCTATATTTGGAGTTGAAACGCTCTAAGCACCAACTACCCGATCGCGTTGAGCGTGTTGTGACCGAAGATCACGATATGCATGTCGTTCATGAACTTCGCCAGGAAGAAGTTGACAATGATGATGGCGATGAAACTGATGACGAAAGAGTCGGTCGCGGCCCGCCCGACACCCGAAGCGCCGGTGCCGCAGTTAAAGCCCTTGTAGCAACTGATCAAACCGATCCCCAGCCCGAACACCACACTCTTGACGAGCCCGGTGAAGACGTCCCAGTTGGAAACGAACTGGCTGGAGAACTTCCAATACTCCTGCGAGTCAACGCCGAAGCCCTGCACGACAACCAGCCAGCTCCCGGCGATGCCTAAAAGATCGCTGAACACGGTCAGCACGGGCACCATGATCAGGCACGCTAACACGCGCGGGACGACCAGGTGCCGGATCGGGTCGCTGCCCATGACGCGCAGCGCGTCGAGTTGTTCGGTGACGCGCATCGAGCCGAGTTCGGCGCTGACCGCCCCACCGACACGGCCGGCAATCATCACCGCCGCCAGCACGGGGCCGATCTGCTTGACCACGGAGATATGGATCACGCCGCCGAGCCGGGTCTCCTGACCGATCGCCTCGAACTGGCTGAACATCTCCACGCCCAGCACCGCGCCGACAAACGCGCCGACCAGTGCCACCACGGGGATGCTCTTGGTGCCGACCTGATAAAGTTGAGGGATCAGCAGCTTCATCCGTCCGTAGCCCCCGGCCCCCTGTACGGTCCAGCGCGCGGTCGCCAGGCAGAACTCGGTGAACCGGCCAAAGCCTTCCACGTCACAGCGGACCCGCCGTCCGACCGTCGTGATTTGATCCGAGATCATCAGCAGACATCCCTGTTCAGGCTGAGGTCTTCCGCTGCCCCGCCGGGTCTGAACCCCCGGCCGATGGGCCTAAAAAAAGGCAAGGGTGACCAACGGGACTTGAACCCGCAACCCCCGCGACCACAACGCGGTGCTCTACCAATTGAGCTATGGCCACCATCTTCGATCCACACAGGCTCATCGAGCCTGCGGCAGAGGTTAAGACCGGCTTTATAGGCTGTCAAACCCCCCGGGCTTTCCATCAATGGATCGGGGGGCCGTGTTCCAAGGCCCAAATCGTCCGGCCGTTGGGAATTGCCCCTCCGGCTTGACCTTGCCGCTTGTGGCGTCGATACTTGTGGCTCAGAATGGACACGCAGACACCCGGATACCCCGGCCCTTTCAGGCCGGCCGGTGCGGTGTCAGCCCCCCGCTTACCCGGAGTTACCCGCGTATGAAAATGACCTTACTGGTTCGCTCGCTGCTGGTTCTGATGTTGCTGACGGCTGTCGGCTGCGGCGACTGGTCTCGCCGAGAAAGCCGATCGGGCCTGTTGATCGAGCCCGCAGACGCCGCGAGGCTCGGGTATGTCGTTAATTGGTCGACCCCGCTGAACGTCCCCAAACGGGCCGAACTGACCTCGGTCACGCTGCTGGGCGACATCCTGTTCACGGTCGAGTCGCCGGGCAATCTGGTGTCCGCCATCTCCGTGCGGGACGGCGATGTGCTCTGGCGGAGTGTCATCGGTGAACCCACCGAGCAGGTGTATCCCCCCGTCAGCGACGAAGAGCGGGTCTATTTCAACAACGACACCACGCTGTTCACTCTCGGCATCTTCCACGGCGACCTGATCGCCACAGCAAACCTCGCCTCCGTGGTTGAGACCGGCCCGGTGCTTAATGGCCGATACGCCATCTTCGGCGGGGTCGACGGCAAGGTATTCGCGCACGACCTTGACGCGGGCTACGCCAAATGGTCGTACCAGATGACCAGCGGCATCGTCGTACCGCCGGCTGAATCGCAGCAGAACATCGTGGTCGCGGACAGCAAAGGCATCTACGCCATCATCCAGGCAAACGACGGCGATTTGCTCTTCCGTGGCAAGACCTTCGGCCCGATCACGGCTCCACTGGCGTCGAGCAACTCGGGGATCTATATCCCCTCACACGACCAGGCCCTTTATGCGGTCAACCGGATCACCGGCCGAGACGACTGGGTCTACCGCACCTCGACGAAACTGACACTGCCGCCAGCCATGCTCGGGCGTTCCGTGTTCCTACCTGTGCCTCACCAGGGGCTGGTCGCCCTGGATGTCGCCAACGGCAAGGAACGCTGGACCACCGAAGTTCAGGCGCAGGCCGTCCACACCGACAACGGCAAAGTCCTGTTGCACTACGCCGGCGGGCTGCGCTGGGTCGATGAGAGGACCGGCCGCGTGATTGAGGATGTCCAGACCATGCCGATCCAGTCGGTCGTGCCGCTACCGAATAACTCGCTGCTGGTCGTCTCCCCCGGCGGAAGGGTCCACAGGCTGAACCCCAAGCGCTAAGACACCACGGCCCGTAGACACAATTCCCCTAACCCGTATCAGGTCCGACACGCTATATGTCCAACCTCGTCCCGATCAAGACCGCCCTGATTTCCGTCAGCGACAAGACCGACCTGGTCCCCTTCGCCCGCAAGCTCGTGGGTTACGGCGTGACCATCATCTCCACCGGCGGCACCGCGAAGACGCTCAGCGAGGCCGGCGTCGATGTCACACCGATCGACAGCCTTACCGGGTTCCCCGAGATGATGGACGGCCGGGTCAAGACCCTGCACCCCAGGGTCCACGGCGGGCTGCTGGCCCTGCGTGACAAACCTGAACACGTCAAGGCCATGGCCGAACACGGCATCACCGCCATCGACCTGGTCTGCGTCAATCTGTACCCCTTCGAGCAAACCGTCGCCCAGCCGGATGTCACCGACGACGACGCGATCGAGCAGATCGACATCGGCGGGCCATCGATGATCCGAAGCGCCTCCAAGAACCATCGCTACGTCACCTGCGTGACCGACCCCAAGCAGTACGACCGGGTCGGCAACGACATCGACGCCAACGACGGCGCCACCAGCTACACCCTCCGACGCCGGCTCGCGACCGACGCCTTCAAGCGCACCAGCGAATACGACCCCGCCATCAACGCCTGGCTGGCGAACCGGTAGTTGGTGGTTGGTGAATCGTTTTTTTAATATTTGAAATCAACCACATCGCACGCCGGCTCTGAGCCTTGCGAAGGGCCGGATTCCTAAAATCGTTACACGACAAAAACTCACCCGCCGAGGATAGACCGGATCTGCCGGTTGAAGTCTTTTGCCGCGTCATTGATAGCTGCCCGCCAATCGTCGCCGGGAGTTTTTTCGTGGGCATAGATCACGGACCGGCTGGCGGTGATGATCGCGCCGGTGCCGTCGGGCTTAAAGCAGGCTTTCACGTCCTCCGCCCCACCGCCCTGTGCACCGAAGCCGGGTACGAGGAATAATTGTTGCGGCATCAACTCTCGTAAAGCTGCGGCATCTTGGGGTTTGGTCGCCCCGACCACCGCGCCCAGCAGGCTGTAGCCGGATTCACCGATATACCCCGGCTCGGCGGCGCCGAGTTCGGCGACGATCTGCGCAACGGCTTGGC
>JAJDCW010000328.1 GCA_029260635.1 Phycisphaeraceae bacterium | reverse complement strand
GCTAGGTGCCCCAATCCCCAAATCCCAATCCCTAATCCCCACTTAAGCTACCGCGGCGGTGATTTTCTTCGCGGCGTCGGTCAGGTCGCTGCCGACGGTCATGGTGGGGATGTCGGCCTTGGCGGCTTCGAGGATCTTGCGGGCCGGTTCGACGTTCGTGCCCTCGAGGCGGACGACCAGGGGGACGGTGAAGCCGACTTCCTTGGCGGCGGTGACGATGGCGTTGGCGATGGTGTCACACTTGGCGATGCCGCCGAAGATGTTGACCAGGACACCCTTGACTTTGGCGTCGCCGAGGATGATGCGGAAGGCCTCGGTGACGGCTTCTTCGCTGGCGGAGCCGCCGACGTCCAGGAAGTTGGCCGGTTCCTGGCCGTGGAGCTTGATGATGTCCATGGTGGCCATGGCGAGCCCCGCACCGTTGACCAGGCAGCCGATATTGCCATCAAGCTTGATGTAGGAGAGCCCGAACTTGTTGGCGCGTGTCTCGTCCGGGTCTTCCTCGTTGGGGTCGGCGAGCTCGGCGATGTCCGGGTGACGGAAGAGCGCGTTCTCGTCGAAGTTGACCTTGGCGTCGATGGCCAGGACGCGGCCGTCGGGGTTGTCGGCGTCCGCAGGTGTCAGGATCAATGGGTTGATCTCGGCGAGCCCGGCGTCGGTGGCGAGGAAGAGCTTGACCAGGTTGGTCATGATCTTCGCGGCCTGACCGACCTGCTTGCCCTTGAAGCCCAGGAGGAAGGCGACCTTGCGTGCCTGGAAACCAAGGAGCCCCGCGACGGGGTCGATGGGTTCGCGGAGGATCTTCTCGGGGGTCTTCTCTGCGACGGCTTCGATGTCCATGCCGCCTTCGGTCGAGGCGATCAGGACCGGGGTGCCACCCGCGCGGTCGGTGGCGACCGCAAGGTAGTACTCTTTCTCGATGTCGACGCCCGAGGCGATCAGCAGCTTGTGGACGGTGACGCCCTCGGCGGTGGTTTGGGGCGTGATCAGGGGTTTGCTCAGGATCGCTTCGGCCGCGGTACGGGCTTCGTCGGCGGATTTCACGAGCTTGACGCCGCCGCCCTTGCCGCGGCCGCCCGCGTGGACCTGTGCCTTGACGACGGCGAGGGTCGCGCCACCCCTGGCCAGTTCATCGAATGCCTTGGCGGCTTCGTCGGGTGAATCGACGACGATGCCTGCGGGGACGGGGACATTGAACTTGGCGAGCAGGTCACGGGCCTGGTATTCGTGGATATTCATAGCGGTCCTGGGGGTGAAAATCGTCTGGAATGAAGAAGGGGGATGATATCGGGCGGTGGAGGTGGGGGAAAGTTTGGGGCAGAACACACGGGTGCTGAGGCACCCTCGGCGGGAGAAATGGACTTTTTGGGTTTATACGCGGGTTTTTACTGGGGGTCCGCTAAAAGTAATTGGGGTGGGGGTTTGACCCCGGGGGGGCAGGCGGACGATAATAAAGGTGTGAAGCGAGGCGAAAATCCATCATCGGTCGATCGTACCCCCGGAAACGCCCGGGGTCCGCGGATTCCTGCGGCGACGCTGACGCTGTCGGTGCTGTTGTGCATCGGGGCGTTGGCGGACGGGCAGGCGGCCGCGGCGATGGTGGCTCAGAACCTCGGCCGGCACGGGACGACCGCCAGCGAGCGGGAGTCGGTGGCGTCGCTGTTGTCGAGCCTGAACGACGCGGCCCGGAAGATCTGCCTTTATCACCAGTCGGGTGCCGCGGCGAACGCGGTAAGTTCTACCCCGACGGGTTTACTGCTGGGCGATGAGCCGACGGCGTTGAAGTCTTACGAGGCTGCGGACCGATCTGGTGCCTTGCCCGGGATGCTGGAGCAGGACCTGAACCTGCCTCCGCCTGCTGCGTTGTCCTGACGCTGCCGACCCACCCTGTTTCTACATACGTTTGATTGATTTATAGGCCGTGCTTCGGTTGTCTGTTTGTGCTGTTTGCACCAGGCACCGGTGCGGCGTCCGATACACACCGACCGGCAGGCGTGAAGACTTCACGAACCCCGGTTGCAGAGCTAAGAAGGTTAAGACCATGGTTGTCCACTACATCAGTAAGCCGTTTGTCAAAGTGTTTGGTTCGCGTAACGACAGGCTGCTCAAGCGGTACGCCCGCTGGGTCGAGCAGATCAATGCGCTGGAGCCTCAGGTGCGTCAGCTCAGCGATGCGGAGCTGCGCGCCAAGACGGCCGAATTCCGTGAGCGTGTGAAGAGCGAGCCGCTTGAAGGTATCCGCATGGAAGTGATGGCCGTCGCGCGAGAGGTCATGGACCGGGCCGTGGGTATCCGCAACATTTTTAACCCCGAAGCGGGGTTCGACCCCTCGGTCTTGCCCGGCGATTTGCAGGGTGAGTACGAGCGGATCAAGGCCGCCGCCGAGGCCTTGGAGCCAAAGGAAGTGATGGGCGGGGCACCTGCGCCGGGTTGGATGCAGGTGGAGATTCCGATCGCGATGTACGAGGCGGTGCGTGAAGTGCATCCGCTCTCCAAGCCACCGTTCCGCGCAAGACCGTTTGATGTGCAGCTGATCGGCGGGATGGTGCTGGGGGAAGGCAAGATCGCCGAGATGAAGACCGGCGAGGGCAAGACGATCGTCGGGCCTTTGGCGTGCTACGTCGCCTGCGTGGACAGCCTCCAGTGCAGCGTCATCACGGTTAACGACTATCTGGTGCAGCGCGACCGCGACTGGGTGTTTCCATTCTATTACCACCTGGGCCTGAACGTCGGGGCGATCCACCCGATGCACAGCCAGCCGCCCGAACTCAAACGGCAGGCCTACGACTGCGACGTGGTGTACGGGACCAACAGCGAGTTCGGTTTCGACTACCTGCGCGACAACATGAAGCTGAGCACGCAGGAGCAGATGCAGACGCGTCGCGACTTCTGCATCATCGACGAGGTCGACTCGATCCTGGTCGACGAGGCGCGGACGCCCCTGATCATCTCCGGGCCTGCGCACGACAACGCGCCGCAGTACCCGCTGGCGGACCAGGTGGCGGCACACCTGATGCAGAAGCAGCGCGAGTGGGACTCGGCGAACAAGGTCTTCGAGCAGGCGGAGCTGAGGGCCAAGGGGCTCGAGGGCGACATCCGCAACTCGCGCGACAAGGCCAAGGCCGCGCAGATGCGCGAGGAGATGAAGCAGCTCATGGAGAAGCTGCCCGAGCTGGAGGCTAAACGCGACGAGCACGTGCAGTACTACGAGGTCGAGAAGGAACGCAAGGCGGCTCACCT
The DNA here is from genome assembly GCA_029260635.1 of Phycisphaeraceae bacterium. GTDB lineage: Bacteria > Planctomycetota > Phycisphaerae > Phycisphaerales > Phycisphaeraceae > JAJRRS01. The sequence goes on along the minus strand of JAJDCW010000328.1, from coordinate 18,425 downwards.
GACCCATGACGGCATCGCCGAGGCGCAGAAAAAGGCCGGGATCGGCTCGTTCTACGTCGGCAACAACATGGACTTCCCGCACCTACTTGAGAACGCGATCCGGGCGCACGCCGTCTACCAGCGGGACAAGGATTATGTCGTCCGTGACGGCGACGTCATCATCGTCGACGAGTTCACCGGCCGGCTGATGATCGGCCGGCAGTGGTCCGACGGCCTGCACCAGGCGGTCGAGGCCAAAGAAAATGTCAAGATCAAGCAGGAAACGCAGACGATGGCGACCGTCACGCTGCAGAACTACTTCAAACTCTTCAAACGCCTCGGCGGGATGACCGGCACCGCCATCACCGAGGCGACCGAGTTCATGGAGATCTATCAGCTCGACGTGGTCTGCATCCCGACCAACGTCCCCGTGATCCGTCACGACCGCGACGACCTGATCTTCCTGTCCGCCAAGGACAAGTGGAACGCGATCACCGACGAGATCAAGCGGATCCACGACCTGGGCAGGCCCGTGCTGGTGGGTACAACCAGTGTCGAGAAGAGCGAGATGCTCTCCCAGATGCTGACCAAGCGGCACGGCGTGAAGCACGAGGTACTCAACGCGAAGGTCGACCAGGTCGAACGCGAGTCGAACATCGTCCAGAACGCCGGCGAGCTGGGCGCGGTCATGATCGCGACCAACATGGCCGGACGCGGCACGGACATCAAGCTGCGCAAGATCGACCGGGAGGCGCTGGTCCGCCACTGGCAGGTACGCAACACGCTGCCCAAGCAGGCCAAGGCCGAGATGAGCGACGAGGAACTGATCGAGCTGTCGTACCGCCACCGGGTGCAGACCGTGTTGAAGGTCTGCGCTATGGACGTCGAGTCGATGGACTTTGACGAGGTGAAGCTCACGCTCTTCCGCCACTGGGTGCAGGCGGACGCCTGGGTCGATGAGAAGAAGGCGGAACGGATGACGCTCGAGCAGTGCGAGTCCGTGCTGGACGGGCTGCCCGAGTATCAGCGTCACCGCCTAAAAGTGTACACGAACATCCAGGAGATGGGCGGCCTGCACATCATCGGCACGGAGCGGCACGAGTCGCGGCGTATCGATAACCAGCTTCGTGGCCGGTCGGGTCGGCAGGGCGACAAGGGGTCCAGCCGGTTCTTCATCAGCCTCGAAGACGACCTGATGGCGATGTTCGCCGGCAAGACCACGATGACCGCGCTCTCCAAGCTGGGCATGAAGGAGGGCGACGCCATCGAGCACCGCTGGGTGACACGCAGCGTCGAGCGGGCACAACGCAAGGTCGAGGAACGCAACTACGAGATCCGCAAGAACCTGCTCGAATACGACGAGGTGATGGAGTACCAGCGGAACTACTTCTACGGCGTGCGCCAGAGCGTGCTTGAGGGCCGAGAGGTCGGAGACCTGATCTTCGATTACATCACCGATGCGGTCGACGACGCGGTCGGGACGTACCTGGATAAGGAATACGTACAGCTTCAGGTGGTCGAGTGGTGCCGACAGACGCTGGACATCAGCGCGGACCCGGCACGCATCCGCATGGACGACCTGCACGAGCTGACCGAGTCGGTGAAGAAGGCGTTGTACTACGAGATCCAGCAGACCATCGACGTGACGCTGGGCGAATACATGTCCAACGACATCCCATCCGACGATTGGGATTTGCAGGGCCTGTCGCAGTGGGCGATGAGTTCGTTCAGTGTCGACCTGAAGACCAACCGCCTGCGTGAGATGAACGTCGATGATGTCAAGGAAGAGTTGACCGAATCCGCGCTTCAGCAGGCAGAGAAGAAGGACCTCGTTGGGCTGGATAAGTTCATCGTCCCGCACTACGGGCAACGCGACCTGGTGAACTGGGCACGCAACAAGTTCGGCATCGAGATGACACCCGAATCGATCGCCAAGCTCGAACCCGAAGCCGCCGCCGAGCAGATCTTGACGCAGGCGCGCGAGGCTTACAAGCGGCGTGAGGTGACGTACCCGGTCGAATTCATCCTGGAGCTGGTCTTCAAGGGGGCGCAGCAGGACCAGGGCTGGGCCGCGGACCAGCTGATCAACTGGGCGCGACAGCGTTACCAGATCGACTGGACGCCCGAGGACGTGACGAAGCTGACCGGCCCGGAGATCGCCAAGCTCCTGACCGACGAGGCCGAGCAGTGGATGCACGGCGACAAGCTCAACGAGCAGTGCCGACTAAAGGCGCAGGAGATCGGCTCTGACCCGGTGGCGTTGTCGGCCTGGATGAAGGAACGCTTCGGGATCGAGGTCAAGGAAGAAGCATTCGCCGAGGCGCAAGACGCCGAGGCCGTGCTCGTGAACAAGGGCCGGGAGGCGCTGCGTGCCGAGTTGACGCAGCTCGAGCGGTTTGTGCTTTTGCAGATTCTGGACATGGCGTGGAAGGACCACCTCTACGCGATGGACCAGATGAAGGACTCGATCAGCCTGCGGAGCTTCGCCGAGAAGGACCCGCGGATCGAGTACAAGCGTGAGGGCTCACGGCAGTTCGGCGAGATGCAGAAGCAGGTACGCGACCGCGTGACGGAGCTGATCTTCCGCGCGAGGCTGACGGCGAACGTCGAGGCCCGCAACGTCTACCAGAACCAACAGGCCAAGCACGATGAGGCCAGGCAGGCCGTCGGCGCCGGGGCTCCGGCCCCCGGGGGCGCGGCCGGCGCCGCGCAGGCGGGCACGGCCCAGCAGCAGGCCGACCGCGCCGCGGCCGACCGTGCGGGCAGCGGTGACGGCGAACCCCCGATGACCCGACGTCAACGCCGTGCGGCGCAGGCGCGGGACCGCAAGACCGAACCCGGTACTAAGAATAAGCAGCGCAAACGTAAGAGCCGGTGATATGCGGGTACCGTGCTTCGGGTGTCGGGCATCGGACAACTGACTGAACACGGTTGGGCTATCGTTCTATGAAATTGTCTCGCACCTGGCGCAGGATACTCACGTTCGCGGTCGGCCTGATCCTCGGCTGGCTCGTGGCCGGGTGGATGGGCCGTAACGGGTATCTGTGAATCAATCGTGGAGAAGGTACGCACCACCGTGATAACAAGCTAGTGAGGAGTAGGGTTTGGGGGAAATGGGAGTGGTGCAGCTAGAGCGTCTTGCGTGATTACCTTCCGTCATTCCCGCGCAGGCGGGAATCCACACGATCCCATCTAACCTGGGACGTGGACCCCCGCGTGCGCGGGGGTGACAGGGTTCACGGGTGTAAGTAATCACGCAATCTGCTCTAGAGCAATTTCGCGATAACGGAGTCGGCGAGGAAGAGGCCCTGGGGGGTCAGACGGAGGTGGGTGTTGGTGCGTTCGAGCATGTGGATGTCGATCAACTCGTTGATCGTTTCGTGACGCGGATCATCCTGAGGGATGTGCTGGCTGATCCAGATGTGGGTGAGCCCTTCGCGCAGGCGTAGGCCGAGCATGATCTGTTCGCCGATGTGTTGGCGCGGGGGGAGCTGTTCGTGGTCGGTGGTGGGGGGCGTGGGTGCGCCTTGGATGTACTTGCCCAGGTGCGGGAGGTTCTTCCAGCGTCTGCCATCGATGTGGCTGGCGGCGGCGGGGCCTAAACCTAACCAATTGCGGTTGGTCCAGTAGGCCATGTTGTGTAGGCAGCGGGCGGATCGGGTTTCGGGGGGGGCAGGCCCGGATGATGAAGCACCCTCTGCCGAGCGGGCTTTGTAGGTCGTTACCGTTTCACGATCCCTCGGTGTTCCCGAATCCCGATACCCGACACCCGATACCCGTTCTTCGATCCCCGGTCCCTGATCCCCGGACCCCGTGCCACGCCTCGCCCAGTTGCTGACTTCGTAGTGTTCGAAGCCTTCGTCATTAAGACGTTCAATAATGTGGGCGTACATCTGTTTTTCCAAATCTTCGCCGACCGGGCTGATCCGGCCCATCTTCATCTTCTGGGTCAGCGGGGTGTTGGGCTCGAAGATCAGGCTGTAGCAGGACAGGTGTGTGGGGTTCAGCGCAAGGACGGCGTCGAGGTCCTGGTCAAGCTGCTCAAGCGTCTGGCCGGGGATGGCGAAGATCAGGTCGAGGTTGAAGTTGCTGATGTCGGCGTCGCGCACCATCTCGACGGCTTTCGGGACGGTCTCCGGGTCGTGCCAGCGTTCGAGGGTTTTGAGTTGCTCGACATTAAAAGACTGCGCCCCCAGCGAGACGCGGTTGACCCCGCCTTCAGCCAGGCAACGCATCAGCTCGGGCGTCACCGTTTCGGGGTTGGCTTCGACGGTGAACTCCGTGACATCATCGAGGATGTCGCGTGCGTTCATCGCATCCAGGAGTTTGGCCCAGAGGTCGGTGCGCAGGAGGGTCGGGGTGCCGCCGCCGACGAAAATCGTTGAGGGTTTTGGGGCGTACTGGTCGGCGAGGTGGTTGATTTCAGCGGTCAGGGCCTCGGTGAACTGTTCCTGGCGGTCGGGTTTGTCCTTAGGCTCCACGAGGCTGTAGAAATCGCAGTAATGGCACTTATGGAAGCAGAAAGGGACATGCAGGTACAGGCTGTGGATAGGAGCAGGCCCCGCCGCTCCCTGACGCTCGGGGGAGCCGGGGGCGGGGATTTGGGCTTGAATCGCGTCGGTAGGCGGGTTACACTCTTGCAAAGGCTTGGTTTACAGTTCTGAACCTAATTGGGGTTACGGATGGAAGTTACGTTGGTCATGTTCAAGTCCGACAGCAGCCGGCGCGAATTCCCCGTGAAGCCTGAGGGGTTCGTCATCGGCCGCAAAAACACCTGCGACCTGCGGGTGCCTCTGACCAGCGTCTCCCGTCAGCACTGCGAGCTGAAGGTTGAGGATGGCCGGGTGAAGGTCCGTGATGTCGGATCAAGCAACGGGACATTCCATAATAGTATCCGCGTGCAGGAGGCGGTGCTTGAGGCCGGCGACGAGCTGGTCGTCGGGCCGGTGGTCTTCACCGTGGTGATCGATGGTAAGCCCGACGTGATCGATCCGGTGCGTTCGCTGGTGGACTCGCCAGACCCGCTGGGCGATTCGGGGATCCTGTCCAGCGACCTCTTGGAAGAGCTGGGCGAGGTAGACCGCGAAGACAGCAAGGCCGAAACGATCTCGGATCACGAAGACGGTACCGACCACGGGGAAGACCCGATCGAGGCGCTGGAACGGCTGACCGAGATCGAGCTGCCGGATGTGGATTAGGGGCTGATCCGCGGCGGGGTACTTTCAACAATACAGATAAGCGAAGTGATGTTTAAGCGTTCGCGCGGTAGGTGCAACAATCCCATGACAGCACCGCCGGTCGTGTGTCCTTGGGCGTGGGTCTATTTAACTTGTGCTGAGTGTGAGTAACGCCCGGTATCGAGCGTTTCATCCGGGGTCAGGCACCGGCTTCTTCGTCCGGAGGCGGGGCGGCGGCCGGCGCGACGGGGGCGGCTTCCTTCGGATGAGGGATCTGTACACGCATCCCGCATCCACGGCAGCGGACCTTCTTGCCGCGCGCAGTATCGGGGACCGACAGAATCTTACGACACTTCAGGTTTGGGCAGATCAGGCGTACCACGTTCGCAGACATCCTTGGCCTCCACTAATGGATAATCCCTATCCCCTTAACGATTATCGTGTAAATCAAGAGTGGACTTAACTACGAGGGTATCGATCGTGTCCGATAATACATTCACGGTTGATCTATCCCGTCTGGATAAGCCGGGCTATCCCTTCTGGATAGTAGTGATGCTAGAAAGGCTTAACTACTCGATCCGCGTGACGTGTTGCTCGAGGGTGATGGGGACCAGGCCCAGGAACCGGATGACCCGGCGGTTGATGGCCGCGACGTGCCCCCGGCCTGGGACGTAAGCGGTGAGGATATCGATATCGACACGAACCAGCGGGAATTTGTACTGACGCCGCGTCTGGATGAGGGTGGCGGTGGCCTTGCCTCGGGGTGTGTTGATCGGCCGTGTCCCTAGTAGCGTGATCGTTTGCTTACATTGGCCGGAGGTTAGCAGGGCGTCGGAGCCGTGGTTGTAGACGTGGATCTGGGTGGCGGATTGCAAGGGTTCCCCGAACCTCAGTGTCTCCGGCAGCATCGGCAGGGGATCGACGTAGGCCACCCGCTGCCCCTCGTGCAGGTCGGTTTCACTCAGGGCCGAGACCGCCCCGCCTTGCCCTCGAACAACATCGACGACCCAGTAATCCGCGACCCGCATCCGCCAGGTATCCGGCGCGATAGCCTCGGACGAGTCGGGCTTCTCTTCTTCGCCATCGTTACCGCTGACACGCACGACCCCCGGCTCACGGTTCAGCACCGCCAACGGCATCAACTCATCGGCACGCACCTCCGAGATCGGCTGATACGGCGGACCCAGCCCGGCCCGAGTCAGCGCGCCGCTGCAACCCGTCAGCCAGGCCAGGCACAAGGCGAGCATGAGGGGGCGCAGGTTTGTCGACGCGAACGACATGGACACATTCTAATCGCGATCACAGCACGAAGAACAGCACGGTGATGAAATGGCATACGCTGCCAGCCAGGACGAACAGGTGCCAGACGCCATGGAAGTGTCTGACTCGGGTATCGAAGGCGTAGAACACGACCCCCAGCGTGTATGCCAGCCCCCCGGCCAGCAGCCAGGCAAACCCCGAGGTCGGCAACGCCTGCATCATCGGCTTCAGCGCGATGACAATCATCCAGCCCATTAATATGTACAACACCACCGGGAGGATACGTCTGCCGCGCGTGGGCAGCGAATCAAAGACGATGCCAATGATGGCAAGCCCCCAGACGAAGCCGAAGATCGTCCAGCCCCATCCGCTGTGTGTATTGCGCAGCGTGACCAGTGTGATCGGCGTGTACGTCCCGGCGATCAGCAGGTAGATCGACACGTGATCGAGCTTGCGGAACACGGCCTTGGCCCTGCCGCGGAAACAGTGGTAGAGCGCCGAGCAGGTGTAGAGGATCACCAGTGATGAACCATAGATGCTGAAGCTGACGACCTTCCAAACGTCGCCCTGCAGTGACGCCAGCACGACCAGCACCGCCAGCCCCGCGACCGCCAGCGATGCGCCGACGACGTGGCTGATGCTGTTGAATTTCTCGCCTGAGTACATGGCTGCCTTACGCTGATAGGTTACTCATTCATCAGGCCCCTATCTTAACGGGGAAATACGCATTGTTTTGACCGATCTCCCCATGCCCGCTAATGTGGGTCTCCTCACATGCCTCTTGCAGCTGTAGACGTTGCACCCAGCGGCAACACCCCCGGCCCCCCCGGATATTTCCTCTGTTTGAGTCTGAACGCAATATCCCCGTTATCCCCGCAAGAAACCCCTGAATTAGCACGGAATCTCTCTCGATGAATGCAACCGCGGCCCGCGTGGCCCTAGCTGTCTCGGAACGCAAGCCCTGGGTCGCCATCAAGTCGATGGTGCCCGCCTCGCCCAAGGCCGACATCCTCTCGGGGCTGACCGTCGCGCTGGCGCTGGTGCCCGAGGCGGTCGCGTTCGCGTTTGTCGCGGGCGTCGACCCGATGATCGGGCTGTGGTCGGCGTGCATCATCGGTTTGTTCACCGCGATCCTCGGCGGGCGGCCTGGCATGATCAGCGGGGCGACCGGGGCGATGGCTGTCGTCATCGTCGGGCTGGTCGCGATGCACGGCGTGGAATACCTCTTCCCCGCGGTCATCCTCTGCGGTGTGATGCAGGTCGTCATCGGGCTGCTGCGCTTAGGCAAGCTCATCCGCATGGTGCCGTACTCGGTCATGCTGGGGTTTGTCAACGGTTTGGCGATCGTGATCGGGCTGGCGCAGATCGGCAGCTTCAAGACACTCGGCGATGACGGGGTGATGCACTTCCTGGCCGGCCCACGCATGGGGATCATGGTCGGGCTGGTCGTGCTGACGATGGCGATTATTTTTGCCCTGCCGAGGTTTACGCGCGCGGTCCCCTCGACGCTGGTCGCGATCGTGACGGTCTCGCTGATCGCGGTCGGGCTTAATAGCGCGATGGTCGATAAAGAAACCGGGCAGAAGCCGGTACTGACGGTCAAGGACATGCTGGTCGATGGCAGCCGGTCCGCGGCGGTGAACGCGGCGGCACGCGATCAGGCGGGGGAGCGGGTTGCGCAGGCGGCAGCGTTGATCGGGGATGCCGGGCTTGAAGGCCCGGGCGTGGAGCTGGCGGAGACCCCGACCCTCAGCGGTAAAGAGATGGCGGTCGCGGTGTCGGCCTTGTCCGGCGAGCAGGTTGATGAAGCGCTCGCCGGGGTGGACCCCCAGAAGGCGACACTCAAGGGCACGCTGCCGATGCCTTTCTTCCTGACCGACTCGTGGAACGAATTACAGGAAGCCGGGCTCGCGCCGTCGATGACGTTCGCGACCCTCTGGATCATCCTGCCTTTCAGCCTGGTGCTATGCGGGGTCGGGCTGATCGAGTCGCTGATGACGCTGAGCCTGATCGATGAGATCACCGAGACACGCGGCCGGGGTAACCGCGAGTGCGTCGGGCAGGGCACCGCCAACATCCTATGCGGCGTGTTCGGCGGGATGGGCGGGTGTGCGATGATCGGCCAATCACTGATCAACGTGAAGTCAGGCGGCAAGGGCCGGCTGTCCGGTGTGACGGCGGCGGTCTGCCTGCTGCTGTTTATCCTCGTGCTGGGCCCCTGGATCGAACTGATCCCGATGGCGGCGCTGGTCGGGGTCATGTTCATGGTCGTGATCGGCACATTCGAGTGGACCACCCTGAACACCTGGCACAAGGTACCGATGTCGGACGTGCTGGTGATGATCTTCGTCGCGGGGTACACCGTCCTGATGCACGACCTGGCCAGCGCGGTGATCCTGGGCGTCGTGATCTCCGCGCTGGTGTTCGCCTGGCAGAAGTCCACGCACCTGTTCGCCGACATCAAACACAACGAGCACGGCAGCAAGATCTACCAGATCCACGGCCCGCTATTCTTCGCCTCGGTCAACTCCTTCAAACAACTCTTCGACTCGGCCGACGACTCGGACGACATCGTGATCGACTTCTACTACACCCGCGTCTACGACCAGTCCGGCCTGGAAGCCATCAACTTCATCGCCGAGAAGTACAGCTCACTGGGCAAGCGCGTCCACCTGACCCACCTCAGCGAGGAATGCCAGAAACTGCTGGGCAAGGCCGGGGATCTGGTCGAAGCCAGCGTGTCCGAAGACCCGCATTATCACGTGGCGACGGATCGGTTGGGGTAAAATCGTTCTGCTATTCGATTGCTAAACGCTGGGCAGCGGTTGGGTTAGCACACCACAAGACCGTTTCGTTATATTTTCCGTGATCTTTGCGGGCCACGGTCGTATAATCAGGGTTCACACGCCCGGCTCGATCTCGGGCTCATGTCGTTTCGGACATACAGGAGGAGAGACCCATGCCACGCACAGCCCTTGTTGTGTTCACGTTGATCACCGTAGCCACGTTTGCGGTGCCTTCCCGGGCCGCGACGGCGTTTATGTATATCGACGGGGTGGCCGGGAATTCGCCGACGGATAAGACGCACACGGACTGGATCGACCTGACCAAGTTCATCGCGCCGGTGCAGTCCGCTCAGCCGCCGACGCTGGGCGGGCTCGGGCCGAGCCTGGGGGATATCATCATCGGCAAGAAAGCCGACGCCGCCTCGGTCGCGCTGATGAATGCCGCCGCGAACGGGACCGTTATCCAGAAGGTCAAGATCGACTACTGCGATAACTGTCAGAAGAACGTCCCGCCACAGCCCAGCGATATCTTCTTCGTCGGTGAGTGGACCTTCGAGATGGCGGAATTCGCAGACCTGACCATCATACCACCACCCGGTGATCCGTCGCCCGAGAATTACAGCTTCAACTTCAACTCGTCTGAATACCAGTACTCAGAGCAGGACAAGGACGGCAACAAGAAGGACGGCTCCTACAAGGCCGGCTGGCCCGATCCCACCCAGCCGCCGAACACCTCCACCGAAGGCTCACCCACCGGCCCGTTCATGCTCCTCAACGAATTCATCATCCCCGAACCCGCGACCGCGGTTATGCTCGCATGGGGTTTGTTGATGACCGGAATACGGAGGCGCTCCTGACCCACCTAAGCGAGGAATGTCAGAAGCTATTAGGCAAGGCCGGGGACATGGTTGAAGCCAGCGTGTCCGAAGACCCGCACTACCACGTCGCGACGGACCGGTTGGGTTAGAAGACGGAATTAATCCGAAGACTTGCTTAGGATCTCGCCAATCACCTCTCGCTCATCGAGGTTCTGGGTAAACTTCATCAACGTATCAAGTTTAAAAACGGCCTCTTCGCGGTCTTTCTCGGGCATCACTTCCAACAAGTGAATAAAAGCCTCCTTGCAATCAGAAAATAGTGTCGCGCGGAGGTCTGGGTGCTTGTATCCTGGATTCATTGTCACATTAATCATGGCATTAGTAACTCGGCCTTGTACCGCTTGATAACTATGAAAAGATCCGTAAAACTTCTCTGTTAGTTCTACTCCTGAATTGATCATCTCGTCATTAAAGTGTGTCATTATCTGAGCCATTAGCCCCATTTGCCTCACTAAGAACTGAAGCACAGAAAGCATCTCGCGTTCATACATTATGTTTGCGCCATCCGGCATGTGGGAGAATGCATGCCAGATGGGCAAGGTAATCTCATTGGTGTACTTGCCGACCAATTCTAGAGCTTGCTTGTACTCTTCCGGAGTTTCGGATTCACCATAATACTCTTCCATAGCACTTGATAGATTATCCAACTCAAGTAGAAGACGTGAGACCAGCCCCGTTTTGTTATTGGTCAAGCGGGGAAGCCCTGCGGGATCATCGGTACTAATTGCGAGAATCGCCTCTTGTGCCGCCTTAAATTCTTTGACTGCCCAATACTCATCAATTAATGGGAATCCAGCATCTAAGAGACGCTGCTCCGCGTGGGTGTATTCAATGTCTGTAAGTACTTCATTTTGTTCTGCGTGAGCTGAAGATATCGTGAGGGCCATCGCAACACATAGCCACAGAAAAAAAGCGACGGTTCTATTTACTATGTTGTTTGTTTTGCAATAATGGAGCATGCCCGATCCTATCCAGAATAGGCAACGTGATTTGACCTACTCATGATACCAGAAGACATGTTATTGCAATTATCTTAAAGCTGACTTGAGCTGTCTGTTCAGTACCGACAACGTCTGCTTCTCAAACCACGGGTTCTTCTTGAGCCAGATGTTGTTGCGTGGGGAGGGGTGGGGGAGGGCGATGAGGTGGTGTTTGAGCAAGGTTTTGTAGTCCTGGACGGCGGCGGTGATGGTTTTGTAGGGGCCTGCGCCTTCCGGGAGGTAGCGGTCCAGGGCGTAGCGGCCCAGGAGGATGGTGAGTTTTATATTCGGCATGGCTTTGAGGAGGCGCGGGTGCCATTCTGGGGCGCACTCGGGGCGTGGCGGGAGGTCGCCACTCTTGCCCGTGCCTGGGTAGCAGAAACCCATCGGGATCAGCGCGACCAGCGCGGGATCGTAGAACTGTTGGTCGGTGAGTTGGAGCCATTCGCGGAGTCGTTGGCCCGAGGCGTCGTCCCAGGGGATGCCGGTGTCGTGCGCCTTTTGGCCCGGGGCCTGACCGATCAGGAGGATGCGGGACTGCTTGCTGCCTTGCAGCAGCGGGCGGGGCTTGTTGGGCAGGTGCTTGGCGCAGATCGTGCACGCGCGGGCGTCGGTGATGACTTTTAAGGTGCGGGGCATGATGTGATCGGGGTTAGGGTTCAGGGGACAGGGTGTGGAGACTTAGACATGTCATCCGATTGTACGGGGGCGGGGGGTGTCGTGGGTAGTTATAAAAACCCCCGCCCCGCCCACGACCCGTAGGCGGTGGGATTGGGACGGGGTGAGGGGGGGCTAAGTCTACGTATCAGCCCTGGACTTTCTTCCAGTGGGCGTTGGCCTTCTTTTTAAGTTCCTTCTTGTCGCCCTGGTTCCAGAGTGCGCGGGCGTCGATGTTTTCGTTTCGCAGGAAGACGAAGAGCTCATCGTCGATGATCTTGAAGTTGGTCGGGTCGATGGGGAACTTGTCGGAGATGGACATGCCGAAGGCGCACCATCCGCCGAAGGCCGGGGCGTACCTTGCGGGGTCGGCCTTGAACTGCTCGGCCTGTTCGGCGTTGGCGAGCAGGTAAGTCACGCCGTCATGATCCACCGCGAAGTCGGGGTGGCCCGGCTCGGCGTAGCCCTTGGTGAAGTACGAGACGGGGGAGTAGCCCGACAGCGCGACACCGTTGGCGGCGACGTTCCGGCTGCCGAGGTAGGCGCGGCTGGGCTTGTTATTCAGGGCATCCCAGAAGGCGTCGGCCTTGGTGGAAAGTTCGGCCTCGCTACCCTCATTCCACATGTCGCGGGTATCCATCTGGTCGTTCTTGAGGAAGACCATGAGCTTGTCGTTGACGATCTTGAAGTTGGTGGGGTCTGCGGGGAACTTGCCTTCGACGGCCATCCCGAAGGCGCACCAGCCGCCGTAGGCCGGGACGTATTTGGATGGGTTGGCATTGAACTTCTTGAGCTCGGCCTCATTGGCCAGCAGGTAGGTGACGCCTTCGTGCGTGGCCTGGTGCTTGGCGCTGCCGAGTTGCGGGCCAGTGGATTGGAAGTAGGAGACGGGGGAGTAGCCGCCGAGCCCCAGCTTCTGGGTGTTGGGCTCGACCTCGCCTGCGAAGAGCGGGGCGGTGAGCAGTAGGGCGAGGGCGGCGAGGAATGTCGGGATCGTTTTCAGGTAGCGGGTCATAGTTTTGCCTTTCGAAAGCGTGTTTGATGTGTGAGGTTCGGGACCGCGACAGAGCGATCGAGCACACAACATCGTGAGTGAAATACAACTTGGTATGTACGGATTAGATCTGCGCGTGATGCGCGCACGGCTTTACAGCGTGCATTGGCACGGCTTAGAAGAGGCAGAGTCCCGTGCCGTCGAGCGAGGCCTGCAGGGGGTCCCTGCGGTCGCATCGGGGGGAGTTAAAGGCGGGGTCTGGCCGGTTCATGTGAGCAATAACCGTCGGGGTGCGGGGAGTATTCCGGTGTCACAGATTTTTGTTTACATCCCCCAACGTGGAGGTATAATCGGGGCCGTTGTTTAACCGGTTAAATACAGGGTTTGGAGCTTCTTGATGCGGTACCTGGGACTGTGGGATGTCGTGCGGTTGGGTCTCTTCGCATGCCAGGGTGCGGTACTGTTGAGTGTGGCCCCATTATCGCAGGCACAGGAGCCGATCAACGTCGGGTTCTTGTGGCACATGCATCAGCCGCAGTACCGGCCGGGCGAGACGATCACGCAGACGGACGCGTCGGGCGTGTTTTCGTTCAGCGTGACGGATGTGCACAACCAGCGGTTGGGGCCTTACACGGATTGGCCTAAGGATGCGATCCAGTCGGGGCTGGCGTTGAGTCATCTGGGGGCGCAGGTTTCTTTTTCAGGGTCGTTGATTCAGAACCTTAATACGCTTGAAGCAGCGGGTGTCAACGGGGGGCAGTGGACCAACTGGGAATCTTCCTATCAGACGGCGGCGGGATGGGACACGGCGTTGGGCAATCCCCGGATGGACCTGGTGAACTTTGGTTTCAATCATCCGCTGATGCCGTTGCTGGACACGCGTGACATCACGATGCAGATCAAGCTGCAGAAGCGGATGCATGAGTTGACGTGGGGGACGGGGGCTTCCGGGGGGGTGCCGTTTAGTAAGGGGATTTTTCCGCCGGAGACGGCGTTCAGTTCGCGGATCATCCCGGCGTTGGTGGCGGAGGGGATCGAATGGTCGATCGTGGACTCGATCCATCTTGAGCGGGCGACGCAGGGCTACCCGCACACGAACGCGTCTAATCTGTTTGCGCCTAACAAGGCTGACCAGATCAACCCGGCGATCCCGGCTAACCAGTGGGTGCAATTGAATAACCTCTGGGCACCGAGCAGGGTGGCGGCCCCATTTGCGTATCGGCCTCACAACGTGCAGCACGTAGACCCGGCGACGGGTGCGGTCAGCAAGATCGTGGCGGTCCCCGCGGCGCGCTACGAGGGCAACGAGGACGGACGCGGGGGGTTCGGCGCGTTGCAGTACGAACAGGTGATGAGCCAGTACCAGCAGTTCAACACCGACCCGGACCACCCGATGTTCGTGCTGCTTCATCACGACGGGGACAACTTCGGCGGGGGCAGCGATTCGTACTACCACAGCAACTTCCAGAACATGGTCAATTGGGCGCAGGGGAATAATGATTACGACGTGACGACGATCCAGGATTATTTAGAGCGGTACCCGGTGGCGGCGAATGATGTGGTGCACATCGAGAACGGCTCGTGGGCCGGGGCGGATAACGGGGACCCGGAGTTCAAGAAGTGGCTGGGCGATCCCGACCCAAACACCGGCTGGAGTCCTGACCGCAACTCGTGGGCGGTGCTGACCGCGGCGAAGAACCGGGTGTTTACCGCGGATGATATCGCGCCGGCGACGAACCTCGACAACATCATCAACGCGACCGGGACGCCGACGGAGCGTGCGTGGCGGTTTCTGATGGCGGCCGAGAGTAGCGACTACTGGTACTGGGACGGGACCGAGGTCTGGGACTCGAACGTGACGCTGGGCAGCAACCTGGCGGTAGCGCAGGCGGACCAGGTGATCAACGCGTATTTCGGACAGGAGACGACGCCGCCGAGCGTGTTCGTGCCGCAGCGTGAATCTTATAACCCCGGGGGCGACGAGTGGGGGCCGGGCGTTGAGCCGAGCGACTTTGAGGTGTGGACGTATGCGTATGACGTCAGCGGGTTGACGGACGTGGTTCTGAAGTACCGGGTGGATGCGGACGGCGAAAACCCGTTGAGTTCGATCGAGAACGAGACGTATGCCGGCGGGGCGGAGGTGGGGAATTGGATCAGCGTGCCGATGAGTTCCAGCGATGTTGCGCCGCCGGGGAACATCCTTTCGCCGACGTATCGGGCTGAGCGGTTCGGCGGGGTGATCACCGGGCTGGAAGACGTCTTAGTAGATTATTACGTCGAGGCGGTAGACGGGTTGGGCAACATCGCAAAGACAGACATCCAGCACGTGTTTGTCGGGTCGTCGGCAACGAATCCGGGCGGCGACGCGGTGATGATCGGGCCGGACCCTGCGATCGCGGGTGAGTCGGTGACGGTTACCTACGATCCGGCGGGTGGGCCTTTGAACGGGACGGCACAGGTGTTCCTGCATTACGGGTTTGATGGGTGGACGACGGTGATGCAGGACCTGGCGATGGGTTGGGACGCGGTCGAGGAGACGTGGTCTCTGACCGTGCCGACGATCTCGACGGCGTCGCAATTAGATATCGTGTTCAACGACGGCGAGGGTGTGTGGGATAACAACAACGGCGCGGACTGGCACTTCGATATGACCGGAGCCGAGCCGCCTGTGTTTGTGATGGATGGTGCGCTGGACGCCGGGGCGGAGCAGATCGCGACGGACTCTGGCCAGGCGTTGTACGCGGCGATGGACGGGGACGTGTTGTATGTCGCGACGGACGACGCGGGGGAGGGTGAGGACGTCTTTATCTACCTGGCTTTATCACCGGGCGCTTTGACGAACGCGAACTGGGACAAGGCCGGTGACGTCGCGCAGTGGGACGCCTACCTGGCGGATGAAAACGATAATGACTACGAGGGCTGGTTTGATGTGACCGGTTTTGCCGAGGCGGCGACGGGTTCGAACGGCGGCGTGCTGGAAGGCATCATCGATCTGGTGCAGAGGTTCGGTTCGCTGCCGGACGAAGTGTACCTGGCGGTCGGCCGGTACCAGAGCGCGGATGGTGGGAGCCTGACAGGCCAGACGCCCGGCGCGGTGCTGGCTAACGGCGACATCGAGGCGATCGAGTACGTGCTATTCAGTTTGTTGCTTGAGGGCGATCTTGACGGCGACGGCTTTGTCGGGATCGATGACCTGAACCTGATTCTGAGCAACTGGAACCAAAACGTTACCGCCGGCGATCTGTCGGCCGGCGACTTCGATGGCGACGGGTTTGTCGGGATCGGGGACCTCGGTGGGGTGCTGGGGAACTGGAACGCGGGCTCGCCACCGGGAGTCCAGGCAACCAACGCGATCCCCGAGCCCGGGGCGCTGGCAATCTGGGGCGTTTTAGGGCTGCTCCTCAGGCGTCGCGGGACTGTTTAACCGGGCAAATGTGCCGAAGTATTTCGAATTGATCCATTAATCCTTGATCCTGTAAAGCGATATAGGACAATAGTTGTAGTTTGGATATCGTGGGCCCCCGCTAATGTGGGGTATTTATTGATGTGAGGCTATGATCGCCCGTCGGGTATCAACACATACGGCATACTAAACACGGAGATGCATGATGAGATTCGGGTCCCGGTCTTGCCTGGCGGCATTTGTTTCGTTGACCGTATGCACCTCGGCCCACGCGATCAACATCGTGCCGGTGTTTAACAACGGGGACAACGAGACGCCCGGGTTCGACATCTTCAACCAGGGTTTGGCGGACCTGATGGATTACGCCGAGGTTTACTACCAGGACATGATCGAGGACCCCGGGTATACGCTGACGCTGAACTTCTGGTACGAGGACCTGCAGGACAACTTCCTTGGTGTGTATAACACGGTGAGCACGTCAGGCGGGCGGGTAACCGAGGGGAATATCCGGATCGACACACGGGAGGGCAACGGCGGTGCGTTCCGGGACTGGTACATCGACTCGACCCCGGCCAGCGATGGGGAGTTCGAGATGGAGAAGATTCTTCTGGACGACCTCTCGGGCTCGCAGAAGCTGGACTACATCGATTGGATCGGTGCGCCCGACGCGCTTGAGGTCGGATACCGCGGGTCGGCGGTCAGCGGGGGGGCGGCGCACCTGAAGTACGACATGTTGTCGACGCTTCTGCACGAGGTCGGGCACGCGCTAGGGATTCGCAGCGGCGCGGCGGAGAGCAACGACGACGATTACGACATCAACCCGATCTTCAACTTCGGCCACAGCATGGCGGCGGAGATCGATACCAAGGACGGCCAGCCGGACCCGGGGCACATGAAGCCCGGGACGCTGCTGATGTGCGGCGAGTGCGGTTCCGCGAACGTGCGTCGTCGGCCCAGCCACTTCGACATCTTCGCGATGGCGACCAGCCTGGGGTTCACAGAGGTGGATGTGCCCCGGCGTGAGTTCCTCGGCGGGGCCGTGTGGGGTGTGGACGGAAACTGGTCCGGCAACCGCACGCCCGACCCGAACGACGAGGCCTTCATGCGTAATGCCAGCCTGGTGACCATGAACGCGGACGACGTCGTCGCCGGGCTGAGTATCAGTAGGAATACAACACTGGCGATCGGGTCTCACACGCTGAATGTCAACGGGACACTGGTGCTTGAAGATGGGTTCTTAAACGCCACCGCCAGCATCGTGGTCGGTCCGACCAGCCAGTTGATCGCAAACGATATCCGGTTAGGCAGGAATGGTGAACTGGATATGGCCGGCGGGGTCGTTTCCGTGCTTGGGGACCTGGACATGACGGTCGAGCCGCCTGTCCAGCAAAGTCTGGTCACGGGTCATGGCACCCTGACCGTGATCGGCCAGTTCCAGGGGGTCGGCCTCATCCGGCCCGACGGCGGCGTCCTGACGATCAACGCCGGCTCATTCGATCTGGATAGTGATCCTGGCGAGTATGGCCGCACAGAGATCGACGCGACGCTTGGCAATGTCGTCTTCAACGGCCCCCATGCCGATGGGTTTGGTTCGGAGGCTGACTTCATAGATATCGGTTTCGGTCGGTTGGTGACATTCAGCGACGCCTGGACGCTCGAAGAACAAGGCGACGTCACAATCACCGACGGCGGGTTGATCAACAACGGCACCTGGACCACCCACGGTGAGGTCACGATCGACCATACCGTGCCCTTCGGGATCGTCGGGATCGGCGGCACCGGCGCCATGATCCAGGGCCAGACCGGCACTATCGCCACCACCGGGATCGTGGACTTCCTGGGGCATTCGACGATCGGCGGCGCGATCAATGTCAACACCGAGGCCGTTCGCTTCAGCGCGGGCGGTACGTTTACCGACACCGCGGTCGTAGCGCTCGCCCCCGGCACAACGATGCACCTGATCTTCGATAACACCTACACGATTGAAAATAACGCGACCTTTACCGGCCCGGGCACACTGGTAATTGGTGAGCTCGCCATCCTTGTCTTCGAAAGCGGGGCCGAACTCGACGCGCCCCTGATCAATAACGGCCGTATGGAGATCGGCAACTCCCCGGGCGGCGCCACGGTCAACGCGGACTTCGCCCAGGGATTTACCGGGGTCGCCGAGTTCGAGATCGGCGGGCTTTCTGCTCGCAATTTCGATTCCCTGGATGTGACCGGCTTCAACGCCATCCTCGACGGCACGCTGGAACTTTCCCTTATCAACGGCTTCGTACCCGACATCGGTGACACGTTTACGATCATCGAA
>JAJDCW010000327.1 GCA_029260635.1 Phycisphaeraceae bacterium | reverse complement strand
GCCAGGGCCAGGCCCCAGAACTTGTCGGCGTGTCCGGCCTCGGTGCGGGCGGCGTCGTAGCGGGGTGTGCCGTTGGCGGTGCGTGTCATGCGGATCGCGTGCAGGTGCTCGCGTGTATCCGCGTCGCCGGGCACGCGGATGGTTCGGTCCTCGAACCGGCCACGCAGCGGCGACGCCAGCTCATCCTTGGACGCGATCGTGAACTTGATCGCCTCACCCTTGCCGGTCTTCACCGCCGCCTGGCCGATCTGCGTGCCAAGGCCGGTCGCATCGACACAGGCGCGCACGACCTTGGGGTGGCGCATGCGTGTGAGCAGCGCCTCCTGCTTGACGGATAAATCCTCGTCGTGCATCACGAGTATCTCGCGGGTCCACAGCACGTCGCCGACGCGTTCGAGTGTCAGGATGATCGTGCGGTCCTGGTTCTCGCCGATGTCCATGCCGATGTAGCGCTGGCCGTCGGTGTACTTGCTGGGGTCGCCCGCGTCGTCGTGCTCGCACATCTCGATGAGCTGGTAGGTCAGCCATGCCGACGCGTCCTTGCTCGGGATCGCCATGTACTCCTGGAGCCATGCGTCCTCGTTGCGGCAGCCCGCGCGGCACGAAGCGAGGAACTCCTCGCGTGTCATCGATGTGCCTTTGACCTCGTTGATCTTCTCGACCAGGCCCTGCTCGACGGCCTCGACGATCGTGATGCGGTGGACCCTGAACGGCATGTCGCCCTTGCGTTCGTTGCCCTCCGCGTGCCGCTTGCCCTGCTGCACGAAACGGTCGAACTGCGATCCCTCGCCGTTGTGCGTGGACAGCACGCGGATCGAGTCGCCCCAGGTGATCGTCGGGTAGGCCGCGTCCCACATCGCGCCCGGGTCGTCGTGGAACCCGTACTCATCCAGGCACACGTCGCCGCCCTTGGACCGGAACCTGCGCGGGCTGGAGCTCATGGCGGTGATGCGGTAGCCGTTGACGGGCACGACAAACGCGCGGGCGTCGCGGCCGGTCAGGTCGTCGCGGACCTCTTCGGTAACGATCTCGACCACGGTGCCGGCCGTCTTCAGCCAGAACCGGCAGTAGTCGGCGAACTCGTAGGCGGCCGACTCGTCGGCGGAGCTGAACCAGTAGTTCGCTTTGCGTTGTTTGGTCAGGCGCGTGAAGACGGCGTCGTTGGCCTCGGTGAAGGTCGCACCGATCCGGCGCGACTTCTCCCACAGCTTCATGCGTGACACGTCCTGCCGCCAGCGCTCCTGCCAGGGCAGCAGGACGCGCCCGCCCCGGGTCTTGCGGTCGGTGATGATCGTGGGGGCCTGGGTCATCAGGACGCCTCCCCCTTCATCACACGGTCGAGGATGGCGATGACCTGGTCCTCGCTCATGGACTTGTCGGCGTTGCCTTCAACGGCGGATTGAACGTCCTTCTTGGCGGCTTCGATGCTGCGTTGAAGCTCGCTGCGCCGCTTGTCGTTTTCGAGTTCGAGCCGATCGACCTCCGCCTGCAGCTTCTCCGCGCGGGCGTTGGCCTGGTCGCGTGCGAGCTGGAGCTTGTCGCGGTCCAGCCGGCCCTTGTGCGCCGCACTGACCATGTCCAGGTACGCCCCGAGCCGCGCCGTCTTGGCCTCGCCCGGACGCGTGCGCATGATTTCCTGGTTGGCGATCCAGACGAGCTGCTTTTCAAGGTTCTCGTAGCCCTCGGTGACGCCCATCGCATCGGCGTTGACCGCTCGCGATCGGGCGTAGTCGTCCACCATCTGCGCGGACACGACCTCGGAGACTTCACGGAATCGCTGCGCGAAGCGGTAGACGCTCGAACGCTTCAGGTCGTGGCCAATCTGGTTTAGCCAGTCCACCGCCGCGTCCGCGATATCCTGGCCGGGCTGCAGCAGACGCCGGCCCAGCTCATTGAGTTTTGGACGAGACAACTTCATCACCGACGATGAGTAGTTCTGCGCGATCAATCGTTGGATCGTGGCGACCGCCAGCACATCCTGATCGATGTCGAAAAACGGCGTCGAGTTGTGGGTTTCGTTGTCTGGCATCCGTGCCTTGCGTGTGGTGATCCGTGGTCGGTGTTTTGTCTTGACGCCCGCCGCGAAGGCGCACGCACCGAACGAGTTAGGTTTTTAAAATCCGGCCGTCGTCGATCAGGCCGGTGGGCGGTTCGGTGAGGTTGATAAACCCGCTGCCCCGGGCGGTCGCGCGGTAGGTGACGTAGTCCAGCGTGTACGGCTGGCTATCGAACTCCCGGTTGTCTTCGGCTTCCAGGTAGCCGCCCAGGACCAGGTCCGAGAGCAGGCCGGTGGCGTGGTCGTCGTTGTCGGGCCGGATGTCCGGGCCGCACCAGTCCAGCGCGTCCAGGACGCCGCGTCCCGTGATCCAGCCGCCGTGGCGGTTGGTGCGCGAGCCGTAGACGGCCTTGAGCATCTGGTGTCGGATGCGTGCGTTGCGTTTATTCATCGCGGCCTGCCGTTCGTTGTAGTTCATGCGGCCCCCTGAATACCGGCGACCGTGGTCGCGAGCCGGTCGTGTTTCTTCTCGACGCGCCCCAGTTCGGACTTCGTCGCCATGTTCTGGATGACTTCGCGGTGCAGCGCCTCGATGGCCTGCAGCGTCTTGAGCTTGTCCTGGTGGTCCTGGTCCTGGATCTGCCTGAACAGCCGGTCGCCCGCGCCCAGGCGTCGCTGCGCCGACTCGATCTCACCGATGAGTTTGTCGACCTTGGCCATGACCCGGGCCTCCAGCAGCTGGAAGCGTTGATCGATCTCGCTCTCGTTCTTCTTTTCGAGCTGGTCCCGCAGGCGTTCGTACCTGGAGGCGATGTTCTTGGCGAGGATGCCCAGGGCCAGCGCCGCGACGGTGATGAGGCTGCTGATGATGAAGAAGGCGATCTGCATGCCGTCGCTTAGTGCCAGGGTGGTGGTGATCATCGTGTCGTGTCCGGGGTGTCCGGGGGCGTCCGTGCGGAGTGTGGTGTGGTGGGGTGGTTCGGGCGTTAGCGGTAAAACCCCGGCGGCTCCCCTCGCGGGACCGCCGGGGCCTGTCCAGGAGTTTGTCATCCGGCCGTTTCGGCGGGCGCGGCCTCCAGATTGACGGCACGCGGCGGCAGCTTGCGGCGGGTATGCTCGACCAGCTCGCGGGCCTCGGTGGACATGCTCGATCGCAGGCTGACCCTGGTGTTGTCGTCGGAGAAGTCCACGACGTCGTCGCCGCCCTTCTGGTACTCGATCGCCTCGATGACCGACTCGGCGGCCCGGCGTGTTTCGTTGGCGCGTTTCGCCTGGTGCTCGGCGTCCTGGCGGGCGAGTTCTTTGCGTTCGCGTTCTTCATCCGCGATGCGTTTCTGGCGGTAGGTCAGCAGCGCACCGAGCAGCGTGGAGCCGCCGAGGATGTAGACGTTCCAGGGCGGCGGAGCCTTGGCGGCGATGAAGCGCCCGCCGATCCGCACGGCCTCGGCGGTGTTGCCCGCCAGCCCCGCGTCGATCGCGGCGGTGAGTTGGGTGACATCCTCCTGCATCTGCGGGATCGCGGCGTTGGCCTTGTCGACCACCTTCTGGATCGTGTCGCGTGCTTCGATCGCGGCGTCACGGTCGGGGCCTTCCTCGGCGGCGTCGATCTGCGCTTGAAGCTCGGCGATGTGCTGGTTGGCCACAGCGAGTTGGGCCTTGGCCTCGGCGAGCGCCGCGAGTGTTTCAGCGCGGATCAGCCGGTACTGCTCGACCTGCGCGTCGCTGCACCCGGGCACGGACGTGATCAGGATCAATGAGCAGATGAGCAGCAGGAACGCGGCCAGGTTGTAGGGTCGTGTTGGTGGCATCATGTGTCTCCGTGGTCCGGGGTGCCCCCGGAAGTTAAGGGTGAGGTGTGTTTGTTTTTTCGTGCCCTTGGCTTGAGTGCGGCGTCGGGGAATTTCAGGACCAGGTAGCGTGTGCCGCAGCCCTGGCGGCGCACGCGGACGACGCCGACGGTGTATTCGGGGGAACCGGGGGAGCCGGGGGCGCGGCGGCGGTCGACGCCGATCTGGTTGAGTTCGCGGTCGATGACCAGGGACGTGTTGAGGCTGTGGGTATGGATCGGGACGGTGCAGGGCGGGCGGGGGCTGCCGTCGGAGAGAGCGAACAGCCCGATCTGCCGGCGTTTGACGTGGATCGCGATCAGCGCTCCGCCATTGGGTGCGAAGCGTGCCCAGTGCATGTCGGGGTTGGCGAGGTTGACCCGGCCGTCGGCCTCGACGAGTGCCGATCCCGGCGGGATCATGCCGTAGTGGCGTTTAGCCCTGGCCGGTTTCGGCTCGGGCCTCACGCCCGCCGCGCAGGCGCTATCGACCGAGGGTGTTGTTGAATTTGTCGAGGCTCCAGGCATCCTTGCACCGATCTACCCCGTCCGTGGGGCAAATGTCCGCGCATGAAAACGCGGGGGTGCAGAGCAGCCTCGGGCGAAGCGCGGAGCCCCTGATTGGGCCGGTGCGCGCGTTTAACGTGTAACGTGTGTTTGCCGGATCAAGTCCGACGCGACGCTACCACACGCCGCTGGGTTATTGAGCACAGTGTGCGCCCCGATCATCGGCGTGTCAAGACCCCATCCCAAAAAAATTATCCACCGGTCGCCTGCGCGGCGGGCGGCCACTCGATGGGTTTGACGTTGTGCTGGTTGTTAGGGTCTGCCTCGGCGAAGACAAAGTCCTCAATCTGCTTGAGGTATTTTCCGATCAACATATCACGCACGTGAGTCTCGGAGAACATCTGCACTTCGCTGGGTTTACACCCGTACCGAGCAACACGCGACGCGTTCTTGAGCACCATGTAAGACGTTTGGATCGGCTCGTAGCGACTGTTGGCCAGGGTGTCGTCGCGCTCCTCGTGGCTCTGGTGGCTCCATGTTTTGTCGTAGGCAAACAGGATTTCGACCGCGTGCAGCGCAGTATAAAAAGCAACCGTTGTGGCCCAGTCACAACGGTTGGATGGAATCTCTGAGAGGAATTCCCGGTTACTCAGCCACTTTTTGCGGTGGTTCTGCTGTCTTCCCATATATCATGGCCGCCGTGTCGGTGTCTACAAAACACCTAAGACTTTCGAGAGAATCACCCGGAACCTCGATCGCCTCGGAACGCACAGCGAGGTAGGACTGCCGGATTTTTTGGGACAGCCTGGCCACTTCTTCGGCCAGGTCAAAATCGAAATGATCTGATTTCGGAACCACAAAAACAGTGATTTTAAAGTCATGTGGCCCAAGGTACACAGCTTCGACATCAGGGCGCGATGACGCCCAATCCCGGCAGTACTCCATCATTTTCTTGATATCTGAACGCACGATATTCTGGCTGTGGCTTAGCTTGCACGCCTCGATGGCACGCTCCATGCTCATGACAAAGCGATCCTCATCACCGGGGGTGATGACGACCGGCCGATCGCTGTAGTCGACGTGGAGTTGGACAGGGGATGTACGTTGGTTTGTGCTATCAGTCATGGCAAGGGCACCCCGATGCGCCGTGGGTCGTGCTGACAGTGCGATGGCATTTATAACCTATCGTCGCGCAGCACGCCATTATTGAACCTCTTCTCCCGTCCGAGATATCGGACCGTCCCCACCATAGGTACGGGCCGTTCATTCCGTTGAGATGTCGGGTAGACCTCCATGTCATCCCATCTGCAAATGCCGAGCCTCCTGCCCAGCAGCTACTTAATTATACGATATCCAATCGCAAGGTCAACCGTAAGTTTCATAATAATACGTATTTAGACTTAATTACGATCCCGCAAAGAACTTGGGGTGTGGGTAGCGTGGGGATAAATAACCCGCATAATCTGCGCACCCTGCGCAGATTCACACCCTCACTCCCCCTCCACCGCCGACACGATGTCCCGGCCCGCCTACTCCCCAGCTTCGGTACTTGCGTCTACCTGCTCTACAGCCGTCTTGACGGTGATCTCACCCGAGCTTGCGTTGAACTGGCCCCGGCCCGTGACCGTGTAGGCCTTACCCTGCTCAAACGAACGCCCAATCTGGGCGTACACACCGGCGGCGGTGAGTGTGACCGGCACGCCGTCGTCGGTGGTCCCCTGCGCGGTAATTGTGTTTCGGGCCGCTTCGATCCGACGTTCGAGTTCTAGTATTTTCCGATCAACGCCGCGTTTTTCACCCTGGAGCCTGCGCACCGCAGCCTTCGCGGCGTTCATCTCTTTGTCGGTATAGCCGTCAAGATTGCTGCTGCCGCTGACAGTCCTGCCTTTGCTCGTGACGGTGTTCTTGTATTTGCCCCGCGTCGCCAACCGGTTTACATCCTGCTCCGCCTGGCGTAGCCGATCCTCGATGCCGTCGGACTGTGATCCCGCACGGTTGTAAGCCCCGGGGATGATCCTGCCGTTGAGTTCGAGGCGGTAATCTTCGATCTGCTGCTTAAACAAAGACACATCTGTCTCCGCGACCGAACTGATTGTCACGACCCACGAACCGTCCGTGACCGATGTGATATCACCCACAACGACCGCCTCTGAGCCGCCGTGGCCGCCCGCGATCTGGGCCTTGAGATCTTCGATCTCCGCCTTCAGCATCTCGATTTTTTCGTGCTGCTGCTCGGCCAGATAGGCCAGCGTGGCCTGATCCATCGACGAGAAGTCCGGAGCGTCAGAATCCGCGCCGTGAACACTGGCAGCGAAGACAGCACTGACGACGAGTGATCCGATCAGTTTGTGCATGGCGTGCCCCTTGAAAGTGAAATGTACCCAATGCTCTAAGCGAACCGACCATTCAATATACATTGAAACGGCCTTAGAAGACCACACGTAGTTGAAGATTACTTGACAACCTGATACCAA
>JAJDCW010000326.1 GCA_029260635.1 Phycisphaeraceae bacterium | reverse complement strand
AAAATCGCATTTGCCGTGTTTGAACACGGAACCTGCGTGCCCGTAAGTAAAGAGTCAGAACAACCAGAGCAAGAAGCCTTGGCGACTCTTCACGCACTCTTTTTCCAACATCCTGATTTCGATCCTCTCGGCATGGATAATGGTAACTGGATGATTTCTCACTCAGGCAATGCGTATTCCATATGCTTCAAAGACGAGGTCGAAGCAAACTGGGACACAATCGATAACAATCACATGGACGCTATCGCAACAGATGAAGTTCTGCTCAACTCCGACCAACAACCAAACGTGTTTGATAGAACTGCGAAGACAGGACTATTTGCAAGAGCCCGCTGGTTTATGGATTGCCAGAACCCAAAAGTAGTGAAACTAGTAAGACCAGCTAGTAGCAGTGAATGAATATTCCGCAAGTAGGGTGGGTCGAACGCTGTGAAACCCACCGGACTAAATTAGAAACTCAATAAGGATTGAAATGAAACTGGGTTTCAATACGCTTGCATTACACAATATTGTGTAGTCACAAACACCCGCCCGTTATACTGACGTCATGCAATTCCAACCCCACCACAAAAAAACCATCGACCGCCTCGCGGACGCCTACCGTGACGACCCGAACTACCCCGCGTTGATCATCGGGGGATCGGTCGCGAAGGGTTGGGCGAGGCCGGACTCGGATGTGGATTTTTTGATCGTCACGACCGAGGCCGAGTTTGATCGGCGGCGCAAGTCTACGACCCCGGGCGACCTCTTCATCAACCGCACGGACCTCAGCGACTACGAGGGCGGGTACGTCGATGGGAAGATCATCAGCGTATCGTTCCTCGAGAAGCTCGCGCAAAGCGGCAACGAGCCGTCGCGGGCCGCGTTCAACGGCGCGTTCCTGGCGTACTCGCATATCCCGGAACTCGAAGAACTCATCAAACAGATCCCCATCTACCCCGAGACCCAGCGAGACAAGCGAATGCGTTCGTTTTACTGCATGATGTTCATGGGACGGTGGCTGATGAACGAGGCGACCCGACACAACAACCCGTACACGATCACCCGCGCCGCCTCGCAGTTGTCGGTGTACGCCGGGCGGCTGATCCTGGCCCACAACCGGACGCTGTACCCGTTCCACAAGTGGCTGATGCACGCGTTAGAGGCCGCCGATGACAAGCCCGCCGACCTGGTCAAGCACATGCACACGCTGCTCAAAGAGCCCACGCCTAAGAACGCGGACACGGTGTTTGAAGAAGTGAAGGCGTTCGTCAACCTGGGCGTGCCCGACCTCGAGGCCTACACCTGGTTCATGACCGAGGTGGAGTGGAGCTGGATGTCCGACGCCACGCCGATCGAAGACTGGTAGCCGCCAACATCCTCGTGGAAGCCCGGTTTAATTATTACGACTTCTGATAGCAGACACCTTACAGATGGCGGGCGGGCGGTAAGCCCGCAACGATGAAGCAGCAGGTGTTGTGATCTACCCGGGGTGTTAATGACTCATTCCGTGATGGTATCCGAGCCATTACCCCCCCGGGATTGGTCTCCGTCTGACATCGGCGGTGCGCCGTCGACCCAGGCCTCGAGTGTGGCCAACTGGCCGCCGACCTCGGGCTTGATCGCGGGCTTGAGCAACTCGCGCAGCTCCCGGCAGATCGTGGCGACCTCGACCTTGCGGCCCTCGCTTTGGAAACGGTGGGCGGTATTGATGAACTGCCCGACGATCCGGTCGTCGGTCGGGGAGATGCCGCGGCCCGGCGTGGAACCGAACAGCTCACGGGCCACACTGAAGGCGGTATCGATCTGGCCGACACTCAGGCTCGCGTTGATCATGCCCCGGCCGAGTCGGTCGATCTGTGAATCCGAAAGCATGGCCGCCAGCGTCGCCACGGACTGGAAGTCGGCCAGGGCAGACGACGCGTCACCCGCATCGAGTCGCGTCTCGCCGCGCTTCAACAACAGTTCCAAACGCTCGGCCTGCCCGAGTGCCTTGTCTTCCGGTCGATCGATCGCCGCGGACAAGACGGCGAGCTGCAGCGTCGCCGACTCGCCGATGTTCGACAGGTGCCGGGCCGTATCCAGCACCGCGTCGGCGGGGACGCGCGACGACATCGCGATCAACGCCTGCCGCCAGGGCTCGAGGTTTCGGTCGCGCTGCGGGCGGTTGGTGGTGAGGATGTTCAGGGTGTACGCCTGGTCGCCGCGGAGGGTCGCGGCGGCGATCAGGATCGGCTGGACCTCGGCCACGGTGACGCGGTCGGCCAGGAAGTCCAATGGCCGATCCGAGTAGGCCCACGCCTGCGCCGACGCCTGCTTGATGGCCGTGTTGGGATGATCGACCCACAACGCGATCCGTTTCCAGTCGTCCTTGTTCCCGACCTTGCCCATCAGCGTGATGACCGACGGGTGCGGCGGCTGTTCGTCTTCCACGTTCCGCCTCGCAAGCTTCGCGGCCCGGTTGACCTGCGACTTCTTCATCAGCCCGGCGTCAAACGCCGACGCCAGTGACGCCGCGGCGTCTTCACGCAGGGCCTCATCATTCAGCAGATCGATCGCCGGGTCCACCGCCAGCGTCTGCGGCAGGCGGGTCATCATCTGCAGATACGCACTGAGGACCGACGCGACCTGCTCTCGCTCCTCGCCGAGTTGTTCGGACACCAGCACCGCGGCCGGCTCATCCGACAGGTCGCGCAGGTGCTCCGCCGCACGGGCACGGATCGACGGGACGTTATCCGTCAGCCGGCCACGCAACGCTTCACGCAGCGGCTCATCAAACGGCAGGTCGTCCAGCAGACGCTGACCGGCCAGATCCATCCCCAGCTGACGGATCGGCGTCAGCGGGTCGCGCAGCATGTACACCAATACGCCGGGCCGACCCTGGGGCGTGTTCGCTTTGTACAACGCACGCTGCGATTCCAGCAGCTTGTCTTCGAGTTGATGGTCCAACGCGCGGCGGCGCGATTCACGGCGCTCAAAGTTTTCCAGCAGGTGCTGCGTCCACTCCTTGGCCCACAAACCCTTGTTCTGTTCCCACCAGGAATCCCAGGCCTGACGGTCGGCGTCGAAGTGGTCCAGCGCGGTGAGGATGCCCAGTGCTGTAAACGACGCCTGCTGGACCAGCTCCGGCTGGTCGGGGTCCGACAGGTCCATCAGGGTGCCCGCGGTCTGTGTCGTGCGGTCGTGTCCAAGTGTCAGGATCGCGCCGACACGTCGCGCATCGGGCTCGTCCCGGTCGCGTGCGATCTTGCCCAGCTGCTTGATGACTTCCGAATCATCGAAGCGCCCAAGCGCCGCGGCCAGGTCCTGCGCCAGGCCCGCATCGACCTGCCCCAACAGACCGATCAACGGCTGCGCCAGTTCTTTCGGCGGGTCGTCCGGGAAGGTCGCGACCGCCTGGATCACCGCACGCCAACCGACCCGGCTCTGCTGGGTGGTCAACGCCAAGGTCAACGCGCCGGTCGCCTCACGGTCACGCATCTCAAGCAGCTCGCTCGCCGCCGCCGCACGCTCCGCCAACCCCAGGCTGTCCGAGGTAAGCCGACTCCACGCCTCGGTGATCGGCGAGGACGAGCCGGACTGCGCCCACGACAAAACAGGCAACGCAAGACCGACCAGCAGGGCACCGATCGCCAGGATATTCATGACCCCGTGATTATGTGGCGTGACCCGTGTGTTGCTTGAGCAAGGTGGTTCAGTCATACGCATGAGGTGCCCGATCTATTGTCAGCAGGTTATTTAAGATTGTACCGCAGGCGATAAACGCCGTATGCCCGATAATCATAGGCGGCATCAACCCCTGAAATCCCGGTGTTTCGCAGGAACTACGCCGCCGCCCATCCCCTTGACTATCGGCAGCCCGGCCCCGATGTCCGTACTACTACCTACGTCCGACAAGTAGATACAAGCCACCCGCCGACCGGCCCGGGGGCCACGCCCTGCGTAATCTGACGCACGAAACGCCCCCCGGTTCGACATCCCCGGCTTTGGGATTACCATGAGCCCCCGCCACGACGTGTGGCCGAGCCGACGACCGACCGATAACAAACGACGTGATACGCCATGATCGACCTGAAAGACCTGCGAGCCAACCCCGACAAATACCGCGCCGGCATGGTGAACAAGGGCTACCCCGCCGAGCTGCTGGATCAGCTGCTGGCCGCCAACGCCGAGCTGCGCCCCCTGATCACCCGCCGCGAGCAGATCACCGCTGAGAAAAACCAGATCGGCAAAGAGATCGGCAAGCTCGCCGGGCAGATGAAGAAAGCGGACGCCGACCAGAAGCAGGCCCTGCAACAACAGATGCAGGACCTTAAAGGGAAGCCCGATTCACTCAAGGAAGAAGAGGCTTCGCTGACCGGCAAGCTCGCCGAGCTGGAAACCCAACGCGACAAGCTCTGGCTAAGCATCCCCCAGCCGGCCGACACGGATGTGCCCGTCGGCAAGAGCGCCGAGGACAACGTCCAGCTAAGCACCTGGCACCCCAACTGGTTCGACCCGGCCAAGTCGTTCAAGGACAACAAGGGCTTCGCGCCCAAGACCCACATCCAGCTGGGCCAGGCGTTGGGCCTGTTCGACTTCGAGCGCGGTGTGAAGATGGCGGGCAGCCGAAGCTACGTCATGACCGGCGACGGCATGCGGCTGCATCAGGCGGTCCTCCGCTTCGCGTTCGACTTCATGACCAACGAAAACGGGTTCACCCCCCTGAGCGTCCCCGTCGTCGTCCGCGACGAGTGCATGGTCGGCACGGGCTTCTTCCCGGACGGCAAGGAACAGGCTTACGAGATCAAGGAAACCGACCGCGGCGGCGGGTACGACCTCTACTTAACAGGCACCGGCGAGGTCGGGCTGATGGGCTTTCACCAGGGCGAGATCCTCGACGCCGACAGCCTTCCGCGTTGCTATACCACGGTCAGCACCTGCTTCCGCCGCGAGGCCGGGGCCGCCGGCAAAGACACCGCCGGGCTCTACCGGGTCCATCAGTTCGACAAGGTCGAGCAGGTCGTGATCTGCAAGGCCGACGAACAGACCTCCCGCGACTGGCACAAGAAGATGCTCGGGTTCGTCGAAACGCTCTTACAAAAACTGGAACTGCCCTACCGCCTGCTTCAGTGCTGCACCGGCGACCTGGGCACAAAGAACGCGGACATGATCGACGTCGAGGCCTGGATGCCCGGCCGTGGCCCCGAGGATGCGGATAGCAACCCGACAGGCGAATACGGCGAAACCCACTCCGCCAGCCGGCTCTACGACTACCAGTGCCGACGCCTGAACATGCGCTACCGCGACCCGGAAACCAGGAAGCCGGTCATCTGCCACAGCCTGAACAACACCGTCGCCGCCAGCCCCCGCATCTTGGTCGCGATCCTGGAGATGTATCAGAACGAGGATGGCACGATTACCGTTCCCGCCGCGCTAAGGCCTTACATGAACGGCCAGGAACGCCTGGGATGACCTGATTGAACAAGCCGTCAAGAATTATATAATTATGTGTTTTCTGAGAAAATCCAGAAAATCTCCTAAGTCTTTTTCTATAACATAGTTAAGTCTTACATATTGACCTTGAGACCCGTTTCTGTTAGAATCAGGTCATCATGCCTACCCCAACGCGTAGCAACGCGAAAAAATCCCGGGGCTCGAAAAAGACAACTGCTGGCAAAACAAAGGGTAAACGCAAGACGTCTTCCAAGTCGTCGGCGAAACCTGCCGCTTCGTCCGCCTCGAGCGTCAAGATCACCAACTACACCACCGCTCTGCGTTGGCTCTATGAGCACGTCGATCACGAGCGGATGCGGATGGTCCGCTACGACGAACGCACCTTCAACCTCAGCCGGATGCGGAAACTGCTGGATGCTTTGGGCAACCCGCATCAGCAACTCAAGACCGTCCAGGTCGCCGGGACCAAGGGCAAGGGCTCGACCTGCGCCATGCTCGCGAGCATGCTCAAGTCCTGCGGCTACACCGTGGGCGTCTACACCAGCCCGCACCTGATCGACCTGCGCGAGCGGATCACGATCGACGGGCAGATGGTCAGCTACAACGACGTCGCGGAGATCTTCAAACTCATCGCCTCGAAGGAGTCCGTGGTCGGCGCGACCCCGCCGACGTTCTTCGAGATCATGACCGCGTCGGCGCTGCGCTACTTCGCCGACCAGGCGGTCGACATCGCGATCCTCGAGACCGGGCTGGGTGGTCGGCTTGACTGCACGACCGTCGTCGAGCCGTTAGTCACCGGCATCTCGCATATCAGCCTGGACCACATGAACATCCTCGGCGACGACCTGCCGTCGATCGCGCGTGAGAAGGCGGGCATCTTCAAGAAGGACGTCCCCGCGTTGAGCGTGATCCAGGAGCCGGAGGTCAAAGAGGTCCTCCAGTCCTGTGCCGACGCGGTCGGCGCGCCGCTTGAAACGACCGGTGACCAGATCGACTTCTCGTACCGCTTCGAGGCCAACCGTGAGCTTGGCCCACACACGCGTGTCTGCCTGACGACGCCGACCAGCCGGTTCGAGCACCTGCCGGTGCCGCTGCGTGGCGAGCACCAGGCGCACAACTGCGGGCTGGCGTTGGCGATGCTCGACAAGCTGCGTGCACACGGGTTCAACCTCCCGGAAGAAAAAGTCATCACCGGCCTGGCCGAGACCGAACTGGCCGGGCGGATGGAGCAGGTCTGGAAGCAGCCCCGCGTCATCCTCGACGGCGCTCATAATGCGCACTCGATCAAGGCGTTGATCCGTTCGCTGGGTGCCCACATCACCTACGATTCGCTTGTGATGATCTTCGGCTGCGGGCAGGACAAAGACGTCGACGGGATGCTTAAGGAGATCTCGCTGGGCGCCGACAAGATCATTTTCACCCGCGCGAAGAACAACCCGCGTGCCGTTGAGCCGGAAGATTTGCAGAAGCAGTTCAAGGATATCTCCGGCAAGATGGTGCAGGTGGCGCCGAAGTTCAAGGACGCCCTGAAGCTCGCCGCAAGCGCGGTCAGCCGGGACGACCTGATCATCATCTGCGGCAGCTTCTACCTGGCGGGCGAGGCCCGCAAGTACTTCCTTGACGCGGGCAACAAGCCCCGACCACGGCGGTAAGTCAGTCGCACAACAAATTGAACCCTCCAGGCCCATGTCCATAAGACGTGGGCCTTTTCTATTGCTTGTTATAGTTAGGCCTGCTCTGGTTAGTCAGAATAATGGTCAAGGCGATGATTCAGACGAGGTGCCCTGGATGTTTGGATTCACAAGACGACGACGCGCGCGGATACGCAAACAGCCATTCGCCGATGCGTGGATCGATATCCTCAAGCAGAACATGCCCATCTACGAACGGCTCACGGAAAAAGCCAAGGCTGAACTTCGCGGTCATATTCAGGTCTTTGTTCATGAGAAACAGTTCGAGGGCTGTGGCGGGTTTGAGATGACCGACGAGGTCCGGGTGACGATCGCGTCGCAGGCGTGTTTGTTGCTGTTGAACCGGGAGACGGATTACTACCCGCAGCTAAAAACGATCCTGGTTTATCCGAGTCAGTATTTTTCGGTTGTGCCCAAGGATATCGGTGGCGGGATTGTGACCGAGGTGAAGCAGACAAGGCTCGGCGAGTCCTGGCACCGCGGGCCGGTGGTGCTGTCGTGGGACGATGTTCGGCGCGGCGCGGTGGACCCCCGGGACGGGAAGAACGTGGCCCTGCACGAGTTCGCCCACCAGCTGGACAGCGAGTACGGAGATACCGATGGCGCCCCGGCTCTGTCACGCCCGGCGATGTTCACGCCTTGGGCGCGGGTGCTGCAAAGGGAATACGACGAGCTGCGAGAGGACATGGAAAGGCACCGAAAGACGTATATCGACAAGTACGGCGCGACCAACCCGGCCGAGTTCTTCGCGGTGGTCACGGAGATGTTCTTCGAACAGCCCCGCCAGCTGAACCGCCGGCACCCCGAGTTGTACGAACAGTTCAAGCTCTTTTATCAGCAGGACCCGCTGAATTGGACAAGACAACCTAAGTAAATCGAAGACAGATTTCCATTGGACGTAAAGCGGGTTAAACCGTGAAGGCGCGAAGAAGACGGGGGAAGAATTAACCACAGAGACGCAGAGGCACAGAGAAGAAAGTGATCTAACCGAAGAGGCGCGGAGGGCGCAGAGATATTCGCGGCGAGGAAGGGGGTGTATCCGCAGATTGTACCGATGACGCAGATTTGGAAAAAAAGTAGAACCGGATAGTATAATTAGACCTGAATAATACCGGCTGGAAATGTCGTGTTGATCGCGGCATGTGAAGCCAATAATACGATGATAGGATGTCTCACATTGCATCTGAAATCCGTGTGCTACTTCTGCCTCCTGGTACTTTACACGACGCCACTATATGGAGACGCCTTGACCACACCGCCCGCCCATCATGACGATGCCGACAGGCGGCGAGCAAGCGATCTTGGCATCCAGGTGGGCATCCTGCCGACCGGCGAGTTGAACGCGATTACCGATGTCAAGGGCGTCCGAGTGGGCCACGAAACGATCTGGGAGGGTGACTCCGTCCGCACGGGCGTAACTGTCATCCTGCCACACGCGGGGAACCTGTATCAGGCGAAGGTGCCGGGCGCGGTCTGTGTCGGCAACGGCTACGGGAAACTGGCCGGCTCGACACAGGTCAAAGAACTGGGCACGATCGAAACACCGATCGTGCTGACCAATACACTCGGTGTGTCCGCGGGCGTCGAGGGGTTGGTCCGGCACACGCTTGAGCAGCCGGGAAACGAACACGTACGTTCGGTCAATGCACTCGTGGGTGAAACCAACGACGGGTACCTGAATGATATCCGTGGCCTGCGTGTCACACCGCGGGACGTGCTTGCCGCCCTGGCAAACGCCGAGGCCGGGCCCGTGGCTGAGGGGAGCGTCGGTGCCGGGACGGGGACGTCCTGCTTCGGCTTCAAGGGTGGCATCGGGACCGCGTCACGGCAGACACCTGCTGATCCCCGCAGCGACTCCCGGGGGTACACGGTCGGGGTCCTTGTCCAATCCAATTTCGGGGGCGTGCTGACCATCAACGGGGCACCGGTCGGGCGGGAACTCGGGAAATACGCATTCAGCGAGTACGCCGCCGATGGACTGGACGACGGCTCGTGCATGATCGTCGTCGCGACCGTTGCGCCGCTGTCCTCACGTCAACTGGAGCGGTTGGCCAGACGCGCGCTGCTGGGCCTGGGACGGACCGGCTCATATCTGTCCAACGGCTCGGGGGATTATGTGATCGCCTTCTCGACCGCGTATCAATTGCCCGGTAAGCCGGACC
>JAJDCW010000325.1 GCA_029260635.1 Phycisphaeraceae bacterium | reverse complement strand
GGCCGCCGTAACGAGACAGGCCTGGCGCGTCCGCACGGGCCGACCGTTGCGTGCGTCGATAATGTGACCGTAGCGACTGCCATCGATGACTGTGAACTGGACCGTGTCCCCGGAGATCGCGGCGGCGGCATTCGCCAGACGCAGTCCCGGCAACCCTTCGATCCCGGGCTGAACGAGCCAGCCGTTCTCGCCCGGCGGTGGATCGCCGAAGACCATATCACCGCCCGCCTCGAACATCGCGCGTGTGATGCCGTGAGCACGCAGTACTTTAAGCGCCTCGTCGCCGACATACCCCTTGGCGATCGCCCCCAGGTCCAGCTGCATGCCGGGGCTTGACAGCTCGGCGGTTTTGGCGACCGCATCGAGTATGAGCCTGTCATAACCGGTATGTTCCATACCCCGCTTGATTGCGACGGGGTCGGGCAGCTTGCCTTCTCTACGAGCAAGCCGCCACAACCGGATAACAGGCGCTGCGGTCGGATCGAGCAAGCCGTCGGTTTGACCGGCAAGGTTCAAAGAAGCGATTAACACCGTGAATAACTCTTCGGAAACCACCACCGGCCCCGTGCCCGCCGCTTGCACAAGTTGCGTGAGTTCAGATTCAGGCTCATAGTCCGACAGTACCTGATTTAGCTCCGCGATACGATCAAATGCCGCACGGCAAGCACGCCGACCCGCATCTATATCAGATGCATACACCCTCAGGCACACAGGCATCCCCATGTGCGACTGGGTTACTTCGACAAACCTTAATGCCTGGGCATCTTGCCCCTGTGCTACGGCGTTGACGGTGAATACCGCCATCACTAGGATCGCGTAGCAAATATACGGCTTTGAAGAACGGGCCTTCATCCCTGCATCCTAAACACCGGCATATGCAGAGGCAACCCCTTAATACAACCCTTCACACTATAAATGATGATTAGAAAACCGGTCGCTATTCTTGTTGTAGTGTTGGTTGTGCTCGCCTTGGGCTACGCCTTGATACCCAGCGATCACGACGAGGCCGAGGGCTTATCGTCCGCCGTTGTGTCTGATTCTCAATCCGCATTTGACCCAATCACGCGGGGGGACGGTGATATCGAAGCCACACTTTCTTCGAAGAACACGACGATCGGCTTTTCCTGTGCCAAAACGGTTGCGGGAAAAACATTGCTGGTTCGCGGCGGGTGGAGCGACCGGTTCGGAAGCATGATCCAGGGCACGGCCAGGTTTGACCCGAAAACACAAAAACCAAGATCGTTTTTCGTAAAAGTTCGTATCGATTCGCTCTGGTCGGAACACGAACAACTGACCGAGGCGCTCCTGACACAAGGTTTCTTTAGGCCGCAAGACCACCCCTGGGCGACGTTCGAAGGCGTGTATATCGAATCAGGCGACACCGAACCAGCCGGGAAGATCGCCGGCGAGTTCGAGCTGAACGGCATCACCAAGCACATCGAGTTCCCCGCATATATCGAATTGGCCGATGACACACTCAATATCACCAGCGCGTTTAGCCTGGACCGGCGGGCCTATGATGTCACCTTCAAATCGACCGGCGGGTTTGGCCTGCTGACAGATCAAGACATCGCCGACAACGTCGCGATCAAATTGGATGTCAAAGCCTCTTGGGATAATGGCATTGACTCCAAGGCGGTGGGCGAACCAAGCCAGAAAGGGAACCAGCCCGGACCGAACCCGGTCGTCGCCGTACAGGACCTGCCCGCGACGTACACGCAGACCATCCCCGCCACACAGGTGCAGTTCGAGATGGTGCTGGTGCCGACCGCTACGGGATCAGGTGTCGTGCCGTTTTATGTCGGCAAGCACGAGGTGACCTGGGACGAGTTCATGCCCTGGGTCCAGGGCGCTGACCTGGCGGAAGAAGCGCTCGTGGGCGAGGAGCGGGCTCTGAAACTGCGGCCAAGCTCGCCCTACGGCTCGGTCGACCGCAACTTCGGCATGTACCGCCGACCGGCGCTTGGGATGTCACGCATGTCGGCAGAACTCTACTGCCGATGGCTCAGCGAACAGACGGGAAAGCACTACCGCCTGCTTACCGAGGCCGAATGGGCGTATGCCTACGCACAAGGTAACCCTGTCGCAGCGCCCGTTTCCCCCGCCGAAGCGGACGCGATAGCGACTTATCAGGACAACTCATGGGACGATGGCCTGGGCGACTGGGCGACCACGAAGATCGCCAGCCGTGAGCCCAACACGCTGGGCATCTACGACATGGCCGGGAACGTCGCCGAATGGGTGGCCGGCACCGGCGATGAACACGTTGTGCGTGGCGGGCACTTCGAGTCGCCTCTAGCCGAGTTGGGTGTTGGTCGTGCGACCGAAGACATCGGAGCTTGGAACCGTGATTACCCCAATGAACCTAAGAGCCAATGGTGGTATGTTAATGCGCGGTGGGTCGGGTTCCGCGTCGCCTGTGACGTATCCCCGACTAGCGAAGGCAATCCGTAGTAAAAAAACCAAACCCGTACCGCAGGAGCCGAACATGGACCCTAAATCCTCCGCCAAGCATCCGAACAGCATCACGGGATCTGAGATCACACGCAGGACATTCCTGCAAAGCTCCGCGGCGGTGGCGGCGTTGTCCGCGGTACCCGCCTGGCTGGGGTCATCTGTTTACGCGCAGGGGGATGCGGTCTTGAAATTCGGCCTGGTCGGTTGCGGCGGACGGGGCCGAGGTGCATTGGCCAACGCGATGGAAGCGGTCAAACGCCTGGGTATCCAGGGCAGGTGCGTCGCCGCCTGTGATTACTTTGCCGACCGGGTGAAACAAACAGGTGAGGAGCACGGCGTCCCGGCCGAGCAACGCTTCGTCGGCCCAACCGGCTACAAGCAGGTCATGCAAAGCGACGCGGACATTGTGATCCTCGCCACACCGCCAAACTTCCGGCCCGTCCACCTGGACGCCGCGATCGAGGCCGACAAGCACGTCTTCATGGAAAAACCCGTCGCAGTTGACCCGCCGGGCTGCCGGCGCGTGATGGAACTGGGCGACCTGGCGACAGAGAAAAACCTGAACATCGTCGCCGGCACGCAGCGCAGACATCAACTGAAATACCGCAGACATGCACAGGCTCTGGCCGAGGGCGCGATCGGTACGGTACTCGGTGGGCAGATCTACTGGTGCCAGAACCGCCTGTGGTACAAGCAGAAACAGGACAGCGACACCAACGCCGACTACCTCGTGCGCAACTGGGTCAGCTTCCTTCAGATGTCCGGCGATCACATCGTCGAGCAGCACGTCCACCAGATCGATCTGGCAAATTGGTTCATCGGCAGGCCACCCGTCTCGGCCGTCGGCTTCGGCAGCAGGCAACGACGCGTGACCGGTAACCAATACGACAACTTCAGCGTCGAGTTCGACTACGGCGAAGGCTGCTCGATCCACTCCATGTGTCGACAGATCGACGGCTGCTGGAACCGTGTCGATTCACAGTTCACGGGCACCGAAGGACGCGTCTGGGACGACCGTCGCATCGTCCGGTACGACAAGGCCGAAATCAAACTCCCCGATCTGA
>JAJDCW010000324.1 GCA_029260635.1 Phycisphaeraceae bacterium | reverse complement strand
GGGGATGAGGTTGCGGTTGTGCCTGGGGGCTTGCGCGATAGCGAAGAACAACAGCGCAAAGACGATCAGCAGCATCGCGGGGAAGTGGACATATCCATAATGGTTCGGCGGGGTGACGTTAAACGCGTCGAAAACCTTCGGCGCGAAGAAGAGAAACGCCAAGCCGAGTACGCCGTCGTAGAGACCCGCAAGGACAAAGAGCGTACGGACCGAGGATTGTTTGGCCATGGGAGAGCCTCCTATCCGCCCGAGTTGTTATGCAGACTCTTTTATAACATGCGGGCGGCCGTTCGTCGCCCTGCGGTACTTCTCCTTGAAAAGCTCGCGTCGCCAGGCGGTGGCTTCGTCGCTGTAAAGCCGGACCACCAGATTATGGAAACCGGTGACCAATTCGTCGGCGGTCATGTCGGTCGGCTCGAAGATGAGATCAAACAGCGTGCACTTGTGCCAAGCCTTCTCTTCCAGCAGCCTGCCGGTCCGTCGGAGGCGTTCATACAACGGCGTACCCGGGAACGGAGTCTGGAGCGTGACCTGCACGTCGTAGAGTTCCAGTTCTTTGGCGAAGTCATAGACGCGGTCGAAGATATCGGTGGTCTGGCCGTCGAGCCCGAGGACGAAGCAGCCGTTCACTCGTATGCCGTGTGCCTGGATGTTGTGGACCAGGCGGAGGTAATCGCCACGTTTTTTGTGTTTCCAGTCGGTCTTTAGTTCCAGGCCCTTCATCCCCTCAGGCCCCGGGCTTTCAAGTCCGATCAGAACTTCGGCACAGCCAGCCTGACGCATCAAGGTAAGTAACTCATCGTCTTCGCCGACACTGATGTCGGTCTCGGTGAACCACTTGATTTTGCGTTGAGCTAGACACGGCAGCAGCCGTTTCCAGTACCGCCGATCCACAAAACTGTTGTCATCCGCGAACTCGATAAAGGGGCGTGGCCAGAGCTCACAGACCCGGTCGATCTCGGCTAGCACCTTGTCGATCGGCTTCTGCTTGTACTTCGGTGTCAACAGGATCGAGCTGGCGCAGAACTCACACTTCCATGGGCAGCCGCGCGAGGTCTGGACGGTTATCCTGTTGTACTTATCCATGTCCAGCAGGTGATAGGCGGGCATCGGCGCGTCTGCCAGGTCGAACTCATGGGGCTTGCTTCGGTAGATGTTTTGCAACGCGCCGAGCTCCGCATCGTTAAGGATATAGGGCCAACACAGCTCCCCCTCGCCGACCATTACCACGTCGCAGTGTTCCAGTGCTTCATGGGGGAGACAAGTGACGTGCAGGCCACCCATCACGACCTTAGTACCAGAAGACCTGCACCGGTCAGCTAACTCGTAGGCTTCGGGGGCCTGCGCGGTGAACGTCGATATCGCAACCAGATCGAAATCGGCCCAGTCCACATGCAAGTCGTCGATCTCCTGCACGTCCAGATAAACCACTTCGTGTCGGTCGGGCGTCATCCCGGCAAGCGTCAGCAGCCCCAAACTCGGCAATGAAGCGATTGTCTTGCTGCGTTCGACAAACCCGGGCAGGGTCAGCCCCAGACGCAGCAACTCGGGATCACAGGCACGCACACCACTCATCGCGATCAATCCGATCTTCATCACAGCACCCCGTTTCTGGTGAGATGATTAAACACAATCACCGTAAACCACACACAACCCCCGGTCAGGCTCAGCACAGGCACGAAGAAGAGTTGACGCAACGGCTTCCGCCAGGCGGAGAGGTAGCACACGATCGGCATCGACACCGCGCCGATGATCAGCAGCCAACCCGGATAGTCTGCCGATTCGTGTGTAATACCAAAAACCATCAAAGTGAATGCCAGCGCGAGGTTCAGCATGCCGGTGCCAAGGAACGCGATATGCCCGAGGCGTGTCAGCCGACGACGCCAGGCGTTGTATCCCCCCATCCACGACTCGCGGTGAAACCCGATCCCCTGGATCGCCCCGGAGAGCAGCCCGAGCGTGATCCAGCCCCAGGCGAAGATGAGATTGGTGTATGCCATTCGATTTGGTTGTGGTTGGTGGTTGGTTACTTAATTACGCTTGCCAAATGATTAATGTAAGTATATACTTACATATGGGCCTTAGCAAGTCTGATCTTGATGTGAGATAAAATATTCTTATAGGCCGGGGATCTATCGTGACAAAATCGGCCGTTAAGTATTTCAAGATAATGGTTTAGACTGATTTAGCGGCGGCAAGAAACCGACTAGATGCGCCCGGCACCAATCAGGTAATGATGGTATTCCATGGCAAGACCGAATCAATCCGAAGAACGGCGCCAAGAGTTGATCCCCGTGCTGGCGAAGGCGTTTGCGGACCTGGGGTATCGCAGGGCGACGACAGCGGCTCTGGCCGAACGCTGCGGGCTGCGCGAGAACCAGCTCTACCGGCTCTGGCCCAGCAAGAAGGCGATGTTCCTGGCGTCGATCGATTACCTGTTCGAACATACCGCCTCGAAGTGGCGCGAACTACTGGCGACCGAGGATGCGCGAACGCCGGCCGAGCGCATCCTCACATGGGAAGGTGAACACCGCGGCGAGACCGGCCTGCACCGCATTACCTTTGCGGGACTGAACGAAACCAACGACCCGGAAGTGCGCGACGCGCTGTGCCGGATGTTTCAGAAATTCCACACGTTCATCACACAGCAGGTCCAGGCGCAACGAGAGGGCGCACACGATGCCGGACAACCCGATGAGATGCTTACCGCATGGGGCATCATCGGGCTGGGAATGATGGCGAACATCACGCAAGAACTAAAACTGCTGAACCGTGACACGCAGGGCCAGATGGTCAACGAGGTCGGCTTGCAGATGCTCAACGCCAAGCGGGGTTAGTGCCACATGATTTACTTAGTGCAAGAAGAGACGTAACCCGGTGAAGGCCATGACCATCCCGTGCTCGTCGGCGGCATCGATAACACCCTGATCGCGGGCGCTCCCGCCGGCCTGAGCGATGTACTTCACGCCCGAACGTGCGGCACGGTCGAGGTTGTCGCGGAAAGGGACGAAGGCGTCGGAGCTGAGGACCACGCCCTTGAATTGTGCGTTCCAGTCGGTACGTTCCTGCTCGCTGATCGGCTCGGGCATTGAGGTGAGTGCGGTGGCTAAGACACCACGTTCGCCGTCGTCAAGCTCGTGGAAGCGGACGAATTGATCCAGCGCATTGACTTTCTCGGACTTGGGCAGGCCCTCTACAAATTTTAGGGCCAGGGCCTTAGGATGCATCTTCAGCAACCAGCGGTCGGCCTTGTCACAGGCCAAACGGGTGCAAGCGATACGCGACTGCTGGCCCGCACCGACACCTACGGCTTGCCCCTGATAACCGACCGAGATCGAATTGCTCTGCGTGTGTTTTAGGGTCACGGTCGCCACGATCAGCGATTGGATCACGTCGTTGGGGGTGTTCTTGTTCTTAGTGACGATGTTGTTGAAAAGCGCGGCATCGATGACGCTGTCGTTGTAGGACTGCTCCAACGTCAGGCCGAACTCAACGCGTGACTCGACGCTGGGCGGGTCGTAGGCCGGGTCCATCTGAAGGACGACGTACTTGCCGCCCTTCTTGGCTTTGATGATGTCTAAGGCCTTGGGGTCGTAACCCGGGGCGATGATGCCGTCGGACACCTCGGGCTTGATGATATTTGCAAGCGATTCATCGACGGTGTCGGAAACACAGATAAAGTCCCCGAAAGAAGCGACACGGTCGGAACTGCGGGCCTTGGCGTAGGCGGTCGCCAGCGGTGACATATCCGGGTTATCATAGAAGTGCGCCTTGCAGAAGGCCTCGTCGAGCGGGCCCGCGACCGCAGCGCCGGCGGGGCTCACATGCTTGAATGACGCGGCGGCGGGTTGGCCGGTGGATTGTTTGAGTTCGCGCACAAGCTGCCAGCCGCGCAGGGCATCTAGGATGTTGATGTAGCTGGGGGCGCCGTTGACGACGGTGAGCGGGCCGTCGGACAGCGGGCTGGTTAACTGGGCGTGGGTCTGGTTGGGGTTGCAGCCATACTTGAGGGGGGTCTGCATCGCGTCGGGTCCTTGCGCGTTGGGGAAGGCGGATCGTGGGATGGAAACGGTATTGAGCCCCCAACCCGATGGGTCGAAGGCCCGGCCCCATGCTAGTGAGTTGGCGGGATTTTGCGAAGGTCAGAAAGACCCTTACTGTGAATTATTGCTGACACAAACCCCCAACTGGCGGCCCCCCGCCGCGTCGCTATAATGCCCGCCTGACGGGCCATTGGCGCAGTTGGCTAGCGCGCCTCGTTGACATCGAGGAGGTCACTGGTTCAAGTCCAGTATGGCCCACTTTTAAAGCCTTGTTTACAAGGCTCTTAAGTTCGTGGCGGCGAATCCCCCATGTTCTTACATTGACACGACCAACCCCCGAGTACACGCAGATGCGTGCGAGGTGTTACGCCAGTTAAATCAATGAAGCTCGCTGGCGAGGCTAATAATAGTGTTTACGGAATCGCCCACGGTAGTTGAAGTCTGCCTACTTACAGCTTGGCGGCGCGGGCACGGGCCTTGCGGTGGCGGACGATCTCGCCTCGGGCCAAGTAGATCACGTCTTTGGCAATGTTGACCGCGTGGTCGGCGATCCGCTCAATCTGTCGGGCGGTGTTCTGGATCCGGATCAGTTGGGGCATCTGATCGATGTTCTCGCGGACGCAACGCTCAACGATGACATAAACCTCCCGGTGCTTATCATCGACCAGGTCGTCCATCTCGCGCACCTGGTTGGCGAGTTCTTCATCCACATCGACCAAGGCGTCCAGGGATTGCTTGACCATGCGCTGGGTCTGGTGTGTCATCTCGGCGAGGCCGAACGGTCCGATGTCGATAGCAGGCAGGTCTGCGAGCGCCAGGCACTGCGACGCCACATTCGACGCCAAGTCGCCGATGCGCTCCAGCTCACTATTGATCTTCAGGACCGAGACGATGAAACGAAGGTCCTGCGCCACCGGCTGGTGTAGGGCCAAGGTCGCCAGGCATTCTTCTTCGATGTCGATTTCCATCAAGTCGATCTGTGCATCCTGATCGACTACCTGCTCGGCCAGGTCGGTGTCACCGTTTTCAACGGCACCGATCGCGCGCTGCAGGGCCTGCTCGACCAGCGCGCCCTCGGCGAGGATCATGCGCTTGATTTTCTCGATCTGTCTATTTAACAGGACGGACATAGATAAGGCTCCGGGCCGGGGGCTGATTTATCCGAATCGGCCGGTGATGTAG
This sequence comes from Phycisphaeraceae bacterium, assembly GCA_029260635.1. Classification (GTDB taxonomy): domain Bacteria; phylum Planctomycetota; class Phycisphaerae; order Phycisphaerales; family Phycisphaeraceae; genus JAJRRS01. Next base: position 2,370 of record JAJDCW010000324.1, on the reverse strand, counting down.
TTCTGAGTTTGTTCATTGCGAGGTTTGGTGAAGACCTGTTCGGTATCCCCGAACTCGATCAGTTCACCTTGAAACATAAACGCGGAGTAGTCAGAGGCTCGGGAGGCCTGCTGCATATTGTGGGTGACGATAGCGATGGTGTAGTCGTTGCGGAGCTGAGCCATCAGGTCCTCGATCGCCGCGGTGGAGCGTGGATCCAGCGCGGAACATGGCTCGTCCATCAGCAGGACGCTTGGGCCGACCGCGATGGCGCGTGCGATGCAGAGCCGTTGCTGTTGCCCGCCGGACAGGCTCAGTGCCGGAGACTTTAATCGGTACTTCACTTCGTCCCACAACGCGGCGCTGCGCAGCGACTGCTCAACGACATTGTTCAACTCCGTGCGCGACATGCTCATGTGCAGCCGGGGCCCGAAGGCGACGTTATCGTAGATGCTTTTAGGAAACGGGTTGGGTTTTTGGAATACCATCCCGACGTGGCGACGCAGGTCGACGACATCGGTCGATTTAGCAAGCAGGTCCTGGCCATCAAGCTTGAGGGTGCCGGCGGCACGAGCGATTGGGACCAGGTCGTTCATGCGGTTAATCCACCGAAGGAGCGTACTCTTGCCGCAGCCGCTTGGCCCGATGAAGGCGGTGATACGCTTTTCGGGGATGATCATGTTCAGGTCTTTAAGGGCATGGTAGTCGCCGTACCAGGCGTCGAACCCGGCAACTTCGATCGCGGGCTGCGCATCTTCCATCGCATCCGTTGGGCTCGGATTCTGCACGGGCTCGCCGGGCATCATCAGAGGTGCCGTTGTCGTGATCGTTGGGGTCATGGTGTTCACTTCCGGTGAGTCAGGAATTATAACCGGCATAATGGGGTCCCTATGGCATTGATTGTCTCTGGAACTTCTGGCGGATCACCACGGCGACCGCGTTGAACGACAACAGGATCGCCATCAATACGATGATCCCGCTGGCGGCGACTTGGTGGAAATCGGCCTGGGGTCGGCTCGCCCAGTTAAATATCTGTAACGGCATCGCGGTGAAACTATCCATCAGGTTGGCAGGCGTGAAGGTGATATAGACGATGCCTGCGAGCATCAGCAGCGGCGCTGCCTCTCCCAGCGCTCGGCTCAAAGCAAGAATAGCGCCGGTCATGATCCCGGGGATCGCCGAGGGTAGGGTCGTGCCCCAGACCATTTGCCAACGTGTCGCGCCCAAGGCCAGCGCCCCTTGCCGAAGTGAATCGGGGACGGCCCGGAGGGATTCCTGCGATGAGATAATGATGACCGGCAGAACCACCAGCATGAGCGTAAGTCCACCGGCGAGTACACCGCGCCCAAGTGGGAGTTGGATGTAATACCAGGCGCGATCCTCCACACGATTCACCCGGGCCCGGCTGCGAACCTGTCCGGTCGTGGGCTCGGTTGGACGTTTAGCGACCAGTTCAATCGTTACGGCTTCGCCCGATTCGGACACCATCATCACCATCCCGCCCTGCAGCACGATGGTTTCCGCGTCACGCTCGGCGGGGAGTCGTAATGCCGTTCCGGTCAGATCGTAAACCTCGTCATAGAAGTGGCTACCGATAGCTTGGCTGGGATTCATAGACGTACCCATGAGGCCGTACATATTGGCGAAAACAGTCAGGCCCAGGATCCCGTAAACGACCGAAGGGACGCCGGCGAGATTGGTGATGTTCAGTTGTACGAAGCCGTGTAACTTAGCAACCACTTTCTGTGTGGGCTTGTACTCTTCCAAAAGGATCGCAGTCGCGACGCCAATCGGTACAGCCGTGGTGGCGCAGATCGCACAAACAAAGATGCTGCCGATCATCGCCGGCCACATACCCGCGTTCTCTGGCTTGCGAGAAGGCAACCCGGTAAAAAACCCCCAGTCAAGATACTTGTAGCCCTGGATCCCGATCGCAGTCAGCAGCAATGCGAGCAACCCTAAAGAGAGAACCGCCGCGAAGATACAGACCGCCAGGAAGGCACGGTCGGTCCAGACACGCCTGGCGCGTCGGCTGGAGAAGATGACTGACGTACTCATTCGTACACCTGCCGATACTTGACACGGACACGGTGCCCGATGAGGGTGAGCAGCAACGTCATCACGAAGAGGGTCGCGGCGACGGCGTAGCTGGAGAAGTATTCGACGCCGAAATTGCTGACGTCGCCGGTGAATATCATGACCATGTACCCGGTCATCGTCTGCGCGGGGTTGCGTGGATCGATCGCGGCGGTCGGGTCGTCGGCCAAGGGGATGGGCATCGAGCCTGCGGCAAGTGAAACAATCATCGTCTCGCCAACGGCCCGCGCGATCGCCAGCAGGAAGGCCGCGATAATCCCAGATAAGGCGGCGGGCACGACGACCTTGACCGAC
>JAJDCW010000323.1 GCA_029260635.1 Phycisphaeraceae bacterium | reverse complement strand
CTTTGGGCTGTACATGGCCTGGAACATCGGCGCCAACGACGTCGCCAACGCGATGGGCACCAGCGTCGGCTCGGGCGCATTGACGCTCAGGCAAGCGGTCATCCTCGCCGCGATCATGGAGTTCTGCGGGGCGTTCTTTCTCGGCCCACACGTCACCGATACCATCCGCAAGGGCATCATCGATACCGAGATGTTCAAAGTCGATCCCGATGGTGCGCGGATGTTCTGTTTCGCGATGCTGGCGGCGTTGTTGGCGGCCGGGGCGTGGCTCCAGATCGCCTCCTACTTTGGCTGGCCGGTTTCGACCACCCATTCGATCGTCGGTTCGATCGTCGGCGTCGGGTGCGTCTACGGCGGGATCGAAGCGGTCAACTGGTTCGGCGGTGACGGGTTCAACGTCTTGACCACTCTACGCGGTAAGGGCGGGCTCTCGTCGATCGTCGCAAGCTGGGTCGTGTCCCCGTTGATGGCAGGGGTCATCGCCTACCTGATCTTCCGCTTTATTTTGAAACGCATTTTCTATAGACCCGATCCCGTCGCGGCCGCCCGGGTCTGGACGCCGGCCATCGTATTTTTCGTGATGGTCACCATGATGCTCGTGCTGTCCTTCAAGGGGCTCAAGCCATTCTGGAGCGACCGGTTCGGCCTCAAACCGACGGACTTCTGGCCCTTGACGATCGGGCTCAGTGCCTCCTTATTCAGTGGGATCGCCGGGGCATTGATCTCGCGCCGCCTTGCAAGAAAGGTCAAGGCCGACGACCCCGCACTGGCTCGGCTCCAGGCCGACCTCTACACCGCACGTGCCATGAGCAAAGCCCTCATGCACCTGCGACGGGTACAAAGTACCGCCGTCGGCGAGACCAAAGACCAGGCCCAACGTGCCTTGGACGAAGCCGAATCGCTCTACAAGCAGGTCCGCGACCGCACACACGGCAACACCGACAGCCACGTCTACCACAACGTCGAACGCATCTTCATCTACTTGCAGATCATCAGCGCGGGCTTTGTGGCACTGGCGCACGGGTCCAACGACGTTGCCAACGCGATCGCCCCGCTATCCGCTATCGTCGAAACAGCCAAGAATATGCAGGTCTCAACTGAATCCCCCGTGCCGATGTGGGCCTTGGGGATCGGGGGCGTGGGCATCGTCGTAGGCCTGGCGACTTGGGGCTGGCGCGTGATGGCCACCGTGGGCAAGCGGATCACCGAACTCACGCCGTCACGCGGGTTCTGCGCCGAGTTCGCGGCAGCGGTGACCATCCTGATCGCCTCGGTCTGCAAGCTGCCGATCTCGACGACGCACACGCTCGTCGGGGCCGTGCTGGGTGTGGGCTTGGCCCGAGGCATCGGGGCGTTGAACCTCAACACCGTCCGTGACATCGTCGCCTCCTGGATCATCACCATCCCCGCCGGTGCCGGGCTGGCGATCGTGTTCTTCTACGCCCTGAAACTGGCGTTTGGTGCCATGTAATACCTGGCCCCAGGCGCTAAAGCCGGTAGCCAGCCCGGCCGTATATCCCCGCCCCAATCGGCTAAACTACTCCCATGCTTCTCTATATTTTCCGTCATGGGATCGCGGAACCGTGCGGTGATGACACGCAGGACGCGGATCGGTCATTGTCGCCGGTGGGGATCGATCGCACCCTCGCCGCCGCTAACGGGCTGGCGCGTTTCGCGGACCGGCCGAACGTCATCCTGACAAGCCCCAAAGACCGGGCACGCCAGACCGCCGGCATCCTCGGCGACCTGTTCGATTTGATGCCGCAGGTCGCGCCCGAACTCGGTGACGGCTCGGCGGTCGACATCATCCACATGCTCCGCAAACGCGACGAATCCTGCGTCCTGATCGTCGGCCACGAACCGACCCTAAGCGAAGTCATCGAGTCGCTGTGTACACAGAAAACCTTGCCGAGCTTCATCGAGTTGAAGAAGGCTTCGTGCGCCCTGGTAGACGCCCCGCTACACCCGGATGATCCACCGGGGCCGGGCGTGTTGAAGTGGCTGCTGCCGCCGCGGGCATTAAGGGCGCTGGGTGAGGAAGCCTAAGGCGAATTGTCCCTAATGTACCTATGTAGCACCGCGGCTTGTCGCGGCACGGCGATCTGCGATCGCCCGTTAAACAAGATCATGGCTACGCATTTTGTTTGGCGTATGCATCGATCTCTTCGCGCGTCACCTGCAACCACTCAAGCATCTGCTGCTCGTAGACGTCCTGGTGCTGGTCGTTGGAGAAGTCCAGGCGTAGCTCGTTGATGACCTTGGTACCCTGGCCGATCCACTCGTTCCAGGTGGTCTGCCCGAAGTGGTCGTAGATGAACTGCCCGACGGGGCCGCGCATCGGCGGGTCGGCCAGGCGGTTCTGGGGTTGCCCGGTTCGTCGGTCCAGGACCGTGTCCCCGGAAGCCTCGACCTCTTTCTTGAGTTCGGCGGCGTCCCTGACTTCGGGGATCGGCAGGCTGAGCTTCTCTAGCAGCGAGCCGATCGCCTTTTGAGGCATCACGTCGCCCCGTTCGGCGGCGACGGTGTAGCCCTTGGTCAGCAACGGGCCGGCCTCGTCTTCCTTGCCCAACTGGATCAGGACCTGCCCGCTGAGCTGGTAGGCCCGGCTCATCCCGGGGTTCAGCTCGATCGCCTTGGTGAAGGCGCCTTGGGCGTCCTCCAGACGGTCGGCGTCCTTGTAGGCGTTCGCCAGGCTGAAATAGGCCATGTCGTCCGGCGCTTCGCGGGCCATCTGCTCCCACTGGGCGATACGTTCTTCTGTGGTAGTGCTCATACCCGATAGGATAGACAACTTATCCGTCAGGCCAAGTCGGGAGGGGATGTAGCCGCAAATAAACGCGAATAAACGCGAATGAAAGAGAAAGACGTGTGACGCCACAGTTCGTATGATTGATTCGCGTTTATTCACGTTTATTTGCGGCTAAAAAGATTTCAGGGTTTCACATGCCGATCACGCGACACTTTCTGGGATGGGACGGCCCCGCATTGGAGCGGGCGGGGGTGTATCTGCACGCGCACCACGGGCAAGGCGATGCCGGGTGGGACCTGTCGGGCGTGGTGGCAGTGGTCCCGGCCAGGCGTGCCGGTCGGCGGTTGATCGAGATTCTTGTCACGAAGGCTCAGGCCCAGGGGCACGCGTTGAGTCCCCCGAGGGTGGTGACGGCTGGGGGGTTGCCTGAGGTTCTGTATCAACCGGACAAACCGGTGGCGGGCGATTTGGATGCGCAACTGGCGTGGGTCGCGGCGTTGCGTGGAATAACGCCGAACGTACTCGCCGATCTGTTGCCGAACCCGCCGGGTGAAGATGACCTGCCGGGGTGGTGGGCGTTGGGTAAGCAGTTGCGGGCACTGGATGACGACCTTGCAGGCCACCTGATGCGGTTCAAGGACGTGCCCAGACTGTGTGCCGAACGCGGGTTCGATCTGCGCGGTGAAGAGCGGTGGGACGTGCTGGAACAGGTGGCGCAGGCGTATCGGGAAGCATTAGCAACACAGAACCTGATCGACCGCAACACCGCCCGGAGTGAGGCGGTGCTCCATAAGCAATGCGCGGTGCAGGCGGACGTCACACACATCGTTCTGATCGCCACACCGGACCTGAACGACACTGCGGCTGCCATGCTGCGGCAAGTTGCGGACCATGTCACCACACTCATCATGGTTCCCGAAGCGCACCGCGACGGGTTCGACGAACTGGGCGTAATAAGAAGCACTTACTGGCAGGAGCAGCCGGTCGAGCTGCACCCTGAGCAGGTGTGCTTTGTCCAGCGGGTGTCCGACCAGCCCGGCGCTTTATTGGCGGAAGTCACGGCCGAACGCGATCGGCTTAACACAAACAACGAAACGCTTTGCCCCGACCGGGTGACGGTCGGGCTGGGGGACGAGAAGTCTGCCGAGGCGGTCATGCGCACACTGGACCTGGCGGGTATCCCGGCCCGACACGCGGCGGGCACGCCGGCGGACCGTTCCAGGCCGGCGGTGTTGCTCCGGGCGCTCGGTGGGTTCATGGAACAGCAACGCCACGACGCGCTGGCACGGCTGCTGCGCCACCCCGATATCGAGCAATACCTGCAAACCACCCCGGAGCCCGAGGCGGGTGACGGCGACACCCGGGCCACCATCGAAGACTGGCTGACACTGCTGGATGAATATGCAACAAGACACCTCCAGGGCAAGCTCACCGGTGCCTGGCTCGGTAAGCCACAACGGCAGGCGAAACTCAAGGCGTTGCGCGACCGGGTGATCGGGTTGCTGCCGGTGCACCCGGCGGAGCGTCAGCCGTTGCCCGACTGGAGCGTGCCGATCGCACAGGCGTTGCAGCAGGTGTATGCCCAGACCGTGCTGAATGAACACGACATGGACGACCGACGGCTGACGCAATCACTTGAATTAGTCGCAGGGCTGCTGCGCGAACAGGCGGAGTTGAATCATGAAACTGATACCTGCCCGGTGTTGACCGCGTCGCAGGCGGTCTCGCTGACGTTGGATCGTTTGGCCGAAACGACGATGCCCGACGAGGGCGGGGAGCCGGCGGTTGAGCTGCTGGGCTACCTTGAACTGGCGTTGGATGATGCGCCGGTGCTGGCGGTCACGGGGATGAACGAGGGGCTGATCCCGACTTCGCGCAACGCCGATGCCTTTCTGCCGGACATGGCACGGTCGGCGTTGACGATGCGGGACAACGCGCACCGGTACGCCCGTGACCTGATGCTGTTGAATGCGATCACACACTCCCGGCAGACCGTGCGCTTGATCGCCGCGCGGCGCAGCGATGACGGCGACCCCCTGACGCCCAGCCGGCTGCTGCTGGCCTGTGATGACCAAACGCTGGTCACGCGGGTGCGTTCGTTCTTTGATGACTCGCAGGCCAACACCCCCGCCCCACCGCTGCCGTTGGCGCACGGGGACGCGGACCGGTTCCTGATTCCTCGGCCGGCGGTCAGGCCGGAGCCGCTCAAGGAGCTGCACGTCACCGCATTCCGCCAGTACCTGATGTGCCCATACCGGTTTTACCTACGCTACGTGCTTGAGCTGAACACGCTGGACGACCGGGCGGTGGAGATGGACCCGATGTCGTTCGGGACGCTGGCGCACGCCGTGCTGCAGGCCTTCGGCCAGAGCGACGCGAAGCACGAACCGGACCCGCGCGGCATCCAGACCTATCTTGAATTGCAACTCGACACGCTGGTGGCGAAACGCTTCGGCGAAGAACCCCGGGCGGCGGTGCGCATCCAGGTCGAGCAGCTTCGGCAACGCTTCGAGTTTTTCTCGGTGACACAGGCACGACTGATTGACGAGGGCTGGCGGATCGAACACGTCGAGAAGAACCTGCGCGCGGAGGTCATGGTGGATGGCCAGCCGTTCACGATCAAGGGCAAGATCGACCGGATCGATCGGCACGACACGTTGGGCTGGCGGGTGTACGACTACAAGACCGGGGACAAGGCGAACCCGCCTGACAAGACACACCGGGTCGGGCCTAAGCTGAACCGGACGTGGGTTGATCTACAGCTGCCGTTGTACCGCGATCTGTGTAAAGAGCTAGACCTCACCGGCGACATCCAGCTGGGCTATCTGAACCTGCCGAAGTCTGGCGACGGCGCGGGCCCCGCGTTTGCGGACTGGAACGACGACGACCTGGCGCAGGCGGTGCAGAAGCGTGATGAAGTAATCAATAAACTAAGGGAGCAGATATTTTGGCCGCCCCGAGATGCGCCCAGGTACCCCGACGGGCTAGAGCGTGTCTGCGCAGACACCGTGATGCAGCGACAGGTGGTGATTGCCGCCAGCGATGACGGGGAGGCGTTGCGATGAACCTGCAAGACCATGCTTACTACCCGCAGGACCCGGGGAACGATACCCGCCACGAAGATACTTCCGGGGGGCACCAGACGATCCGCGCATCGGCGGGTTCGGGCAAGACATATCAACTGAGTACGCGGTATCTGTCACTGATCCGCCGTCACGCCGAGCCCAGCGAGGTGCTGGCGACGACATTCACGCGCAAGGCGGCGGGCGAGGTGCTGGGGCGGGTCATCACCCGGCTGGCCGACGCGGTCGTGGATCAGGACAAACGCAAAAACCTGGCAACCTCACTGGAAGACCCGTCGCTGACCCAGGCGGATTGCCGAACGATGCTGCGGGCCTTGACGGGATCGCTGCATCGGCTGTCGATCTCGACGATCGACGGGTTCTTTAACCGGATAGCGCAGAGTTTTCGCTACGAGTTGGACCTGCCCCCCGAGCCGAAGCTGATCGACGCGTCGCACCCGGTGGCGGTCCGGCTTCGGCGGGACGCGATCGAATCGATGCTCGCCGACAACGACCTGCCGACGCTGGTGACGCTGCTTCGGCAGTTGCACCACGACGCGGCGGCGCGTTCCGTGACGGACGCGATCGACTCGGCGGTGACGGGGCTGTACGAGGTGTACCGAGAGGCACTGGACCGGGGGGTGTGGTCAAGGCTCGAGCCGTTGGGCCGGATGGATGAAGACCAGTTCGGCAAAGCGGTCGCGGCGCTGGAGGTCGCGGCGGGTCTGCTGCCGGCGAACAAGCCGTGGCATACAGCCTACAACAACAATCTCAACGCCATCACACTGCGTGATTGGAAGGGCTTTATCAGCAGTGGGCTCGCCAAGAAGATAGTGGAGGGCGGCGAGACCTTCCAACGCCAGCCGATCACCGCTGAATGGTTCGCGGTGTATGAGCCTTTGATTGGCCACGCTTCGGGTAAATTGATCCACCGGGTCGCGAAGCAGACACTTGCGACGTATGACCTGCTGCAACGGTTTGATGAGCACTACGCCCCGCTTCGTCGTCGGCATGGCGTGCTGCTGTTCAGCGATATCACCCACAAGCTGGCACGCGAGCTACCCGAGTCCGATGAATTGATGCAGGACGTGTACTTCCGGCTTGACGGGCGGGTGACGCATTTGCTGCTGGATGAGTTTCAGGACACCAGCCTGTCACAGTGGGACGTGATCGAGCCCTTCGCCGAGGAAATCGCGGCGACGTCGGACGGGTCGCGCACGCTTTTCTGCGTCGGCGATACCAAGCAGGCTATCTACGGTTGGCGCGGCGGGGTCGCGGAGTTGTTTGATAAGTTTGAAGATTCGCTGGGCCTGGATGAATCCGCACGCCTGACCATGTCGCGGAGCTACCGTTCCAGCGCGGTGGTGCTTGACGCGGTCAACAAGGTGTTTGCGGGGATCGCGGGTAGTACGGTGCTGACCACGGAAGGCGGCGCCGCGGAGCGCTGGCAGGCGGGTTTTGAGTTGCACGAAGCGGTGCGCGACCTGCCCGGGCACGTGACACTGGAAACATCGACGGCTGGGGATAACCCGGACACGGATGGGGCTACGGATGACGGTGACAATGATGGCGATGACGCTTCGCCGGAGCGGGCTGGGGCGCACGAGGTGTATGTGGCGCAGCGGGTCAAGGCGTTGTATGAACGGGAAGGTGGGGCCGGGTCGATCGGTGTCTTGGTCAGCCGAAACGACACGGCATCGCGGCTGATCTACGAGCTGGGCAAGCTGGGCCTGCCGGTCAGCGGCGAGGGGGGGAGCCGGCTGACGGATTCGCCGGCGGTGATGGCGGTGCTGTCCGCGCTGGTCATGGCGGACCACCCCGGGGACAAGGCGGCATCGTTCCATGTGCTGAACTCACCTTTAGGCCGGGTTGTCGGGCTGAACGCCAATGAGGGTGTCGATGTCCGCCGGGCGTCGTTGAAGATTCGCCGATCGCTGTTGACCAATGGGTTCGCCAGGACGATCGCGGATTGGGCGAGCGCAGTCGCGCCGTCGTGTGATGCCCGTTCGGTCAGGCGGCTGACGCAGTTGATCGAGTTGGCGGACCGGTCCGAGCCGACCGCCCCGCTGAGGCCGTCGTGGTTTGTGGACCTGGTTGAGTCCCAGAGCGTGGCCGAACCCAGCCAGGCGATGATCCGGGTGATGACGATCCACGGGTCCAAGGGGCTGGAGTTTGACACCGTAGTACTCGCGGAACTGGACCGGAGACTGTCAGACCGTTCGGTGATGCTGATCGAACGCGACGACGCGACCGGCCCCATCACCGGCGTCTACCGAAACACTGACAAAGTTGTGCGCGAGTTGGATGAGAAACTTAAACACGCGGCGGAGTCACAGCGGGAGAGCCGAATCATCGAAGACCTGTGCTCGCTGTATGTCGCGATGACCCGGGCACGGCAGGCGTTGCACATGATCGTGACCCCGATCGAGCTGACCAAGACGGGCAAAATCAAGAGCAAGGGCCTGTGTTTCGCATCGATCCTGCGCGAGGCGTTGAGCCAAGCGGAAGAGACACCGGGCGGCGAGCAGGTGCTCTGCGAGACAGGCGAGGCGGGTTGGATTTGTGTACGGGAGTCGGCAGCGGTTGAACCTCAGCCGGCTGAGGTGAAAGCGATACGGGGGCTGGACAAGCCGGCGGGCGAAGCCTGGCGGTCATGGCCGACGGTTGCGCCGTCTTCGCAGGCGGGGCTGGACGGTGACACCGCACGTCGCAGCGCGTCGAGCCTGCTGGAGCTGACGCCGCGCGACCTTAGCGCGATGCGGTACGGGACGCTGGTCCATGAGTGGATGCGGCGGGTCGGGTTTGTCGGCGAGGATGATCTGCCCGGTGACGCGGCGCTGCGGGCGGTGGCACAACAAGTGATGCCCGGCGCGGAGGCGGGCTGGGTGGCGGCACGGATGCAATGGTTTAGAAAACTGTTAGACGGGCCGGTCGCGCAGGACGTGCTGGAGCGCCACGGTGCGGATGAGTTGTGGCGGGAGCGCGGGTTTGCCGTCAGCGACCGGGGGCAGTTGTTGCAGGGGATTTTTGACCGCGTGACGATCCACCGGGACGCGCAAGGCACCGTCGCCGAGGCCCGGCTGATCGATTTCAAGACCGATCGTTTGGGCGACGGTGGCGAGCGGGCCATCGCGGACCACTACCGGCCACAGATGCGGGTCTACCAGAGGGCCTTGATGAAGATGCTGAACCTGGACAAACAGGCGGTGACGTCTCGGCTCTGGCTGGTCGGGGACGATCGGCTGATCGAGATCTAGCGGTGCAGATCATACCCGGCGAATCTGCCCGCAAAGTTACCCCAGATTGACGCGCGGGATACCGTGTCTACTGCCAGCTTTATGACCGAGTCCGGTCGGCAGGCTAAGAATGCTGTAAATCGCCGTTTACAGCGGATAAACCTTGACTTTCGGGGGGTTGAGGCCTTAATCTGTACGTCTGCCCGCGTGCCCCGCACCGGGTCCCACAACCAGCGCCGCCATCCGGCGGTTGTGCAAAGGTACAAGTTCAAGATGAGACCCAGCCTAAGCGTGGTGTATTTATTCGTGTTGGCATTCGGCCTGGTGTTCTGCGCGCCCAACACCGCTTCAGCACAGCCCATCGTGGGTGATCTGAACGGCGATGGCTTCGTCGGTGCCCAGGACCTGCAGATCATCCTGACCAACTGGGGGCAGATTGTGGACCCCGGCGACATCAGCCAGGGCGACATCGTCCCCGACGGCTTTGTCGGGTTAGGAGACCTCACGGAACTGCTGCTTAGATGGGGCAACGGCTCGATCCCCACGCCCGGCGGCGACGCGTCGCTGGGGATGAACCTCTCAGAGATCGCCTACTTCAGCCGGGAACTCGTTTTCGTGGATGCGGTCAAGAGCGCCCGCCGATGGGTCGCGACCAACCCCAACGGCCAGCCCTTCGATACCGGCGGCACGGTCACGACCGACGCCAACGGCTGGCCCCTACTTCAGCCCGGTCAATCCGCGCAGACCCTGCTGCTGACCGACAAGCCGGGCGCGTACCCCGTCGGAACCTACAACGTCACTTTCGACGGCTCCGGCACACTGGCGTTTGAGTTCGATGCCAGCAACGCACAGGTCACGGGGGCCGGCACGATGACCTTCAACGTCAACACCGCGACAGACAACGGCGTCCTGATGCGGATCGTCAGTTCCGACCCCGCTAACCCGGTGACAAACATCCGCGTGTGGATGCCGACGTTCGGCCCCGGCTCGCCCTCGGCATTTCATCCGGACTTCACAACCAAGCTCGCGCCCTTCGGCGTCATACGGTTCATGGACTGGCAGCAGACCAACGGCTCGGGCGTGGTCGAGTTTGTCGACACCTCCAATGGGAAGACCTTCAGCCAGGACAACGACAACGGCGTCGCCCTGAAATACATGATCGAGCTGTGCAACCAGCTTGGCGCGGACGCCTGGTTCTGCATGCCGCACAAGGCCAGCGACGCCTTCGTCACACAGTTCGCCACCGCGGTGCGTGACGGCGTCCCCAACGCCGACCCCGACCTGGCGATCCCCGCATTGAACAACGACCTGAAGATCTATGTCGAGTGGTCCAACGAAGTGTGGAACTTCTCGTTCCCTCAGCAGGCCTGGGTTTCCCAGCAGTCCGGCGCCAACATCTTTGACGAAGCCTGGTTCGAGAAGTGGGCGGAGCAAGCGAAGAAGGATTTTGATATCTGGGCCGGCGTGTTTGCCGGCAATCCTGACCGGCTGATCCGTGTCGCGGCGGGCCAGCAGGCCAATGTGTGGGTAACCACACGATTGACCGAAGAACTCGACGAAATTAATGGGGAGTTCGACGCGATCGCCTGCGGGGCCTACTTCGACGAGCGCCACGCGCCATTTCACGCCGGCACCACCGTGCAGGACATCATCAACAACGCGATCAACGAGACGATCCCCAACACCTTTGCCGGGCAGTATCAGAACCACGGCGACCTGGCACAGCAGCTGACCAACAACCTCGGGCGGACCATCCCCCTGCTGGCGTACGAGGGCGGGCAGCACTACACGGTTCACGGAAACACGTCGCTGCCCTATTTCCAGGCGTTCAAGGATGTACAGACCTACGACCACCCTGTCTTGCCGGATATGTACGACGCCTACACCGCGAACCTGGAAGCATTCAACCAGGGCGGCGGGTCGCTTTACATGGCCTTCAACCTGGCCAGCAAGCCCGGGCCGTTCGGGTCCTGGGGGCACCTGCAGTTCCTGAATGACTCCAACACCCAGGCCCCGAAGTATCGGGCTTTGATCGACTTCAGCAGCAACTGACCCGTCTGTCTCAACTTAATCCCGCCTGAATCCGTGTTTTACGCACCACATGCCGGCGGAATGACCACGGGTATGATTTCGCCCCCTGTTATCTGTTAACCTCACCTAAATGCATCACAACCTTGATGTTAAATAGCGTTTGCGGCTCATGACGAGACACGAGATCGCAAGACTGTTGAAACTTCCGTTTAACATGGGTGATTTGGGTACTTCGGGGGGGGGCTACCTTGATAGGGAAAATGCTTGACTCGTTCGTAACATGTTGTAATGTATGGCTCATTCTTAGTTATATTATCGACCTTATCGTTTTCTCCATCCGGCTTGTTGGAGGCGCGATCCTAAGTGAGGGCGGAGATGTTTTTCCCAAGACCCAACCAGGGCCTTTGTCTTGCTATGACACTGTTCGCGGTATCGTTGTGTGCCGCGCAGATCGACGAGGTCGGTCCCATCGAGGGAGACCTGGACGGCGATAGTTTCGTCGGGCTCTCAGACCTCTCGATCATCCTTCTACACTGGAACCAGTCCGTCACACCCGGCGACCTGCTCAACGGCGATCCAACCGGTGACGGGGCCGTTGGCATCGACGATATCGGTGTGGTCCTTGGCAACTGGAACGTCGGCTACCCACTGCCCCAGCAACGCAACCTGAATCTGGGCATCAACCTCGCGCAGGTCAACTACTACAGCCGTGAATGGGTCTTTGTGGACGCGATGAAGCAGGCCCGGACCTGGGCATCGACCAACCCAAACGGCAACCCCTTCGACACGGGCGAGGTCGTTCAGACCGACTCCGACGGCTGGCCCTGGCTGTCAGCGGGCAAGGCCGCGCAGACCATCATTTTCAGTGAGACGCAGGGCGCGTACCCCGCGGGGCAGTATGTCTGCACGTATGACGGCCTGGGTGATATCCAGTTCCAGTGGGACGCAGACGTCGTCACCAGCGAGCCCGGCCGGATCATCCTCAACGTGACCCCGTCCGACACCGGTATCCTCATGAGGATATCCGAGTCCTACGCCAACAACCCGATCCGAAATATCAGGCTCTGGATGCCCGGGTTTGAAGATGCCCAGTCGCCCTTCCACCCGCTGTACTTGCAGCGGATGTCTAAGTTCAAAGTCCTCCGGTTCATGGACTGGGGGCACACCAATGAGAGCGACGAACCGGTGAGTTGGAGCGAACGCACACTCCCGACACGGTACACCCAGGCGACCCCGAAAGGCGTGGCGGTCGAGTACATGATCGATCTATGTAACGAGTTGGGGGCGGACCCCTGGTTCTGCATGCCCCACACCGCGGACGACGAGTATATCCAGAGCTTTGCGACCCTTGTGCGTGACCGGCTGGACCCGCAGCGGAAGGTCTACATCGAGTGGTCCAACGAGGCGTGGAACAGCCGCTTCCATGTGTATCAGTACGTCCTGACGCAATCTGGCGGGGGTGTTTTTTCTGACGCCTGGTTCGACTATCTGGGTGAAAGATTAATCAACACGTTTACGATCTGGGAGCAGGTCTTCAACGGGCAGACCGACAGGCTTGTCCGGGTCGCCGCGGGTCAGCAGGCCAACGTCTGGGTCACGCGTAACATCACCGATCGGCTGGCGGGGCAGCTCGACGCCATCACCTGCGCCGCATACTTCGGGGAGAGCGGGGCCAGCTTTGACGCAAGCACCACCGCGCAGGACATCGTGCTGGACGCGATCAACCGGGCGATCCCCGACAAATCCGCCAAGCACTACCAGGGCCACGGCGACCTGGCCGCGGACCTGACGGCCGAACTGGGTCGGACGATCCGGTTTATCGGTTACGAGGGGGGCCAGCACTACGCGGATGACAACCGCAACGTCCCGTATGCGCAGGCCCTGCTGGATGCGCAGTATGTGCCGGGGATGTTCAGCGCCTACCTGATGAACCTGGACGCCTTCGAGCAGGCTGGCGGCGACCTGCTGCTGCCGTTCAACTACGTCGACCGCCCGGGCAACCACGGTGCATGGGGGCACCTGGAACACCAGGACGCCTCGGTGGACAGCTCCCAGAAGTTCAAGGCGCTGCTGTACTACATCAAAGACCAGCCCAGCCCGTGATACACATCAACGACGCCCAGTGGTTGGGTTACATATCAACCCGACTCGGATTCATTACCACCCAGCAGGATATCGCTGCCGACACGCGCGGAGACCTCGTTGAATTTTTCACGGACCGCGTTGGAGAGGTCGATACCCAAACGATGTGATAGCAGGTCGGCGTAGATCACCACGTCGGCGATCTCCTTGCCGATCTCTTCCAATGACATCTCGTCGCCTCGCTGGATTTTTTTGGTGAGGTTGCAGATGGTGTTGGTCTTCACGATCAACGGAAGCAATAATTCGAGCAGTTCGCCGGCCTCCCCCGCCATCGCGTTGGACCAGTCCGCGGGCGACCAGCCCTCGCAGGATTCAAACGATTGCTCACAACGCTTGACGCTGGCTTGACGTAAATCTCGCAGACTAAGTCCTTGTTGGCTCATGTCGCCCCTTCCGCGTATTGGGTGGTAAAGCATTTTAACGCAAGATATGTAGAGATGCGCGGATGGCGACGGATGCATGAAAGAAGCCCACGTTCTAAAACGTGGGCTTCGGTGTAAGACGCATTCATCAGTTACAAGTATCAGGCCTTGAGCCGCTGCTCAAGCGCGTCGAGTTGATTAGCGAGTTCGCTCGGGAGCTTGTCGCCGAACCTGGCGTAGTGCTCGCGGAAGGCCGGGATTTTCTGAAGCCAATCTTCGTTCTTGACTTCCAGCAACTCGGCCAGGTCCTTGTCGGGGATCTTCAGGCCCGCCAGGTCCAGGCTGCCCGGTGCTGGCAGGTGCCCGATCGGGGTTTCGACCGCGTCCGCCTTGCCGTCACAGCGTTCGCAGACCCACTTAAGCACACGGCTGTTCTCGCCAAAACCCGGCCAGAGCCAGTGCCCGTCAGCACCTTGGCGGAACCAGTTGACGTAGAAAATCCTGGGCATCTTCGCGCCGCCCTTCTTGCCCATGTCAAGCCAGTGCCGCCAGTAGTCGGCCATGTGGTAGCCGCAGAACGGGAGCATGGCCATCGGGTCGAAGCGTAACTCGCCGACCTTGCCGGCGGCGGCGGCGGTCTTCTGGCTCGCCATGGTCGAGCCCAGGAACGTGCCGTGCTCCCAACCGAACGACTCCATCGCCAGGGGCTGGTCCGTGGCGCGTCGACCGCCGAAGAGGATGGCGTCGATCTTCACGCCGTTGGGGTCTTCCCAGTTGTCGGCGATGACCGGGCACTGGCAGGCCGGCGCGGTGAAGCGTGCGTTGGGGTGCGCGGCTTTGTGTGTCGAGTCGTAGTGGACCCACTCGTGCCCGTGCCAGTCGATCAGCAGGTCGGGGGCCGGCCTGTCGATGTCTTCCCACCACACGTCGCCGTCGGGCGTCTTGCCGACGTTCGTGAAGATGGAGTTGGCCTTGAGCGATTCCATCGCGTTGGGGTTGGTCTTGTAGTTCGTGCCCGGCGCGACGCCGAAGAACCCGGCCTCGGGGTTGATCGCGTACTGGTACCCGTCGTCGTGGAACTTCATCCAGGCGATGTCGTCGCCGACCGTCTCGACCTTCCAGCCCGGCAACGTCGGGGTCATCATCGCGAGGTTGGTCTTGCCGCAGGCCGAGGGGAACGCCGCGGCGATGTGCTTGACCGTACCTTCGGGGCTGGTGAGTCTGAGGATGAGCATGTGCTCGGCCATCCAGCCCTGTTCCTTGGCCATGACTGAGGCGATGCGGAGCGCGAAGCATTTTTTGCCCAGCAGCGCATTGCCGCCATAGCCCGAGCCGAAGGACCAGACCTCTTTGGTCTCGGGGAAGTGGGTGATGTACTTGTTGTCTTTATTGCAGGGCCATTCGATATCCTTCTGCCCTTCCGCCAGCGGCATGCCGACCGAGTGGACACACTTCACAAATGCGCCGTCGTTACCCAGGACACCCAGGACGTCCTGCCCGACGCGCGTCATGATGTGCATATTGGCCACGACGTAGGGGCTGTCGCTGATCTCAACGCCGATATGCGCGATCGGCGAACCGACCGGGCCCATTGAGAAGGGGATGACATACAAGGTGCGTCCGGCCATGCAGCCGTCGAACAACGGCTTGAGGATGGCACGCATCTCGGCGGGTGCTTTCCAGTTATTCGTCGGCCCGGCGTCGGCCTCGTCCGCCGAACAAATGAACGTCCGGTCTTCCACCCGGGCCACGTCCGCGGGGTCCGAACGGACCAGGATGCTGTTGGGCTTCTTCTCCGGTGACAGCCACTGGGCGGTGCCCGAGGCGACCATCGCGTCCAGCATGGACTGGTACTCGTGCTTCGAGCCGTCGCACCAGTAGACACTGTCGGGCTTGCACAACGCCTCGATCTGATCGACCCAGTCACGCAGTTCTTTGTGACTTGTGTTCACTTCGCCTGCGGCCTGGCTGAGGCTGGTCATCACTAATCTCCTTAACAACAAATGGTTAGAGGTTCACGGGTCCGCCCAAGTGCCTGTGGACAACAAGGCTTGGCTCCCCGTTAGCCTAAGTATAACCTAAATCGGCTCAGTATAAATACTATTTTATCTATTTATCGAAATTTTCTTCAACCCATTCTGTATCAGTCGGCTACACTTGCACGCTTTCAAAGAAAAATCACGGGAAATCATAGGATGACTGAATCGCCGTGGACAGACCTTGGGCCGGCAGACAATTTTCCGAACGACCAGCAGGCCTGCATCGATGCCTTGGGCGTGCGCCTGGTGGTCATGAACGTCGGCGGGGAGTTCTACGCCGTGGAGAACATCTGCCCCCACGCCGGCAGACCCCTGGGCGACGGCGAACGCCGCGGCATGACGATCACCTGCCCGTATCACGGCTACACCTACCACATCAAGACCGGCAAGAGTATTGTCAACCCCGATGATGAGATGCCCGTGAGAACTTTCCCGATCCGCCTGCACAGGGGCCGGGTCGAGGCTCAACTATCGACACAGAAGGAAGCAAACGAATGAGTAGTTCCCAGATCACCGAGTCCCTGGCTATCGATTTTGACGCGGCGTTATCCCGTCTTTGCGATTTCCTGAAGATCCCAAGCGTCAGCACGGACCCGGCCTACAAGTCGCACATCGCAGACGCGGCGCAGTGGGTTGCGGACCACCTCATCGAAAGCGGGCTGGATGCGGAGGTCTGCAAGACCGCCGGCCACCCGGTGGTCCTGGCGCGGACAACCAATGACGACGTTGAAGACCCTGCCGCCCCGCGCGTGTTGTTCTACGGCCACTACGAC
>JAJDCW010000322.1 GCA_029260635.1 Phycisphaeraceae bacterium | reverse complement strand
ACGCCAACCTCATATCAGACCCCAGCAAGCAAGGGCTGTTTATGCTCGGGTTCTTCGCGATGTTTGTGTTCTTTGGCGCGATGTGGGAACACGCCTACCGGATCGCGGCCATCGTATCGACCTTTGTCGCGACCGTGGGCGGGTAGCTACCCCGCCTGGCGCAGGTCATAGCTCTCGCGTTGGTCCGGGTCGGACAGGACCTTGTACGCCTCGCAGATGCCGATGAACCGGCCCGGGGCGTCGGGGTCTTTGTTGGTGTCCGGGTGGTACTGCCGGGCCAGCTTGCGGTAGGCGGCGTGGACCTGCTGCCCGTCGGCGTCCCGGGACACGTTAAGCACGGCGTAGTAGTTCGGCAGGTCGACCGAGACGCGCAGCTTCGGCCTGGGCTTGCTCTTCTTGCTGGTTTCCGGCTTCTCCTGGGTCACCGCGTCCGGACACAGGAACCCAAATTTCACCAGCGACTCGATCGCCTTGATCACATTCGGGGAGTTGCTGACGAACTTCAACCCGATCTCGTAGCTGCCAATAAAACCCTTGCGCTTCCGCCAACGTTCCTGTACGGAGACCGGCAGCTGCCCGCCCTTGAAGGCGAACTTGATCGTGCTGACCGCGCCTTCGCTGAATGGCGGCTTTGACTTGCAGCGGATCCGAACCCCGGAGGTGGAGATGTCGATCACCTCACCTAACGGGCAGGCAAGTGAGTCCGTGGCCTGCCTGGGGGCCGACCGCCTGGGGTCCTGCCCATGATCCGAACCGACCTGCGAGAGATCGACCGGGTTCTGTTTGTTCTTAGACCCAAACACCATATACGACGCAAGATCGGCGGTAACCGGGCCGGACTCAAGCGACCGAGACTAAACAAAGACGCCGATTCTTCGGTCCAGCCCCCGGCGACCGTCCCAGGCCCCCCACACGGAAATTCGTCACAGGCGTCACAGACCGACGATATAGGGGGTGTGAATGAACTGTTGACCCCCAACTCAGGAGACCATCCATGCTCAAACGAATACTGGCCGTATCACTGATCGCGCTGAGTCTGACCGCCATCATCGGCTGTGCCTCGGCGGAATACGAGGACGACCGCGGCAGTTTTGGTGTCTCATCACACTGATCGACCCGGAACGCCTATCAGTGGGTAACAACGCCCTGATTGCCCCAAGCGCCGATTCCCCTCCATCAGCCCCCGGCTCTGCCGGGGGATCGGTAAAGCGATACCAACCCGTTGATACTCGAATAAAAAAACGCAGCCGCTCTAAGAGGGGCTGCGTTTTTAATAAGGTCGTGTTGTAATCAGGCGCGTCGCTTCATCCCGATGAGCATCGCACCGCAGGCCAGCAGGCCAAGGCTGGCTGGCTCAGGCACGGGCTCGACCTGGAAGAACGAGGTCAGCGCGACGGTGTCGCCCGGTGTCAGGGTGAACTTATGGCTGATACCGATGGTAGCCGCCGCAGCGGGACCGGGGATGGTCGGGCCGGGGAGCCCGACGTTGGTCGCGGGGATATTCGCGGTGCCGCCGGCAAACGGGGCGCTGAAGCTGAACGGTGAACCGATGATCGAGAGGATGCCGCCGCCGTCGATTTCTCCGGTGAACAACGCGGTTGCTCCGGAGCTCGCGACCGTGGCCGTGCCGTCTGCGTTTGCGTCGGTAATGGACCCGCCGACGGACCCACCGATCAGCGAACTGGGGGCGACCGGGATGATCGGCAACGTCACGTTGAGGATGAACGTCTGTGTCACGCCGGTGTTGTTGGTCAGGCCAAACACGCCGTTGACGAACGGATCGATATCAACGGTCATATCCCAGGAAAAGCCCCAGTCGGCCGTGTTCATCTGGCCATCCAGATCGAATTGGTTCTCATTGAGGCCTGTAATCGAAGCCGTAACAGGATCGTTGACCTGCGGGAACAAGATCATGGTGTTGCCCTCAACACCGACCTCGATCTCGACCTCTGGTCCGATGCTTACGATCCCCGCCACACTAGGTGCGGACAGGCACATTACAACAGCGCTACCGATAGCAACGCTGGTTAGTTTGATTGAACGAATCATCTGTTTCTCGCCTCCTGACACACCCGGATGGTTTAATTGATCTGCGGCCATTGTACTGTCGGCCCGTGGCGGATCAAGACAATTCCGCCTGTGGCAGCGAGGTTATTGGTCTAAATTTTAAAAAACACTGTTTTTTGACTTGACATCCGGGTAACAACCGATCATAATGCTTCGGTACTGTTGCGAGTATGTTGCGACGATCTAACGAGGATTCATATGGCTTCTGTTCGCGAGATAGCACGAAAAACCGGGGTTTCCGCCGCAACGGTTTCGCGCGCCCTGAATAACCACCCGGACATCAGCGAGGAGACCCGCCGCCGTGTCGCCCTGGCGGCCAACGAGGCCGGCTACGCCATGCCCTTCTCGGCCCGGCATAAGTGCTGCGTCGGTCTGGTCGTGGACAACCACCGCGCACTGAACCTTTATGACTGTCTGCTGCTGAACGGCATCCGCCGCGGGCTTCATGCCGCCCGATTGGATGTCCAGTTTGTCGATGTCACCCGGGATATGAATGTGGCCGAAAGCCACACCGCGTTCTTCCAGTCACGAGGCCTGCACGGCGTCATCATCCCGCCGGGGTCGAATAACCGCCGACTATCACTGGACATCGCCGAGGAGGGCTTCCCCTGCGTCACCATCGCCGAGCGGTTTGAAGAGCCGAATGTCGCCTATGTGTGTTGCGACACCTCCGGCGCCAGCAAGCGTGCGATCGACCACCTGATCGACCTGGGACATGAACGTATCGGCCTGGCGCTGCCGCCCTTCTCCGACCACGACCACGAGGACCGCTTGGAGGGCTACCGCCGGTCTCTTAAGAGTCACGGCATCGAATTTGATGGCTCATTGGTCGTCCGCGTCGATCCGACGCCCGAAGGCGGAATCGCCGCTCTGAACGAACTTCTTAGTAAACGACAGCCACCGACCGCGATCTTCTTCGCCGACCCCTACCCGGCGGTCGGTGCGCTCTCACGGGCGCAGGCCGCGGGCCTCTCTGTCCCCGGGCAGCTCTCCGTGCTGGGCTTCGACGACGGGCGGATGCGCCGACAGCTCAACCCGATGCTCTCGGCGATCTGCCAGCCGACCGAAGAGCTGGGCTACGAGGCGGCCTTTTGGATGCTTGGCGCGATCGGTGGCTGGAGCGAAGAGCCGATACGTCGGCTTCTGCCGGCCACGCTGGAAATCAATCAGACCACCGGCGTGCCGACGGGCGACCCGGTGCGCGTACAACCCGATGGGATGCTGCTGACGCATTGACACCACTATTACACTGGCGCGGCCGTGTGGACCGTGCCTCAGATTTCTTTTACTTGGGAGGACTCACGATGACACGCTTCACGACTTCACTACTTCTGGCCGCCACCGCTTCTCTGACCCTGTCACAGGCTGCCGATGCCGAGACGCTTCTGTTCGACTTCGGGCGGACCGATCTTCAGACCAACCCTAACTGGAACAACGTCGTTCCCGCGACCACCACACTGTTTGCCACGTTCGACAGCCTTGGCAACCTGACCCCCGTCGGTTTAGAGATCACCGACACTTTCTTCCAGACCGG
>JAJDCW010000321.1 GCA_029260635.1 Phycisphaeraceae bacterium | reverse complement strand
TGTCTCGCAGCAGTCGGCACACCTGCCCAAGGATTGCGTCGTGCATATCGCCAACAGTTTCGCGACGTTGCGCGACCGCAAGTTTCACCTGAACATGGTCCGGCCGGGGCTTGGGCTCTACGGCTACGGGCAGGAACTGATGAGCGGGCCCGTGCTCGCCGATGCCCCCGCGCTCGAACACACCGTGCGTTGGGTCACACGCATCAACCACGTGCAGCGCTACCCACGCTGGACCCCGGTGGGCTACGGCTCGACCCACAAGCTCAAACGCAACAGCGTCCTGGGCGTGATCCCCGTCGGCTACGGCGACGGCTACCCCGTGGCGTTAAGCAACTTGACCAGCGTCCGCGTGCTTACCGAACAGGGCGACTGCTTCGATGCGCCCGTGCTTGGCCGGGTCAACATGGACCAACTCACGATCGACCTGACCGACGCGCCCGGCATCGTAGAGGGCGGCGATATCCACGGCCTGATCAACGCGACCGTACACGTCATCAGCGACGATCCGGACGCGCCCAACAGCGTGCCGATGCTTGCCGCACTCGCCAAGACGCACCCCTACGAGATTACCTGTCGGCTGAGCAAAGACCTGCCGCGGAAATATACACACTGAAGTTCACCGCGAAGACACGAAGAGCGCGAAGAAGATTTGCCGCAAATAAACGCGGATCAACGCAAATAGCCAATCGCCTTGGATCGACAGATCATTGATCGGTTTCGGACGACGAGATCACTTCAATTCGCTTCGGCGTATGATCTCCCTCGGAACATGACAACACCACAGCTTGGGCATTTTTAGCCAGTGATACGCGCATACCCGGTTGCATCCGGATATAGATCATGTCGGCTCCATCAGGAACTGCGATTTCAGCGTTATCGTCACAATGAATGACTGCAGATAGAACCTCTCCCTGTTCTATAACGGCTGCAGGTATTGCAAGAACAAGTGGGTCTAGTACCTTTAACACGCTGTTCTTGGGCAAGGGAAAGACTTCGCCTATCGGTTGGTGTGCGATTTTCGTTGCAGGTTTTCGCTGGAATAACTTCCTGAACACTTCAGCCTCCTATGACCGGTAATTCGCGTTCATTGGCGTTCATTCGCGGCAAATCTTCTTCTCGCTCTTCGCGCCTTCGCGGTTAAATCACCCCACCGCGCGTTCGAGGACTTCCAGTGCGCCGTGGACGTATTGGGCGTTGCCATCGACGTCGAGTTTCGCGGGCACGCTCATCGCCAGGAGCGCGCGTTTGGCGTTGGCGAGGTCGGACCAGCCCTTATCGACCTGCAGCCCGAGCTGCTTTCGGTGGTGGGCCAGTTCCTTGCAGAGCTTGTGGCCGTCGAGCTCGCCGGGCCTGCCCCAGTAGAGGTGTTCGAGGTAGACGCCGTCCTGGACCCAGTGGCTGACGCAGACCTTGGCGAAGTCGAAAAGCACGGCCGGGCCTTGCGGCGGCTCGGTGCGTGTCATCGCGTTGCCCAGGTGCAGGTCACCGTGACACCAATACGTCATCGGCCGATCGTCCCAGATCGTGACCCATTCCTTGTATTTTTTGTGCGCCCTTTTCAGCGCTTTGTTCCAGCGTTGCGGTTCCCGAAGCGCACTGGCGCGGACGCTCTGGCGGGCGTGGTCGTAGATGGCGTTCCAGTCGCGGTGGTCGTGCAGGGTCGTTGTCGGGATGTCTTTGGCCGCCTCATAGAAGCGTCCGACGGCATGGACCAGCAGGCCGAACTCCGCTCCCCCCCAGGCCGAACCGAGCGGCCCGTGCGGCAGGCGCTCCATCACGACCCACGCCATGTCGTACCCGCCGAGCATCTGACCGCTTGCATACAGCCGGGGCACGACGTCGTCCGCGTCCTGGAGCGTGCGCATCCACTGCAACTCGCACGGCGGGATCGGCAGCTTGACCACGGCCTGCTGTTCGTTCCCGTCATCATCTTTGTAAGTGGCGTACCCGGTCGCCGCGCCGCCGCGTTGCCAGTCGGTGCGGAACCAGCTGACTTCGGAGAGCCGGCCCTCGCAGACCGAACGCAACACCGGCTCGAGCATCTTGCCGAAGGGGCCCTCGGCGACGATGTCCTGAGGTAGCGGTGCGGCCCGGTGGCTTGCCGGGGTATCGACCGGCATCGGGCCAGGTGGGTGCTGAGTGTCGGGGTCCTGTGTCATCCGATAGGTACAAGCTAGGCCTTGAGAGGGCTTGAGGCAAGGGCAGACCAGGTTTCCCACATCATCTGCCTGAAATACCGGCTGCTATTCACTACGATATGCGCTTCGATCAATCAAGGAGGCCCGCGTTGCGTGACCCACGACTGGATAAACTGGCCCGCGTCCTGGTCGAGTACTCCACAGGGATCAAGCCCGGGCAGGTGGTCCGACTGACCGGGGCGCCCGTGGCGATCCCGCTGCTGGAGGCGTTGTACGAGGCGGCGGTCAAGGCGGGGGCGCACCCCTTCGTCAAGTGTGCGCCCGAATCGCTTGCCAACATCTTCTTTGAACACGCCGACGATGAGCAGCTCAAGTTCGTCAGCCCGCTGGCGCTGCACGAGGTCGAGACGATCGACGTATCGATCGGTTTGTGGGCGGACACGAATACCAAGAGTATGTCGCGTGTGGACCCGAAGCGGCAGGGCATAGCGTCGGCGGCGCGCAAGCCGGTCATGCAGGTGTTCATGGAACGCGCCTCGGCGGCGAGCGACCCGAAGTCGGCCCCCAATGTCAAGCCGTTGAAGTGGTCGGGCACGCAGTACCCCACCGCCGCCAGCGCGCAGGACGCGGAAATGAGCCTGACCGAGTACGAAGATTTTGTTTTTAGTGCCGGGCATCTGGACAAGCCGGACCCGGTCGCCGAGTGGAAGAAGATCCAGACCTGCCAGCAGAAGGTCGTCGATTACCT
>JAJDCW010000320.1 GCA_029260635.1 Phycisphaeraceae bacterium | reverse complement strand
CCAACGCGGGTCGGATGAGCCCTGCAGGGGGGTAGGCTTGGGCGCGTTCCTGACGGTGCTTGGCGGGCTGTGGGTCAGCCGCAGGCGCGGGGCACGCAGTCGGCGGGGGCGTGTAGCGGTCGTTGTGATTTCAGGGTCTGGCGTGGGGTGGGCACGCGAACTGGGCGCGCCGGACCGCCTTAACCCACGATCCTGTGTGAGGGGTGTGGGCGCATCCTGCCCGGGTTGGCGCGGCGGCTGCGCTGACATGCTCCTTGTCCCTTAGCTGTTTCTGGTCCCGGCATGAGATGACGGGGCCTACCAACTAAACAATAGCACGGTTTTTCCGATATCCAAGCGATTATGAATCCGGTTCATAAAGATGTTGTAAGGCTGGTCCGATAACCGGGGATATAGCGGTTTTGGGTGCTATGGGATGGGATAGTTGTGTGGGAAACAGTGGGAGAAATGTGGAGAAATACGCTAAGCCGCAAGCGATTTGGTTTAGCGGAGGATATTGAGGGGTGTGGTCTTATTCAATTCATCGATCGGTGCGGCGATGAGGTCGTAGTCGTTGTAGGCGATAATCTTGCATCGGACCAGTTCGCCGGGCGTGATGAGGTTCTGGGACTGGACGTAGGTGAGGCCGTCCACTTGTGGGGCCTGGGCCTGGGTGCGTCCCTCGTAGAGCCGTCCGCCGGCGGTGACGCCCTCGGTGGCTTCGACGATGCTGTCGGTGGTGGCGTCGATCAGGACATCGACCTCGGGCTGCTGCTCGGAGAGCTTCGCATTGCGTTCGAAGACGACGTCCTGCTGGATGCGCATCAGCTCGTCGAGCCTGCGTTGGATGATTTCGTCGGGGATGGCTTCGCTTTCGTGCAGCGTGCCCGCGGGTGTGCCGGGCTCGGGGGAGTAGGGGAAGACGCCCATGTTGTCGAAGCCGAAGTCGCGGATGAAGTCGGCGAGCTCGCGGTGTTCTTCTTCGGTCTCGCCGGGGAAGCCCGAGATGAAGGTGGTACGCAGCGCGATGCCGGGGACGCGGTCACGGAGCTTATTCAGCAGGGTCTCGATGAGCTTGCGGCTGGTGTGCCGGCGCATCTTATTGAGCACGCGGTCGTTGATGTGCTGCAACGGCATGTCGATGTACTTTACGACGTTGGGTAGATTGGCGATGGTGTCGATCATCTCGTCGGTGAACTTGGACGGGTAGGCATACATGAGCCGAAGCCAGGCCCCGCCGTGCTCCGCGGCGACGCCGTTCAGCCCGGTAAGCAGGCCGGCCAGCCCCTCCCCCGGGCCGTCATAGCCGGTGTCCATCCCGTAGCTGGTGGTGTCCTGCCCGATGATGTTCAACTCGAACGCGCCGTCGGCGAACAGCTCGCGGGCTTCTTTCAGGAAAGTATCGACGGGCTTGGACCGCATCTTGCCACGGATCGAGGGGATGGTGCAGAAGGTGCAGTTCTGGTTGCAGCCCTCGCTCATGCGGATGTAGGCGTAGTGGCGTGGGGTGAGCCGCAGCCGTGCGCCGTCGTCCTCGTGGTACCCGTCGTGCGTGATGCCGCGTGCCTGCTTGGCGAGCGTGTCGTTGGCGGCGATGCTCGAATAGATCGGCAGGTCGACACTGACGTCTTTCTGCTTGGGCCGATCACCGAGCACGGCGTTTGTAATCTTGTCGCGGTCGAACACGCCGATCAACGCGTCGATGTCCGGGCACCACTCCAGCATCTTCGCGCGGTGGCGTTGCACGAGGCAGCCGGCGACGACCAGGCGTTTGAGCTGTCCCGTTTTTTTCAGTTCCGCGGCGCGCCGGATCTCCTGCATCGACTCGTCTTTGGAGGCTTCCAGGAACCCGCAGGTGTTGACGACGATCGCGTCGGCGGGTTCGCCGTCGGGCACGGGGACCAGGCCGTCCTCGGCGAGCAGGCCGAGCATCTTCTCGGAATCGACAAGGTTCTTCGGGCAGCCGAGGCTGACGAAGGAGACGGTGTTGATCGCGTCGCCCCTGGAAATCTCGGGGGAGTCAGCGGGTGCGGTGGTGGTGGGGTCTGCGTCTTGCAAGCGGAGAATAGTAGCACACCTGCGGGCGGGTGGTTAGCCGCCGGGCCGAAGCGTCGATTAGCGGGTTTTACAGGGGTTATTCGCGTTCCCACAGGCCCAGCAGGCCGGCGTCGTCTTCTTGCTCCAACGCGTCGGGGACGTAACCGGTTTGTGAGGCCAACGATCGGGTGTGATACGTGCTGTAGACCTGCACGGCGAGGGCGGTCTGTCTGTGCATTGGCTGGTGGGCATCGCGGGCCGATGTGTTGGTTTGCTTGGCGGGCTTGTTCTGTTGGCTGCTGTTTGAGTCGGCATCATCTGGTGTAGCGGGAGCCGTGACAGATGATGTAGATGCTGATTGTGTATCTGTGGTGGGCGGTGTGCCCGCGTTCCAATTTCCAAGGACGGCATTTAGATCATCTATGCCAACAAACCCATCACCGCTTGGGTCGGCTAGCGGGTTGGCGGGTGGGACGTTCTGGTTCCAGTTGGCGAGCACGATGTTCAGGTCGTTGATGCCGACGAACCCGTCGCCGTCCAGGTCGCCGGGTAACGCAGAGAGGTCGCCCTCGTTGTAGGTCAGGAACTGATCGGTGGCGACGGTCAGGGTGTGTTCACGCCCGCTGCCCCAGACGATGCGCAGGTCAGCGGTGGTGGCCTTGCCGGTGCCGAACTCCAGGGCGAGGCTGCTGGTCGACGCCGCCTGACTGTGACCGGAGACGACCTCTTCCATGCGTGTCTCGTTGCTGTCGATCGTGCCGTTGCCGTCGAAGTCGGCGGTGACGTAGACCCGCGCACCGATGGCGTCACGGGTGGACTTGATCGCGCCGGGCAGCGTCGGGTCGCCCTCTAGGGTGATGTTCAGGAAATGCGCGTCGGGGTTCAGCGTGGCCGAGTTGTTGCGGTACAGCTCGACACCCAGCGGGGTCGCGCCGGACTTGATGATGTTGTGGATAAAGACGTCGCTGAAACCGTCGCGGTCGTAGTCGGCGATGGCGACGCCGCGGTGCGCGTTGGTCGTGTTGATCCCCGCAGCGACGGCAGACTCGGTCATCACACCGTCGGTGCCTTGCAGGTATAGCCGTTGACGCTCGCCGTTGATCGTCCCGATGAGCAGGTCCACCCGGCCATTGTTATCAAGGTCGTGGAAGTTGGCGCCCCATGCGAACACCTCGGGCCTGAAGGTCTCGACGAACGTGAGTGTGCCGGTGTCCGCGAACTGGTTGATCCAGATCGAGTGGGCGGGCCCGGCGTCGGTGGCGTAGTAGTCCAGGTCACCGTCGTTATCGATGTCGGCCACGGTGACACCCATCTCGCTGCTGTCGTTGCCGCCGAAGCCGATCTCCCATGAGACCAGGTGGTAGCCAAGCCAGTCGCCAGAGAGGTCGTTGCCGCGGTTGACGTAGAGCATGTCGCGGTTGGGGCCTGGCCCACCGCCGCCCATGGTGGCGACGATGATGTCCTGCCAGCCGTCGTTGTTGAAGTCGGCGAACTGCATCGCGTTGAGGCCGGAGAATTCGCCAGGCAGGCCGGTGTCGTTGAACCCGTAGTCATCAAACGCCCAGCCGCCGACCTGCTCCCAGCCCTCGGGCGCGCCCCCGCCTGTGCCTGAAAGCTCAAGCACGAAGTTGTCCATCAAAACCGACTGCGACGGGCCAGGGGTTGGCACGCTGGCGTCGATCATCTCAACGAGCACCGTCAATTGATCCCCCGCGGTGACGCCGGTGAGCGAGAGCGTGTATCCATTGAAAGTGTTGAAGCTGGTAGCCGCGGTCGTCAGATCGATCGAGTCGCTACCGCCGGTGCCGTTGGAGTTGAGTGTGATCTTGAACTCGCTGGCGTCAAAATTAACTTCCACGTTAGCGTCGAAGGTTAGGCTGTAATCGCCGGACTCGACGACGGTAATCGTCTGTGTCAGGGTCGCCTCGGCGGGGTTGGCTATCGTCCCGACAAAACCTTGGAACCATACGCCTTTACCACCGCGGGTCGATGCCCAGGGCGCATCCTGGAAAACAGCCGCGGGGTTGGCAGGCGGAGTGCTCAGGACCCAATCGCTGCCGCTTGTCTGTCCGCCGGATGTCGCCGACTCGAAGCTGCCGTCGTCTAGCAGTGAGACGCCCGCGGGGGGCGGCGTGATGTAGACGCCGTCGGGCCCCATGGTGACGTCGGTGAAGGTGCCGTCGCCGTTATTGAGATAGAGGGTGTCACGCTCACCCAGCTGGCCGTCACGTGCCGAGCCGGGGTCGCCGTTGGTCCCGTCCCAGTTGCCGACGTATATGTCGATGAACCCGTCGCGGTTGACGTCGGCCCAGGCCGCGGCGAGCGTGCCGTCGAGCCGGTCGTTACCGAAGGTCGGGTCGGGGTTCTGGAAGGTCGCGTGCGAGAGGCCGTGCTGGATGTCGCCGCCCGGGTCGGTGGGGGTGGGGTCGGTCAGGCCGGTGACATCGATGAACCGCAGGTCGG
>JAJDCW010000319.1 GCA_029260635.1 Phycisphaeraceae bacterium | reverse complement strand
GGTCCGGGGCGACGGTTGGGTTTAGCCCAGCAGTATAACCAGGTCGCCCACGACCCGCCAACCCACCCGTCTTATGGCCCCAGAATCCCTGTTTAAGATCACCGCACGACCGAAGGGGCCCGGTCGGCTTTGCTGACCTGCCAACTGACCGCCCGCCCTGTCTGCTTGGTCAGAAGTCGTTTATAGGTCGGCAGGTACGGCCGTTCCGTCTGGGTGTGACCCGCCAATAGCACCGATACGCCTTTGCTGACCGCGTCCAACATGTCGTGGTGCCTCATCTCCCCGGTCAGGAACACGTCGATCGGCCCCGCATCGCCCAACAGCGAAACACCCGCCCCGGCACACAACCCGATCCGTTTAACTTTTCCTGCCGAGCCCTTCGCGACTTCTATTGTCTTCACTCCCAGATGCTGTTTCACCCGGTTCACCAGTGTCGTCAACGACACCGCCGACGCCAGTTCGACCACCCGCCCCTGCCCGGTGTGAGGATCGGTCTGAGGCTCAAGCGGGTAGATATCAAACGCGGGTAGTTCATAAGGATGTGATACGCGCAACGCTGCCACGACCGCTTCTAAACAAGATGATGGTACATGAACCTCCAGCCGTTGTTCGGGGACACGCTCGAGTCGGCCGGGCTTGCCGATGGCTGGGGAAGTCGTTTGGTCGCCGCGGAACGTGCCGTGCCCTTCATTTGTAAAGCTGCAACTGTCGTATCCGCCCATCTGACCTGCACCCGCACCACACAGCGCGGAACGGACCGCCTCCAGAGCGTCATTCGGCACGAACGTCACCAGCTTGAACCCCCGGCCGTCGGCGGCGACCGCGGGCTTGATCGTGCGGACCTCGCCCTTGCCCAGGCCGGCAGCGAGCCAGTCGTTGACGCCACCTTCCGCCGCGTCGAGCGCGGTGTGCGGGCTGTAGACCGCGATCCCCTTTCGGGCCGCACGCAGGATGATCCGCTGCTTGACATCGATTGTCGTCAGCCGATCCAACGGCTTAAAGATCGGCGGGTGGTACGCGACCACCAGCTGAGCCTTCTGGGTGATTGCTTCGTCCAGCACCGCCTCGGTCAGGTCGATGCACAGCAGCCCCCTCGAGACAGACGCCCTCGGGTCGCCCACGTGCAGCCCCACCTGGTCCCAGGGCTCTGCCAGCCTAAGCGGTGCGATCGCCTCACATGCCCGAATGACCTCGCGGAGTTTCATGCCCGGAGGATACCCAGAGACGGGCTATTTTGCAGCCCTGCAAGGATTTGGCCGATAACCCTAAGGCCGTATTTACATACCCCGGACCCGGGCCCCTCGGATTAGGACCGCTATGAGCCGTGCATCCACAAACCTCAACGACCCCAGCTTGAACGGATTGACCGGCCTAAGCGGGCTCAGCCGGCAGCCGCTGTCGCCCGAGCAGCAGATGCAGGCCCTCAAGCGTGTCCAGGCTCAGGCCGAGCAACGCGTGAAGCTCGGGATGCAGCTGTTCAAGGCCGCCGAAGCTCGCCTCTCCAGCCAGACCGATATCCTGGGCCAGATCAAGACCCTTCAGACCCAGCTCCGCGAGCAGGTCAATCAGGATGTCGCCAAGAGCCTGCACGAGTACGACCAGTGGGTCGGCCAGATCGACGAGAGCTTCACCACGGCGATCCGCAAACTCGAAGAGAAGATCGACGCGGTGCATGCAAACGTAGCCAACTCTGAAGCACGCATGGAACACATGCTCAAGCGGGCCGAGGCATTGCTGGATCAGAACCGCGATCTTGTTGAGAAGAACAGCCTCAAGCCGCCGGCCCCGGTAACTCCGACGGCCTCCACCAATCCCACAATCGCCAAGATCCAGGACTCGACCAACGCGTCCAAACAGATCGCCGACAATCCAAGCCCATTAAGCACGCCCCCCACCCCCGCCGAGCCCGCCGCGCAGTTGGATGATGAACAAGACGACTCCCACAAGTTCCAACCCGAGCAGGAAAAGATCTATCTGACGCTGTTGCAAAGGTTGATGAAGGATGGGGACGCGGAAGACGGGGACAAGACAGACGACGATACGCCGGACGGAAACGCCAGCGCGGCGTGAAATATACACACACTCGGTGTAATCGACGCCGACCACCACCCCACATCACACCCAAAGCCAGCACCCCCAGCGACGCGGGTTCGGGGATAGCATTGAATGAGTTGCCTGGTGGAGGCGTGCCTGTATTCCAGTTGCCAAGCACCGCCTGGCCAAGTTCAAGGGTGTGCCCAAGCATACGTTCTACCTGCACCTCAAGACGACCGAGTTCCGCTTCAACCACCGCCGTGGTAATCTCTACCTCGTGACCCTCAAACCTCTACGGAAATACCCGCTCTCAGCTTCCTAAGACCCAAAACAAATACGATGCCCAAGTGACACATGGTTATTCCTAACAGAATCTAGGATATCTATACCCGGTTAGGAAATCAATACAATGTCTGTAAGGATATTGGCCTATTCACGCCGTCGTCGGTGTCACGCCGATCACCCGCTCCAGTTGCCGCAGTGCCTGTCTTATGCGCTGCTCGTTTTCGACGAGTGCCATGCGGACGTAGCCTTCGCCAAGGTCACCGAAGGCGGCGCCGGGGGTCATGGCGACTTCGGCCTGGTCTACCATCGCCAGACAGAAGTCGTTGGTGGAGTTGTTGTATCGGGCGAGCAGTTCGGGGTTGACCTTGGCCCAGACGAACATGGTGGCGCGTGGGGAATCGATCTGCCAGCCTAGTTTCTGTAAACCCTTTACCAGGATATCGCGGCGGGTTTCGTAGACCTTGGCTTGTTGTTCGACGTGTTTATCGCCCTCGCGCATGGCGATGATGGCGGCGATCTGGACGGCCTGGAATATGCCGTAGTCGTAGTAGCCTTTGACGGTCTTGAGTGCGTCGATCATCTGGCTGTTGCCGCAGCAGAAGCCGATGCGCCAGCCGGCCATGTTGTAGGGCTTGCTTAACGTCGTGAACTCGACGCCGAAGTCTTTGGCGTTGTTGGCCTGGAGGTAGCTGGGGGCGGTGTAGTTATCGAAGCAGGTCTCGCCGTAGGCGAAGTCGTGCATGATCATGACCTGGTGTTCGTTGGCGAGCTCGACAACGCGGTCGAAGAAGCCGGGCTCGACGGTCATGGTCGTGGGGTTGTGCGGGTAGTTGAGGATGACGACCTTGGGCTTGGGCGTCAGGTGCC
This sequence comes from Phycisphaeraceae bacterium, assembly GCA_029260635.1. Classification (GTDB taxonomy): domain Bacteria; phylum Planctomycetota; class Phycisphaerae; order Phycisphaerales; family Phycisphaeraceae; genus JAJRRS01. Next base: position 26,333 of record JAJDCW010000319.1, on the reverse strand, counting down.
GAAGCACGTCGTCGATGCGTTTGAGAAACGCGTCGTCGTTGCCGAGTGGGACGGAGACGGTACTCGCGCCGGCGAGGACGACGGCGTAGGTGTGGATCTGGAACGCGGGGTCGGCGACGACGGCGATGTCGCCCGGGCCGAGCAGGCCCAGGCACATGTGGCTGAAGCCTTCCTTTGAGCCGATCGTGGCGATGACTTCGGTGTCGGGATCGAGTTCGACGCCCCACTTGCGTTTGTATTTCAGGGCCATGTCGCGGCGGAGGTTGTAGACGCCGGCGGACACGGAGTATCGGCTGTTGCGCGGGTCGAGCACGGCCTCGCGAATCTTGTCGACCACCGCATCGGGCGCGGCGTCCGACGGGTTGCCCATGTTCATGTCGATCACATCCGCGCCGGCTTTACGGCGGTCGTAAATCAACTGCTTGAGCTTGCCGAGCACGTAAGGCGGGAGGCGTTCGATGCGGGAGGCGGGCTGGATGTCCATGTCGGGGAAGTCCGGGGCGGGTGGTGGGGGGTATTCTTAATCTGCGAAGCGAGCAAGCTCGTTCGCTAAACCGTAAGCGGGTGGGCGGCGTTGTTACAGATTCTGGAAGCGGTCTTGTCTCTATCGACTTAGTTCGCCTGTGTTTTTCGCTTCTGCTCGAGCCAGCTCTTGTTCAGGGTCGGGTCGAGGACGACTACTTTAGCATCTGCGAGCATGGCACGCGCGGCCTGCTGCATGGCTTGGCCCTCCAATTCGAGTCGGACCGTGCGTGCGAGCCGGGGCTTTGCCTCTTCAAAAGTGATTGTGTCGGCGGGGAGTTTCTCTTCGAGTTTCATAATTATGAAATGATCGTCGTCGGCAATGAGGTCGCTGATGCCGCCGACGGGCATTCTGGCCAGGGCTTGGCGCATGGCCTTGGGGTAGGTCGCGTCGATCGGGCTGATCGGGGAGAGTAGGCCACCCTGAGCGGCGCTGGCGTCGGTGGAGTTTAAGGAAGCGAGGTCGGCGAAAGATTGACCCCCGGCGGCGCGGACGTGCAGATCGCTTGCCTGGGTGAGTGTGTCGGCGACGATGATGCGGACGCGGAAGCGCTCGCCGTGCTGTAGTTGGTAGGCTTGTATAAGGAGGCTGTCGGGGACTTCGACCTGATCTTTAACCAAGGCCCGCAGGCCGGCGTTGCGAAAGAGCATGGACTGGAAGCGCTGTTCACCGAGCCCGCGTTCGCTGCGCATCTCGTTTAGCAGACGTACCGCCTCGTTCGGATCGGACGAGAGTGTGGCGAGCATGTGTGCTTTTTCCTGCTCGATCAGGATGTCGTCGACCTGCCGCCCCGCCACTGTAAGCCGGTCGCGGATCTGTTTATCCAATACGAGTTCAGACAGGACCTGTCCGCCCGCGGCTTCGATCAGTCTGGCGCGGAGGTCGGCCTCGGTGATAGGTTGGCCATCAATGTAGGCAACCGGGCCCGCCTGTCGTGTCGCCGACGCCCTGGGCGGGTTGGCGGGCGGTGGCGGCGCGGCGGTCTGGGGCTGTGTTTCGCAACCCAAAAGGAGGACCATCAGGGCCGTAACTAGACATGCTGATTGATACATGGCGTCACGCTAAGGCTGGGTCGGATGGCTGTCAATGCGGCGGTGGAAAGCCGACGGGGTTGCCTGGGGCCGGGCGTTGCCTAGAATCGGACCTGATGAACATGAGTACGGCCCCAACGATGCTAAGACGGTACCTGGACAACGCGGCGACCAGCTTCCCCAAGCCCCCCGGGGTGCTTGAAGCGGTGACGCGGTATGCCTGTGAGCTGGGCGCGAGCCCGGGGCGGGGCGCGTATGACGAGGCCAAGCAGGCGGGGCTGTTGTTTGATGAGTGCCGGGAACGAATCAACACGCTGATAAACGGTGAAGGCCCCCGACATGTCGTCTTCACACTCAACGCCAGCGACGCGTTGAACATGGCGATCCGCGGGATTGTGCACGGGGCCGACCGCACCCTCGGCAAACCGCACGTCATCACGACCTATATGGAACACAACTCGGTGCTTCGGCCTTTGAACGAGTTGGTGAATCGTGGGGACGCGGAACAAACGCGCATCGCCTGCGATCCGGTGACGGGGCTGGTTGATCCGGTGGACACCCGAAAAGCGATCCGGCCAAATACAGCTTTGATCGCGGTGGTGCATGGCTCGAACGTGACGGGTACGCTGCAACCGGTCGCTGAGGTTGGAAAGATTGCACAGGCACATGACATCGCGTTTCTTGTGGATGCGGCGCAGACACTGGGGCACGTGCCGATCGACGTGCGGGCCATGGGGATCGATCTGCTGGCGTTCCCGGGGCACAAAGGCCTGCTCGGGCCGTTGGGCACCGGCGCACTCTACATCCGACCCGGCGTCGAGCAACGAATGGCCACCACGCGCGAGGGTGGCACCGGTTCGGTCAGTGACCACGACACGCAGCCGACCTTCATGCCCGACCGGTTCGAGCCGGGCAGCCACAACGCCCCAGGAATTATTGGGTTGTCGCATGGCGTGAAGTGGATACTCGATCAGGGTGTCGAGAAGCTGTGGCGGCATCAACGCGAGCTAATACAGATCGTGATCGATCGGCTAACGGATATGCCCGGGCTGACACTCTTCGGCCCGCAGGGAGTCGAAGATCGCGTCGGGGTGTTTAGCATCCGCATCGAGGGTTTCGATGATCCGCAGGCGCTGTCGGATGTGTTAGAGAAAGACTTCGGCCTGCTGACGCGATCGGGCATCCACTGCGCGCCGCTGGCCCACCAGACTATCGGCACAGACCAACTCGGCGGGACGACGCGGCTTAGCTTCGGCCCTTTCACGAGCGAAGCCGATGTCCTCTTTGTCTGCGACTGTCTCGCGCATATCTGCCAGGGGCATGCGGCGAGGGTCTAAAGCAGATTACGTGTTTACTTACACCCGAGAACCCTGTCACCCCCGCGCACGCGGGGGTCACATCTAGGTACGATAGGGTCATCTGGATTCCCGCCTGCGCGGGAATGGCAGGCGGTAATCACACAAGACGCTCTAGCTTAGTGCCCAAGTCGCACACCACATATCATCGCGGTCAGCAAGACGAATGTAGATGCGGTCGCGGGTTCGGGGACGTAGCTTATGCCGGCCGGTGGGGTCTCGCTGTTGTTCCAGTTCCCGAGCACGAGGTTGAGGTCGTCGATCCCGACGAACCCGTCGCCGGTGGGGTCGCCCAGGAAGGTGTTGCCGACTGAGACGGTATTGTTCCATCGGCCCAGCACGATGTTCAGGTCGTTGATGCCGACGAAGCCGTCGCGGTCCAGGTCGCCGGGGATCCCCGAGCCGATGGGCGTAGTGGAGACGATGAAGTCGTCGTAGAGGACCTGCTCCTCCTTGGTGGTTTCCCAGGGCGCGCTGCTCCCGCCGAAGAAGGTGCTGAAGTAGATCATGTCGATCTTGAGTGAAGCGATGTCGCGGAAGTGGATGTTCTGTACATCCAGCACCATCTCGCCGTCGAGCCAGGCCTGGATGATGCCGTCGTCCTGGCCGGGTGTGTTCATCACGATCCGGTGCTGGACGTTGTACCAGACGCCTGAATCGATCGCGTCCCAGCCGGATGTCCCGTCGTCCCACTTCTGGTCGTGGCCCGAGGTCCCGGGCATATCCTTGTGGTAGACGTACTGAACGAACTGAGCCTGATCGTTGTTGGTCGTTGAGCCGCCCGAACCTTCGGTGCGCCACATCATGCGTGCGCTCCAGCCGTCGGTGCCGTTGGGGATGTCCCCGCCGGAGTTGGCGTCCCCACCGGCGAAACCGGGCAGCTTGCCGCCGCGGACGAAATCAAAGTTATCACCGAAGCGCATCCGGTAGCTCAGGTACAGCTCGTCGTACTCGGCACCCAGGTCGGCCTTCCACTGGCTTTTGCCGGTGTTGCTTAGCCCTTCGGGATAATTGACCGCCAGCGACTTGGCGCCGAAGGCGTTCGGCCCATCGACGATCTCAACCCGGCCCTCATCGACGCCGTCGTTCGAACTGGGGTTGTTCCAGTCGGCCTTGAGATTGGCCACGGAGTAGGTCCCCACGGGGTCGTCATCGAAGTTGTTGTTATAGATGACCGCCGCCTGTGACACGTGCGACATCACCGATACGAGGACAAAGCCGGCGACGATCGGGGTGGTCTTGTTAAACAACGTATTACTCCCTGGCGTCTTGGACGCGGTAGCCCGGCAAATCGTGCTTGTCTGATGGGCGACGATGGCACCGCACAGGCACACCGTCACATCTATATAGAAGTATCAGGGCAAGTCGTGAAAAGTCAAGGGCTTTTTACCGTTTTGAAGGACAAAACAAGGTCAGGCGGCATGGCCGATTTTAACGTCCTGAGGGCGATCCGGGGCCAGTTGGCACGCCAATTTTGCGGAAGTGGACTTGCCGCTGTCTTGTCCCGCCAAGCGGTGCCAGACCCACTGCCCCCCCGCCGCTGCGAGCACCATAAAAGCCGGGGCGACCGCGTCACGGAATCGGACACTGCCATAGAAGATGACCGTGCTGGCCAGCGTCGCCAGGACAGGTAGCGCGAGTAACCATGTTACGGTCGCTGACCGTTTAAGCCCCACGACCGTGCCCAGCAAAAACAACGGTGCGACCACGATCCAACCGGCGGCGAAAGCGATCCGCACCAAGCGGTTGTCGGTATCTTTGATGGGTGTGACCAGACGCCAGAGCTTGGCGGCGATAAGCGCGGGCATCTGCTGGACGTGAGCACGGATGGCGGCAACACCGTAGCGCGTGGCCTGATCGTTGCGCTCGACTTCGTCACCTGTTAAGGGGTGGTCGGCGTCGATGAGTACGCTGGCCTTGACCCAGCCGCCCCGGTGTGTAGGGTCGCTGAAAGTCAGCTCGTTGTGTGAACCCCACAGGCCGTAGCCCGTGATGGTTGAGATCGTGGGCTTACCCATCACGACCGCGTTACGGATGACCCAGGGGGACAACACCAGTGAGAGCACCACCACCTGCACCGCGACGTGTTTCAGTGGTTCCCGGTCACGGATCACGCATGCGATCAACGCCAAGCCGCCTGCGAACGGCACCGCCAGCATTAGTTGCGGCCGGGTATAAATGGCCATCGCCCAGCAGACGCCCGCGAGTGTGTCACAGGTGTATCGCTTCGCCGCTGAATCCTGACGACGTTGCCAGGCGACCGCTGTGGCCACCAGGGCGAGCATCATCCAGAAACCAAACGGCGTCTCGCTGACAAAGTGCATCGCGTTGTAGGCGTGCCCCGGGTATAGCGCCAAACCGAGCCCGGCGAGCAAACCCACCCCGCGGTTGAAACCGAGGCTGCCCAGCCATACCGCTAAGACACAAGTCAACGCGGATAGCACGCAAAACCACACCCGGCCCGCTGTAAAAGAGCGTCCAATCGCGGCGTAGATCGGGGCCAGCGTGAACGAGGTCCCGGGGGTGCGTGAGGCTGTGGGTTGGCCGGGATTGATCGCGTAGCCCTGCCCGGTGACCAAATGAAAAGCAAGAACTTCGTAATCGACCTGATCGGAGTTGGCGTTGGCGTCGGGCGGCGCGTCCAGGCCGACAAACCGATGAGTCAGACCCAGCCTTGCGGTCAGAGCAATCAGGAAGATCAGGATGACTGCGACGGTGAATCGTTGGGTGGTGAGGTTCATGGCGTGTGTGTCCGCGCTAAACCGCAAGCGTTAATCGTGGACGTGGTGATTAAGACAACATCACGCCGCGCGGCGGTATTCGGCGGGTTGCAGCTGCGGCAACGCAGCGCTGAGTGGCTTGCGTGCGACGCCGACGACACTCTGACCGAATGGTGGGCGGATGATTTTCTCGATACGACTGAGCAACGGAACCAGTCGGTTGAACCACACGGCCTGGTCGCCGGGCACGGTTGTCTTCTTGAGCACAACGCTGTTGAGCCACCAGCCAAACAGGCCGACCGCGTTGCTGTACCGGCCCTCGACCCATTCAAGCCCGGCGTCCTGCATGGCTTGCCTGAGGCTCGCGACGGTGTAGCGGCGGTAGTGCCCCAATTCTTTGTCGAGCTTGCCGAAAGCGATCGGGCCGGCGGGGACGAAGATGACGGCCTTTCCGCCGGGACGCAGATGATCCGCCACTTGTTTCAATGCAGCGACTTGGTCCTCGATGTGTTCGAATACGTTGCAACTCACCGCGGTGTCGAAGCAGTCGGCCTCGGCGTTCGGCGTCGACAGGTCCGCCAGCGTGCAGCGGTGGCTCGATACCTTGTTGCTGCCCGCGAAGCGTTCTCGAAATCGAGCGATGAACCTTGCAACCGGGTCCACACCAACCACCTCGTCCGCAGATTCTGCCAGGAACCTGGTGATGTTCCCCGTCCCGCAACCGACTTCCAGCACACGCCCGGAGACGTGAGGCTTCAGGAGGTCGTAGACCCAGCGGTTATATGCCTGGAGGCCCTCGATCATGTCCAGCGAGTCCTCGATAACGGCGGTCGATGAATCGATCTCGTACGCGTCGGCGGCGAGCGAGCGTGGGCTGATGCGGAGCTTGTGGGGCTGTGCGGTTGGCATCCAGTGGGTCCTGTCGAGTCCTGGGTGAAGCAATAGGGACTCTTTTGGTATCGGTTGTATCGTCTGGATGGATAAGCCGTCTCGTATCGAAGACCGTCAGCGAGTCAAGGACACGGTTATCGGTCATCGGTCACGTGTCAGATACCATGCGCAATAAATCAGGCGGCGATCCTGTGTGGGATGGCGGGCGACTCTATCGGATTCGCCTGAGTGTCGGATCGTCTCCGCAAGCGCGCCAGCGCTGGCTGTCCGACCAGTCGGTACGAGAGCCAGGCGACCGCATAGGTGCATAACAAGGCGGTCAGCACAAACGCGGGCAGGGACACGATCCGGCCGTCGGGCGTGGTTGACCAGAGGGACTTCAGGCCGGTGAGGATTGGGATGTGCCAGATGTAGAAGCCGTAGGACAGGGTCGCGGTGGTGGTCATGAATCGGCCCTCGATCCATCGACCACAGACGGCGCTGTTGGGCAGGCTGACCAGCAGCACGCCAATCAGGGCGGGGAAGGTCGGCCATTGGTAGTGCATGTGTGCCAGGCCCGGGAGTGCTGTCTGTGTCAACAGTGAGATAGCGATGATGGACGCGGCGGCTATCGCGAGCCCGTCGTAGATATTGAATCGTTTGGCTGCCGATCGAATCGGTCGGCTCAGATAGACGTCGGCGGCGAGCATACCCACCAGGAAATGAGCGAACAGGACGACGGGGTTTTTGACTGTCGAGGACGACCCGGCGCTGAAAAGGCTGACGTTGCCGATGGTTTGTTCGACGTGCGGGGCGGCCTGTAATAGCAACCACTGCCCCACCACGATCACCCCAATCAACACGACCAGCAGGCCCGTTGCGGCAGCCCGGCTGCGCATGCGGAAAACACCTAACGCGACCACCGGCAGCATCAGGTAGAAGCTCATCTCTATCCCGATCGACCACAGCGGCGCGTTCCAGGTGGGCATGTAGGTCGGGGGCAGCAGGGCGTTGGTAAACGTCAGGCAACTCACCACCTGGATCACGCCCCACTTGCTCGATAACGCCCCGACGATCAGGGCCATCACCAGCACGCAGACGTAAAACTCAGGCACGATCCGGCTGAGTCGGTTGCGCAGATACCGCTTGAGTTCCGGCACTGCCTCGCCGGCATGGAACGCACGCCAATACGGCTGGGACAGCAGGAACCCGCTGAGAACGAAGAACGCCGCGACCCCCAGGTACCCGGGGCGCAGCACACGCGTCCAGGCAGAGTCGACCGACTGCAGTGTCGGCTCGATCAGGAACAGGTGCCCGGCAAAAACCCACAGCGTAGCCAGCGCACGGATCGTGTCGGCGCCGATAACTCGGTTGGGTGACGTCTGAAGCATGGGCCATCGCCTTAAGGTGGGTCCGTCTGTAACGCTTGTATCGGTGCCGAAGCGCCGCCTCTGAAGCCGCCCCGACAAACAGCGGCTCAGGCCCTCGACCACGACCCGTCAGGCCCGTTGTTATCGGCGAGCCACCGGTCTGGTCCGGCTGACGGGGTCTTAAGACGGGTCCGGATCGTGCCGACTGTATAGGTTGTGTCGCCGCGCACTTTCCGCACGGCCAAAACGATAGTCGACCCCCGGAGACTCCCCATGGGCCAGTTACTTAGCATCGTCATCCCGGTATATAACGAACGCGACCTGCTGCCTCAGATCCTCGAACGCGTGGAACAGGTCGAGCTACCCGGCGGGCTTGAGCGCCAGGTCGTGATCGTCGATGACGGATCGACCGACGGCACGCGCGACATCCTCCGGGGGCTGGTCCGCCAACGCCCCGACTACATCATCCACTTCCACGAGCAGAACCAGGGCAAGGGCGGGGGCGTCCGTACCGGCCTGAAGCTGGCGACCGGCGACATCGTCCTGATCCAGGACGCGGACCTGGAATACAGCCCCAACGACTACCCGCAGCTGCTCAGGCCGATTCTTGAGAACAAGGCCGACGCCGTGTTCGGCTCACGGTTCATCGGGGACAGCAGACGGGTGCTGTACTTCTGGCACTCGGTCGCGAACAAGATGCTGACCATGCTCAGCAACATGCTCTCGAACCTGAACCTGACCGACATGGAATGCTGCTACAAGGTCTTCACCAAGGACCTTGCCGACCGGTTGGAAATCACCGAGCCAAGATTCGGTCTGGAGCCCGAGATGACCGCGAAGGTCGCCAAGCTCAACGCCCGGCTGTACGAGGTCCCCGTGACTTATGACGGGCGGACCTACGCCGAGGGCAAGAAGATCACCTGGAAGGACGGGTTCTCCGCCCTGCGTTGCATCCTTAAATACAACCTGCTGACGCCGAAGCAGCCCGCGGCCGCGCCAAGTGCCGGTCAGGTCACGGGCACCGGTCCCATCCCGATCTCAAGCCATATGGCTGACACTCATAAAACCGACGATCCGACTCAGGAACAGAAGAAGGCGGCGTAATACCTCGTCGGATAGCTGAACACTGATCGACCGGATGCGACTTTACTCAACGTAGGTTTGTTAGAAGCACGGATCACCACCCAGCACTAAACCATGATCAAGTTCGGATTAAATTCGTTCACTTCGATCCTGGGAGAAATCGGAACCTACTCGAGTAAAGTCGAGGGTAATGCTATGAAACAAGTTACGTTTCTATCGCTGTTAATTACACTAGGCGCGATCGGGGCGTTGCAGTCGCCGTTCTGGGGGGTGCTTCTATACTACTCCCTGTCGGTACTCCGCCCGCAGCACCTCTGGAACTGGGCGCTGGACGGGAGCATGCGCTGGTCGCTGATGGCGGCGTTGATCACCCTGGTTAGCTTCTGCCTGCACCTGAGCAAGATTATTTCTCGCAGCTCTTTCAACGGCATGATCACGCTGATCATGATGTACGCCCTGCTTGTGATGCTCAGTACGATCACCGCGTTTAACCCTCAGCTCGCGCAGGGCTGGGCCATCGAGTACGCCAAGGTGCTTGTGATCGCGGTCGTCGCGAGCCTGGTGATCGAACACTTCTGGCAGATCAAGCTGCTGGCGCTGATGATCCTGCTGATGCTGGGGTACATCGCTTGGGAGATCAACTTTCTGTATTTCTTTCAGGGCGGTCGGCTGAACATTTACCACTACGGCTACGGCGGCCTGGATAACAACGGGGCCGGGCTTCTGCTGGCAATGGGGATCCCGTTCGCGTACTGCTTCGCGCTCTCGCCCGCGAAGGGCCTTTGGCGTTGGTGGCCGGTCGCGGCGGCGTTCCTCGGGCTGGTGCTGATGCACGCGGTGATGATGACCTACTCACGCGGCGCGATGCTCGCGGCTGCGGTGGGCATCGTCTGGGTGCTGGTCCACCACAAACCTCGCTGGCAGTCGATCGGGGCGAGCGTACTGCTCGCGGTGTCGCTATCCGTCATGGCGGGTCCCGAGATCCAGACACGCTTTATGTCCACCACGAACTTCCAGAACGATGAGTCGGCCCAGTCGCGGTTCGGCTCCTGGGCCGCGGCCTGGGAGATCGCCTGGGAGAACCCGCTGCTGGGTAAGGGCATCCGTAACTCCAACCAATACACGCTGAACTATGGCGCGGACCGTCAGGGCCGAACGATCCATAACCAGTACCTGCAGATCGCCGCCGACACGGGCATCCCCGCCGCGACGCTGTACCTGATGATCCTGGGATTCGGCATGTGGAACTTCCGTCGTGCCAGGATGATGTGCCGGGACGCCATCGAGACCGAACCCGACGATGACAAGCAGGCGCAGATGCACGACGCCTCACGGATCTGCCTGGCGGCGCAGGCCAGCCTGGTGATCTTCATCTTCGACGGGATGTTCCTGTCGCTGGAGATGTTTGAGCCGCCGTGGCTGCTGCTGGTGATGGCGGGTGTGCTGCCGCGTGTGATGAAGTCTTACCTGGAGAACCTCAGCGGAGATTCTGAGGAGGACGACGAGGCGGACGACGAGTCCCTGCTGTTCACACCCCCTCCGGGGATCGCGGCGTAAAGAACAAACACATAGATGCATACATAGTTTCGAGTCAATGGATCGAAAGAAGCAACGATGACCGCAATCAGCACACACGTCGAACGATCACTGGCACAGACCGTCGCCGTCACCGGCAGGTGGAAGGCCTGGGGGTCGCACACCCTGGGGTTGGACAAACTACTTGCGCTGATCGACTTCACAGCACGTGGCGTCTTCCATGTCTGGCGTAACCGCCGGTACCTGACGCTATTGAAGCTGACGAACATGGCGTTGGTCAACATACAATTCAAGCTGAAGACCGAGCGCGTGATCGGTCGGCCGTACTCGATGAAGATCGAGCCGACCAATATCTGCAACACCAAGTGCCAGCTCTGCCCCACCGGGATCGGGCTGGAAGGCAGGCCCAAGGGCAAGATGGACCTGGCCAAACTCAAGAAACTCATCGACTCGCTGAGCTGGCACCTGCGTGACCTGGACCTGTCGATGTGGGGCGACCCGCTGATCGTCCCGGACATCTACAAGATGATCCGTCACGCGCACGACCGGGGGATCTGGACCTACATCAGCTCGAACCTGCACGCATTTAAGCTCAAGCCCAAGCCGGGCCAGAAGAGCCAAGCAGAGATGCTCGTTGAGTCGGGTCTGGACACGCTGACCTGTTCCCTGCACGGCGCAAGCCAGGCGACCTATGAAACATACCAGCCCGGCAAGAGCTTCGACGAGTCGGTCCAGAAGGTCCGGTACATCATCGAGACGCGCGATCGGATGGGCAGCAAGACGCCGATGGTCCAACTCAACTTCGTGGTGACCCGTCACAACGAGCACGAGCGTGACGCTTTCGAGCGCCTCGCCAATGACCTGGGGTGCAAAGCGATTTACTCAACCGCCTCGATGAACGCACGCTTCCAGGACCAGGACAAGAATCTGCAATCGCTAGGCCTGGCCGACGATCTCTTGAAGATGAAGGTTAAGAACCATCTTGAGGAATGGCTGCCCAAGGACCAGGACTACGTGCTTGAGCCTTACAAGCAGATGAAACAGACCGGCGAGATCGCGGACGGCGACTACAACGGCAAGAAGCTGTTCGACTGCTCCTGGCCCTGGCGGCAGAGCGTCATCAACTGGGACGGCCAGGTCGTCACCTGCTGTGGCTCATTCGATCCTGGTGAGGACATGGGCGACGTCTTCGAACAGGGCTTCGCAAAGGTTTGGAACGGCCAGGCCTACCGGCTGGCACGACGAAGCTTCAAGAAGAAACTCACCGACGAACAAGCCAAGGACAACGCCTGCGCGACCTGCCCGGGTTTTATGCTGTAACTCAGATAGTTAATGACATGACGCACGACCCCACTCACGACATCCATCTCACCGCCGGCGACCTGTTTCCAGAGAAGCGGCCGAAAGATGTCCCGTGGGGCGGGCCGATTGAGTTGCCCGATGTCGAACCGACACCAACCCACGAGGCTAAAGAGCCCGTGGTCGATACCGTGCCCAGGGTAATTACGAAGAAACGCGGAATCCCGCTGAACGGTCGCGACCCCAAACCCGCCAACGTGCTGCACACACGTGTCGTGGCAGGCTGTGGCGGCGGGCCGGAGAAGACGATCCTGCGCAGCCCCAGGTTCGCCGACCCCGCGCGGTACAGCGTCACCGCAGCCTACCTCTACCCGCAGGGCGACCCGGGGATGTGCGTCATCCGCGAGAGCGCCAAGCAGCTGAAATGCCCGTTGTATGAGATCGCTGAGGCACACGCGTTGGATCGTCACGCGCTCGATGCGATGACGGAGCTCTGTCGCGACCTGAAGATCGATATCTGGCACAGCCACGACTACAAGACCAACGTGCTGGGGCGACTCATCCGGCGCAAGCACCCGATGAAACTCGTCACCACTGCGCACGGCTTTACCCGTGAGACCTGGCGCACCAGGCTCTACTACCACATCGACAACCTGGCGATGCTCGGCTACGACCAGGTGATCGCCGTCAGCCCGCCCTTGGTCAAGCACTGCGCCTATCACGGCGTCAACCCCGACCGGCTGACCTACATCCCCAACGCCATCGACACTACCGAGTACCGACGCACCCAGACGCCCGGCCTGGCCAAGGCCGAGATGGGTCTGCCCGCGGACAGCTTCGCCATCGGTGTGATCGGCCGTCTCAGCATCGAGAAAGGCGTCGACCGCGCGATCCGGATGATTGCGGACCTGGTAAAGACTCAGCCACAGGCCGAGTTGCACCTGATCGGTGACGGGCCACAGCGCAAGGAACTCGAACAGCTCGCCATGCAACTCGGTGTCGCCAACGCGATCCGCTGGTGGGGCTGGCAGACCGACGCGAGACCGATCTACGAAATGCTGGACCTGCTCCTGCTGCCCAGCCGGACCGAGGGCCTGCCCAACGTCGTCCTGGAAGCTATGGCGATGCTCGTCCCCGCCGCCGCGACCGATGTAGGCGGTGTCAGCGATTTACTAGACCACGGCGGCTGTGGTGTGATCCTAGGCGAAGACGAGCATGACTGGACAAAATCGATTTCCCCACTGCTTACCAACCAAGGCATCTGTGACGCGTTCACCGAACGGGCCTACCAGCGGGTCTGTCAGTCCTTCACCTTCAAGAGCCGGATGCAGAAGATCATGGGTGTGTATGACCGGGTGTTGGGCCGTGAAACGTCTAACTCAAAGTGTCAGCTACCCGTGACTAATACAAGAGCAGCATAAACGCTTTGCTTGCAATCATTTGATCCCGGCCATGTTATTTCGCGGCTTCAATTACCTGGAATTTGCCGGCCTGTATCGAACCAACTCCCCCCATACCTCGTAGCGCAGATCGCGGACGGGTTTGCTGGAGCCGATGTAGCCGTTACCGAGTAGGGAAAAGGCCAGCCATCGGCCGTCGAGGGTTTTGATATAGCCGGAGATGGTGGAGACGCCGGACATGCCGCCGGGTTTGGCGAAGACGCGTTCGGGGTCGTAGCCGGTCAGAGATTCGCCGCCCCAGGTTTCGCCCTCGGGGAGTTCGACCTTGTAGATGGGTAGGCCCTCGAAGAACGGGGCGAAGTGCTTGTGGGTTTTCATAAACGCCAGGAGCTTCACCGATGAATCCGCCGAGATCAGGTTGTAACGGGAGAGGCCCGAGCCATCGACCAGGCGGAAGGAGCCTTCCTCGAGGCCGGCGGTGTTGATCAGCCAGTAGGTAATGACTTTTGCGCCGGCGGGCCAGCTTACATCTTCCATGCTTTGTGTTTCGGCCAGCTTCAGCAGCACCATCTCCCCCACCGCGTTCTCGCTGACCTTGAGGAAATGTTTGAGTGCCTCGGCGAGGTCTTTGCCGTGCTGTGTGATAAGCAACCGGGTGTAGAATGCTGATTTTTGCCGATCGGATGGGGTGTCCGTGTTTTCCTTAAACTCTACGCCACGATCCAACAGCATCTGCGTGAATACCGAAGCGACCCAGAGGTCGGGGTCGTGCATAGTGATTGTTTCTCGCACGGGGTCGCTGCCGGGTTCGAGGGTACCGGTGACGCGGATAGTTTCTTCAAATGATTCGCGCTCAAAGCTGATCCCTTTGTCTTCTGGATCCGTGGATGGGGCTACGACCACCGGGGGCCAGCTAGTCGCGGGATCCAAAGAGACGGAGACACCGTTACTACTTGGTGTTGCCACCACGTCCAGGGTGTTGAAGTTCAGCATCACCGAGCGTATCGACATGTTGTAGTAATCGGGGTCGTCGTCCCACATCCATCCGGGGCCTTTCAGGGGGACGCCGTTCCACCTTGGGTTCGCAGTAACACGGACTTGGCCGCGGACCCGCTTAAGCTTGTGTTCTTTGATAAGTTTGTCAGCCAAATCTGCCAACTGTGCGGTATCCAGCATCGGGTCGCCTGTTCCACCAATCACCAGATCGTCGCTAGAGGTTCCCCTTTTTATGTTGCCAGCGGCAAGAACGCTTGTGCCCCACAGGTAATCAGGGCCAAGCAGGTCCAGCGCGGCCGAGGCGGTGTAGATTTTTAGGTTCGACGCGGGGATCAGGAGTCGGTCGCCGCCACGGTCGTAAAGCACCTCGCCGGTTTCAAGGTCGACGACCTTGAGGGTGATGGTAGTACGCTTCGTGGCGGGGTGATCGTCGAGCAGCGTGTCGAGGGCCTGGGGTAATTCGTTTGAATCAAGCGGCTCGATGGCTTTCGCCGTGTCAAATACTATCAGGCTATGGAAGACAACCACAATGAATAGTAAAACGCTTCTTGCAACGGGCATATCAAGTGCTCCTGTAGATACGGTGCAACATGATACCCGGGTGCGCAGGGCATGACACAATGATAATTGTGCGGAGATGTACTAATGGCCAGAATCCCCCCGCGGAGCCGGGGGCTGAGGGGCGAGTCAATAGACTGGAACCAAGCCTTCCGAACGATCGTCAGATCGTGCTCTCGGTGACGCGGAGGATCTCGTCGACGGTGGTCTGGCCCAGTCCGACCTTGCGGAAGCCGTCTTCGCGGAGGGTGATCATGCCGCGTTCGACGCACATCCGGCGGAACTCGGTGACGCTTGGGTTGCTGACGATCTTGTCGCGGAGGTTGTCATCCAGAATCAGCAGCTCGTACAGACCCAGGCGGCCCGCGTACCCGGTGTTGCGGCACTTCTCGCAGCCTTCGCCGATGCAGAGTTCATCCAGCGCGATCCCGTGCATCGCCAGGTGGTCGGCGACGTCGCCGGCCGGGGGTTTCTTGACCTTGCAGTTATCGCAGATTTTTCTGACTAGCCGCTGGGCGAGCGTGGCGTTGACGGCGCTGCCGATGAGGTAGGGCTCGACGCCGATGTTGATCAGACGGGTGACGCAGCTCGGTGCGTCGTTGGTGTGCAGCGTGGATAGAACGAGGTGGCCGGTGAGCGACGCCTGGATGGCGATCTTGGCCGTCTCTGTATCCCGGATTTCGCCGACCATCAGCACGTCGGGGTCCTGTCGCAGCAGGGCGCGGAGCGCGGCGGAGAAGGTCATGCCGATCTTGTCGTGGACCTGTGTCTGGTTGATCCCGTTGAGGTGGTACTCGACGGGGTCTTCGGTGGTGGAGATGTTCAGCTTGCTGCGGTCCATCTTGCCGAGCGACGAGTAGAGGGTGGTCGTTTTACCCGAGCCGGTGGGGCCTGTAACCAGAACGATACCGTGGGGCTGATCGATCTGGTGCTTCCACATCAGCAGGGTGTCCTCGCCCATGCCCAGGTCGTCCAGGCCGACCTGGATCGAGCGGGTATCGAGGATACGCATCACGACCTTCTCGCCCTGCACCATCGGGAGGGTGGAGACACGCAGGTCGAGCTTGCGGCCGTGGACCATCGCGCGGATACGGCCGTCCTGCGGTAGGCGGCGTTCGGAGATGTCCAGGTTGGCCATGATCTTGATACGTGAAACGATGGCCGCCTTCATGTGGTGCGGCGGGCTCATCGAGTCGAACATGATGCCGTCGATCCGGTAGCGGATCTGCAGCTTCTTCTCCATCGGCTCGATGTGGATGTCGGACGCGCCTTCCTTGACGGCGTTGAAAATCAGGTAGTTCACGAAACGGATGACCGGTGATTCGCCGGCCATCTTCTCGAGGTCCATCTCCTCGTCCTTGGTCTCGACGAGTTCGATGTCGTCATCTTCAATACCGGCGATGATCTCATCGACCGTGCTGTCTTCGCCTTCTTGATCGGCGAGTTCCTTGAGGCTTTCGATGTAACCACTGATATCGCCGGCGCAGACCACGACGGTCTTGATCGGCAGTTGGAGTTTGTGGCGGATCTCATCGACGATCGGGAGGTTGTCCGGGTCGGTGACACCCATGACCAGACGTGGCCCGGCCATACGGATAGGCAGCACGCCGTGACTGAGGCAGAAGTCCAGACCGAGGCGATTGATCTGCCGGTCGGCCTCGATCGTGTCTTCACCGATGCGCTGGAAAGGCACGCCGGTGACCTTGGCCCAGGCCTGCTGGACCGCGACCTCATCCACGCCCATCCCAAGGATCACATCGACCAGTCGTTTACCCGGCGACTTCTCAATCACCGATCGGGCGGAGGTGAGCTGCTCCTGGTCGATCGCGCCGGCGCTGAGTAGCGCCTGCCCCAGGTCCTGAGACAGGCCGGTTTCCTCGAGGCTGTCGTCGGGTGTGTAGAGGTTGGTCGATGCCACGGACTGGGGAACCATAGACCCCAGGTTCACCTGGTCATTGGGGTGTTCTGTGGGGTCTTCGATCGTCATCGTACGGCCCTTGTGCGGTGTGCATCATCGGGTGTCTCGGCCATTGATGTCGGGACACCCGCGTTAATCTAAATCCGTGTCTGCCCGTGGGGGCTTAGCTGTCCTGGTCTTTCAGCGAGACCTCAAACGGGGAGCCGTTGGCCTGGAGGTAGACGGTAAACTTATCGATCTCAGTGACCGTAAAGCTGCCGAGCTTATCGCCCCGCTTGTAGAATTCACCGCCGATGACGGCGATATTCCTGGAGCCGAGCATGATCGACTGCAGGTCCAGAGACTTCAGCTCGATCTGCAGCAGCTCAAGCGCCCGGTCCGTCTTCCGGGTGTCGGGGGCCGCGCCCTGGCCGGTGTCGGCCAGCGCAATCGAGAAGGGGTTCTTCTTGACCTGCTCGATGGGGACCTGCTGGTCACGGACATCGTGCTCGAAGATCGAGGTCATGTCCTCGGTCGATGCCAGCAGTGAGCTGAGGTTCTCAGACAATAGCGGGTCGCCCTCTGTTAGAAGCAAGGGGTTGTTGAGTTTGTTCAGCGTGTCGGAGATCTTGGACTCGATCTCCAGCGCCTCGGCGCTGCTGGTAAGTTCGCCCTGCGATGCCCGCATGAGGAACAGCGAACCGGCGGCGACGATCGCGACGGCGACGATCAGCAGCGTCGTGTGCGAGAGCAGCCCGTTACCGGTTTCGGTCGCCTCCTCGAAGCCGGGCTCCTGCGTGCCGTCGCCGCGTCCGATCCCGCTTAGGGTCATGGACATGGGCTCTTCGGCGTCGTTATCCTGAGCTATCAGGGCGTTGTTGTCTTCATTGTAATCGTTCATGGCCTTGTCTCCGTGGATAGTCAGTTTGCGCTGGCCTGGCGTTTCTCGCCCTGGAAGAAGATGCTCAGGACCATGTCGGCCTGCATCTCGCCTTCGGCTTTGTTGAGCTTCTCGAGTTTCATGGTCGGGGTCCGGGTGATTCGTGGCAGCTTCTCCAGTTCCTGAAGGAAGGTGTAGAAGCCGCTGAAGTCGCCGATGATGCTCAGCTTGATCGGGAGCTCGGCGTACTGGGCCGAGGCCACGATCTTGTCGGTGTGGACGCTCTTGGGGGTCAGTTCGTTCTCGGCCGCGAGACGCCAGACGTCACGCAGGACGACCTCGACGTCGCGCTGGGCGGGGAGCTTCTTCTCGAAGAGCTCGATGGCTTTACGCTTCTTGTCGATCTGATCGCCTAAATCATCCATTCCCTTGGTCGCGCTCTCAAGCTCTTTGAGCTTGGCCTGCTTGGACGCGATCTCAGCGCGGGCTTCGGAGATCTGTGTCGAACGGGGCTCGAAGACGAAGAAGTAAGCGGCGACGGGCATCGCCAGCAGCAACAGGATGAAGACGGCTTCTCGTAGTCCGAATTGCATGGTTATTTATCCTTTCCGGTGGCCGGGGATGATGCCGGGACAACCTCGGGTTGGTTCATCACGCGCTTGCCGTCCTGGTTGATGGAGATGGTGTCGCCCATCGGGTCCATCGGCAGTTCGGTGTTGTTGTCCAGTCGGTGCGGGTCGATGTTCTGGTTCAGGGTCAGCTCCAGCTCGAACTTACGCATCGCCCGGTCCTGGACCGTCGTGCCTTCGCTGTAACGCAGGTAGATGTTCTGGAACAGCTCGTGCTGATTCAGCATCGCCAGGAACTGCGAGACCTCCAGGTCGGTCGGGGCAACCCCGATCAGCGTCAGCGTCAATTCGGTGGGCTTGATCTCGACGAGGTCTGGCTGCTTGAGCTTCTTGCGGTCCTTGGCGTTCTTCTCGGTCTCACGTTGGATCGCGGTCTTTGGCCTGGGCGCGGTGCGCAGGACCTTGGTCTCCATATCGAACTCAAGCAGGCTCAGGGTCGATGGCATCCGGTTGGTCAGCTCCGCCAGGATCACGCTGCGCGGGATGCGCTCGACGAGGACCTCGGCGACCTTGCGTCGCTGCAACATGATCTTGTTATCGATCTGTAGCTGCTCCAGCTGTTCGATACGCTTGGCAGCGTCTTCGAAGCTGACGTTCACCTCATCCTGTAGCCTGCGGACCTCGGCCCGCTGACGGTCGGTGACAAGGTACGCCCCCACCACACCTGCCATCACCAACGCGAACAGCGTGATACATATGGCGTTGGTGCGCCGTGCGATCTTCTTCTGGAGGTAGTCTTCTGGTAGGAAGCTCTCATTGTTAGCCATAACTTTGCTCCACGTTCAGGGCGGCACCCGCCCTGTCGGCCCGATGGGCCTGGTTGTCCGTCTGTGTGCGTTAAAGGTTCGCCTCGCTGAAGCACAGCCCCAGGGGGACCGCCCAGCCGGGCATGGGTTTGTAGGATTCGATGCCGCCGGATCGGCCCTGATAATCGAGCGTATCAACGCCGGCGAACGGGTCGCCGAGTCGAGCCGCGATACGGACCGAGCGGGCGATCAGTTGACACATCTTGACGTCCTGGGACTCCCCACCCAGAAACACGAGCTGTTGGATCGGCCGCTCGGGGAAGACGCTGTGGTAATAGCGGATCGACAGCCTCAGCTCGTCGATCAGTGACTCGACGGTCATGCTGACTTCGCCGCCTTCTACTGCGCCGGTTTCCTTTGACTCACTGACGACCGTGCCCAGACCCGGGCCTTCCTCATCGACCGCGGCGGTGTGCTGCATCGAGGGCTGGACACGCAGGTTGCGTGCCTGGTCGAACTTGATCCCGCGCATCTGTGCGAGTTCACGCGTCAGGTGATCGCCGGAGGCGTGTACGGTCTTGGCAAACGCAAGCTCCTCGCCGTGCGGCACGATCAGCTTGGTCATGCCGGCACCGATATCGATGTAGCATGGGACGCCCTCGCCTAGTTTCTGACCATTCTGCAGAAGCGGGTGAGCGCGGACCAGCGCCATCGGTTCGCTGTGCATGCCGACGACTTCCAGCTTGCACTGGGTCGCCAGATCGATGTACTTCATCACGGCGTCGCGGCGGGCGGCGACACAGACAACCTGGTACCGGGTCGCGCCGTCGCGCACGATCTTCCCGACGCTGTGGTTGCGAACCACCATCCGGGAGGGGTCGACGTTGAAGCGTTGGATCAGGTGCAGGCCGATCTGAGCATCGAAGTCTTCGTGCTCGGCCTTGGTCAGCTCGATGTGCTGGATCAAAGTCTGGAACGCGGGGATCGAGACGATTGCACGTCTGCCCTTGAACGGCTGAGATTTAAGTAGATTCTTAAGCGTGCCTGACAGGAAGGCCCGGCGGCTGTTCAGGTCGCTGCGCGCGGACTCGGGGATCACGGCTGAGGCACTCGCGATCAGCTGTGGCGCATCGCCCAGCGACAACTGCAACACCTTGAGGGTGTCGGTACCGAAGTCGATGGCGATCGGTGAGAAACGGGGTTTAGTAAATCCCAGTGCCATGCGTCTTAATCGCGCCTCCAGCAACGGCCGCTAGCCGGCCTCACAGCGGAAAACCACACTGATCGCGGTCAGATCAACGATCCAAACCCGCCGGTTGCGCCGGTTTTCGTGGCAACAACTACGCTGTAGATCGACTAATCCGGGGGGGCGGTTTAGGGGCTTGCCAGAGTTATCCGGCCGTTACAACCGGCCCAGACTCTACCTCCTGGGAAATCCCATGAGGCTATAGATGTACTCGGCTCCTGTACCCGGCGAGGCCATGCCGGGGCTGGTAAGAATCGGTATGAGATTCCTGTGATAAGCCCGGCCGCGTGACATTCGCGGGCCTAAGATACGACCGAATTATCGGGCCCACCACACGGTCCGGTACAGAAGCTAGGATAGGATGACCATGAATCACCTGACCCCAAAACAGATTGTTGAACAGCTGGACCGCTATGTGATCGGGCAGGCGGACGCCAAGCGGGCCGTCGCCGTGGCGATCCGTAATCGCTGGCAACGCCAGCAGCTCACCGGGGAGATGGCCGGGGAGGTCTATCCCAAGAACATCATCATGAGTGGGCCGACCGGCGTGGGCAAGACCGAGATCGCCCGACGTCTGGCCAAACTCACCGACGCCCCGTTCGTCAAGGTCGAGGCCAGCAAATTCACCGAGGTCGGGTACCACGGCCGGGACGTCGAGTCGATGGTGCGCGACCTGTTAGATCAGGCCGTCACGATGGTGCGTGCCGAGCACGCCGAGCAGGTCGCCGTCAAAGCCAAGGAAGCCGCCGCCGAGCGCCTGGTTGATCTGTTGCTGCCCGGCTCAACCAAGCCGGAGCCCCGGCCCTCGACTACGGGCGGTTATGTGAGCACCGAGTCGTCGGGAGAACGCCGTGAACAGGTACGCGAAAAGCTCCGCGAGCAACTGGACGCCGGGACACTCGACGACCGCGAGGTCGAGCTGAACGTGAGCAACAAGCCGCACGCCTCGGTGATGTTCGCCAATATGGGCATCGACCAGATGGACCCGCAGATGTCTGACATGCTAGAGCGCATGATCCCCGAACAAAACAGCCGTCGGCGGACCACCGTGTCACAGGCGCGCCATATCCTGACCGAGCAGGAAACCGAAAAACTGCTGGACCAGGACAAGGTCACCGCCGAGGCCATCGAACGCACGGAACAAGGCGGTATCATCTTCCTAGACGAGATCGACAAGATCGCGGTGTCGGGTGGTTCCGGTGGCGGCACCTCCGGGGGCGGGGGATCGCCGGACGTATCGCGTCAGGGGGTGCAGCGTGACCTGCTGCCGATCGTGGAGGGCACGAACGTCACGACACGCAGTGGCGTGGTCAAAACGGACCACATCCTGTTCATCGCCGCCGGGGCTTTCCACGCCACCGCCGTGAGCGACCTGATGCCCGAACTGCAAGGCCGCTTCCCAATCCGTGTGGAGCTGTCGCCTCTTGGTGAAAACGATTTCGTGCGTATCCTCACCGAGCCGGGCAACGCGCTGCCCAAACAGCAGAAGGCGTTGCTCAAGGTCGAGGGGCTGGACGTGGTCTTTGAGGATTCGGGCATCCGGGCCGTCGCGCAGATCGCGGCCAAAGCCAACGCCACACTGGAAAACATCGGCGCCCGTCGCCTGATGACGATCATCGAGAAGGTGTTCGAGCAGATCAACTTCGACGCCCCCGAGATGGCGCAACGAGGCGAGACCACCGTCACGATCGACGAAGCTTTTGTGAAAGAGCAGGTCCAGGCCATCGCGGAAGACAAGGACCTCAGCCGGTTTGTTCTGTAGTAGGTTTTTACACCATACCGTGTGGCAATAGTATTCGCGTATGACCCCTCACCCCCCGGCTCTGTCGGGGGATCGGTGTCTATCAACATTTACAGAATCCCACGGCGAAGCCGGGGGCTGAGGGGGATAATAATTACAGGTAAACCAACTCAGTTGTTGTTGAAGCCCGGTTCCTCTTCTTCGCCACCCGTATCGAGGACCATGATCGGCTGCATATCGCTGAGCAGTGACGCGGTGGATTCGGACTGCTGGGCACTCGCCGCGATAGCCGAGGCGCTGCGCTGCTTCGCGAGCCTGTTATTCAGCCGCTGAGTCTTGACCAAAGCCTTCTGGGTCGCCGCGAGTTCTGAGGCACGCCCGGGGAGCTGCCAGTCCAGGTTCCGCAGGTTTGGCATGGACGTGTTGACCGACTGCCGGGTAGTCCCGTTCATCAGCCAGACCTGCTCTCGGCCGGTCTGGGAGTTGCGATAAAGGATGTCGTAGTTGCGGTCGTTGTTGTAGTCGGCGATCCCGCCGATGATCCAATCAGAATTGCCCAGCGTCAGCAGGGACGCGGCCTGCTTGAGGGTGGCGTCGAACGGGTTCAGCAGCCAGACCTTGTTCTGCCCCGCCGCGTCGTTACGCCAGATGATGTCAACGGCACCGTCCTGATCCATGTCTGCCACGCCCCCGACGTACCACGTAGAGCCGGGCTGGCTGTCGAGGATGAGCGTGTCATCTTCGATCGTCTCGTTCATGGTCCAGACGGTGTTCTTTCCGTTCTTGCTGTTGTGCCAGAGGATGTCGATATCGCCGTCATTGTTGAAGTCGGCGACACCGCCGATCGACAGATTCTGGCTGGCGACGGTGCGGAGGTCGACGACGCCGACACGGGTCGTGCCTTCCATCAGCCATATCTTGTTCTGCCCGTCGAACGCGTTGCGCCAGAGCAGGTCAATGTTGCCGTCTTTATCAAAATCACCACTGGCGGCGATGAACCATGTGGTGTTGCCGACCTTGGCAATCGCGGCGTTGGAGAGCTTGTCGAAGCCCTGCATCTGCCAGAGGGTGTTCTTGCCGTTCTTGAAGTTACGCCAGAGCAGCTCGGCGCTGCGGTTGCCGGTGATGCTTTCCTTGGCGGGGATGACCACGACATCGATCGAGGCCTGGGTGGTGTTGCCGTCGGCGTCCTCGGCCTCAACGGTGATCGTGACCGTCTCAACCCGGGACGCCCCGCTGGTGAAGACCGTCAGCCGCCCGTTCTCATCCACCGTCGCCTGCACCCGGCTGGTTAACGACGAGGGCACGACCCGGTAGCTCAACTCTTGAACGCGCGTGATCGAATTGATGACGACCAGGTTGTCGTTGTCGGGGAAGTTGGTGTTATCGAAGTCACGTAGCGGAAGGTCTCCGAAGGCACCGTTCAGCGAAGACGCGTCCCAGACCGGCGTCGTGGCGATCAGATCAACCACCTCCATGCCGTTGCCCACGACCCGCCCGAAGACGGTGAACCCGCCGTTCTGGTTATCCAGGTTGCCCGAGTTGTCCCCCATATTGAAGAACCACTGGTTGGTGGCGCTGTCGGGGTCCCCGCCGAGCTTGGCCATCGCGATCGTGCCGCGGAGGTTTGACGCGCCGAACTCATTGACGACACTTGGCCCCTGGAAGACCGAGTTGTAGTTGTTGGGCGCCTCAAACACGAAGCCGCCGCCCTGCACGACGAAAGGCGTGCTGTCCGCGTTCAGCGCCAGCCTGTGGAAGAACGACCCGTCGTAGTCGCCACGATCCACGTAACCCAGGTAGTTCAGGACCGTGTTGACCGCGGCGACATCGAAGAGCTGCACGTCAAAATCACCGAACACGGTGTCGTAGCGGACGACGGTGCCGTCGATATCGGTGTTGTCGAAGTAGTCTGTGAGATCGATCGCGGCGGTGCCGCCCGAGGCGTGTATGTGCTGGTCGGGGATGGCGTTGGTCAGCACGGCGCTGAGCAGCGTGCGCGGCTCCAGCTCGTCAAGTGTAAACCCGCGGTGGCTGTCGTTGTGGTCTGACTCTGCGTTTGCGGAATCAAGGCGTGAACGGGTCCACGCCTTGAAACGCTGGTAGGGGCTGTCACTCATCGGCCTGATCGCCTCCCGTGAAGGTAAGTATGCGGGCGGGCAGTAAATCCAAGCGGGTCGGCTCCGCCTGACACATTGGGCTATATAGCTTTACATCCCTCGGAACCTAACTAATAGCACGGCGTTGCTTCCGTGCAACCGAAACATGGTCAAAGACGCATGCCCGATAAGAATAGCCCCGGTTATAACGAGGGTCAACCGAAAACAGGCATAAGCGGTTAAATCGGGGCGGGTTATCTGCATACCGCCGGCGGAGTAACCGCAC
This sequence comes from Phycisphaeraceae bacterium, assembly GCA_029260635.1. Lineage (GTDB taxonomy): Bacteria > Planctomycetota > Phycisphaerae > Phycisphaerales > Phycisphaeraceae > JAJRRS01. The sequence continues at coordinate 2,068 of JAJDCW010000319.1, read as the reverse complement.
CAGACCGCACAAGGCTCAATCGGCCTCACAAAGCCACAGCCATTATACACTACTCCACCGGGCTGTACGGGTCTTGTATGGGTCGCTACACTCAGCCTATGCTCGCACAGGTCCACAGCTTCGTGCTCCAGGGCATCGACCCGCTTGCGTGTGAGGTCGAGGTGGATGTCGCGGAGCAGGGGCTGCCTAAGACGACGATCGTGGGGCTGCCGGATGCGGCGGTGAAAGAATCAATCGAGCGGACACGGTCGGCGATCATCAATTCCGGCTACCCCTTCCCAATGTCCCGGTTATTGGTGAACCTGGCGCCGGCGGATATCCGCAAGGAAGGGCCGATCTTCGACCTGCCGATCGCGTTGGGGCTACTGCTTGCTGAACAGGTGATCCAGACACAACGGCATAAGCGGTTGTTGTTTGCTGGCGAGCTTGCGCTGGACGGGCGGGTCCGTCCGGTCAGCGGGGTGATCAACCTGGCGATCCTCTGCAAGAACCTCGGGCTCGAAGGCGTGGTCGTCCCGGTCGAGAACGCCAGCGAAGCCTCAGCCGTCGGCGGAATCGAGGTCTACCCCGCGGACACGCTCGCCAGCGTCGTCGCGTTCCTCAATAACCAGCACATGATCGAGCCGTTGCCAGAGGTCGATACCGACGACTTACTCAATAGCAACGGGGTGTACGCCGACTTCGCGGATGTGCGTGGGCAGGAGGCGGTCAAGCGTGCGATGCTGATCGCGGCCAGCGGGGCGCACAACGTCCTGATGATAGGACCGGCGGGGACCGGCAAGACGATGATGGCCAAGGCGCTGCCCGGCATCCTCCCCCCACTGTCGCGTGAAGAGGCGTTGGATGTCACACGGATTTATTCGTCTGTCGGCCAGGTCCCCAAAGGTCAGTCGCTGATCGCCGCGCGTCCGGTGCGTGCGCCCCATCACACGGCCAGCAGTGTCGCGGTCGTAGGCGGGGGCATGATCCCCAGGCCCGGCGAGGTCAGCCTCGCGCACCACGGCGTCCTCTTCCTCGACGAGATGCCCGAGTTCTCCCGAGCCGTCCTGGAAACTCTGCGCCAACCACTTGAAGACAGCCACGTCACCATCGCACGCGCCCACAGCTCGATAAGGTTCCCCGCCAGCTTCATGCTCGTCGCCGCGATGAACCCGACACCCAAGGGCGCGGCACCCAACGACGAGACCAGTCAACGCCAGATGGACCGCTACCTGTCGCGCATCTCCGGGCCGTTGATTGACCGGGTCGATATCCACGTCGAGGTGCCCGCGGTCCCCTACCAGCAACTCACCGACCAACGCAACGGCACGAGCAGCGCTACCATGCGCGAACAGGTCGTCACCAGCCGGAAGACTCAAACCGACCGCAACGGCGGCCCGCTCCGCCCCAACAGCACGCTCACAGGCAGGGAACTCGACAAGCTCGCCACACTGGACACACAAAGTCAATCGTTACTGAAGCAGGCGATGACCGAATTGGGTTTAAGTGCCCGTGCCTACGACAAGATCCGCCGTGTCGCACGGACGATCGCCGACCTTGACGGGGCCGACTCGATCCAGACTCACCACATCGCCGAGGCCGTACAGTACCGCCTGCTGGACCGGCAGGTGTGAGGATTCGATGGCTGGGCGAAGATAACCACACCGATAGCGTCACATCGATCTCGGATGATGCATCCGACCGATTCGCCTAACCTAAATTGGAAGACGCCCCACACTATAAAGAACAATTTTAAGTTATATATAATATTAAGTATAACTTAAAATGTTCTTTATAGTGTGGGGGTTCCGTGTGTGGTGGGTGTGGAGGACCTCGCGGGTGCGGCTGTCATCCTGCCGGGTGTTGCCTGACACTTGCACGTTGAAATCATATGTCTGCAATTGGATGTGGTAAATAGTCCAGCACGTCAGGCCGCCAACCGATATCGTTTACACGATGAGTCACCGGATCGTCATCCTGTCGGACACGCACATGGGGCGGGCGGACGCCGTGGTGCGTTCGCCAGCCGAGCTTGCGCCGTTGTGGCGGGGGGCGGACTCGCTGGTGATCAATGGGGACGTCGCCGAGG
>JAJDCW010000318.1 GCA_029260635.1 Phycisphaeraceae bacterium | reverse complement strand
CGAACCTTCAACCCGCTGATTAAGAGTCAGCTGCTCTGCCAGTTGAGCTAGGGAGGCGGCACCCGTTTAGGGGTGGAAAAGCGATTCTAGAGGTCGGCGGGTTTGGATGTCAAGCGGGGGGAGGTCGGGGTTCGGGTGTCGGGGAGCGGTGGGGTCGGATCAATGATCTCTGATTGATGAGTGCTGATCTAGTGGACGGCGTCCTCTGGTAGGCCTCCGTTATCACTTACCACCAACCATCAGCCACGAACGATCAACCACGCTTTGCCGGGCCAATCCTGCTGACATATCATCTAAGCCGGTCGTCTGAAATGATTCGGGCGGGCCCGGAGCTATATAGATGCGTCATGACATTCGGGCAGATCAGGGATGGAGCCGATGGGCGGGCTTGGCGTTGCTGGGGGTAGCGCTGCTGCTCGGGACCGGCACGACCGATGCGCAGACTTCAGAATCCCAGCTTTCGGGGGCGGGGGCGTCCGGGGGGCAGAAGTATGAACTGGAAGGCGGGGACTGGGTGAAGCAGCCCGTGGCCGAGCCGGGGTCGCCCGAGGGGAAGCTGGATGCGATCCGTCGGCTGATCGCTTTGGACAAGGGCAAGAAGGCCAAGCAGGCGGCGGACGACTGGATCGAGGACTACCCCGACCACCCGATGCTGGTCGAGGCGTATCTGCTGCGTGGCGACGCGAACGTGGCCCGCAAGCACTTCTTCAAGTCGCTGTTTGATTACGAGTTTGTGATCCGCGAATTTTCCGGGACCGAGCAGTTTCATACCGCGATGGAGCGTGAGTTCGAGCTGGCGAAGATGTTTGCCGCCGGGATGAACCGCCGTCTGTGGGGGATGCGTATCCTGCCGGCGACAGGCGAGGCCGAGGAGATCCTGGTCCGCATCCAGGAGCGCGGCCCCGGCAGCGAGCTGGGGGAGATGGCCAGCATGCTGCTGGCGGACTACTACTTCGACAAGCCGCAGATGGACAGCGCCGCCGAGGCGTATGACCTCTTCCTGATTAACTACCCCCGCAGCCTGAAGCGCGAATGGGCGATGCTCCGGCTGATCCAGGCGAACCTGGCACGGTTCAAGGGCCCGCGTTTCGACGCGACCGGGCTGATTGATGCCGGGCAGCGGCTCAAGACCTACCGCGCGGAGTACCCGGCGTCGGCCGAGCGGATCGGCGTGGACGCGCTATTGATCCGGATCGACGAGTCGCTGGCGATGCGTGATATGGTTGCGGCCGGCTGGCACGTCCAGCGGAAGCAGGAACTCAGCGCCATCTATTTATATCAGCGTGTCGTGACCGACTTCCCGCAGACCGCCGCGGCCCAGGACGCGATCCGCATCCTCAACAAGATGGGTGCCCCGGTGCTGCACGTGGAAGAAACATCATCGGCGGCCCGGCCCCAACCGGCGGACGTATCCGATGTCGCCGAGCCGGTGGATGAGCCGCAGGACCCGGCGGTGACTGAGCCCACGGTTCAAGAAGTCGAGTCTGTCGTCGAGGAGGCGATCGAGGCGATAGAAGCCTCCGAGTTAAATGAGACTGAAGGAACAGAGGCACTCGAACTCGACGAACCGTTGGAGGCGGAGCCCGAGGACACAATCGAGCCCGAGCCGATCGATGCCGACCCCGTCGGCGGGTTGACCCAGCCTCAGTCGGATATCGAAGCGATGGACCCCCTTGATTCCCTGCCGGAGAAGCCCTGATGGAATGTGTGAAAGCCAATCGGGTCGGGGTTGTCGGGCTGCTGGCCGTGGTGCTGTGCCTGGGGTTGACCGGCTGCGGCTACTCAAGCAAGGAGCTGTTCCCGACGGAATACCGGACGGTGGCGTCCCCGATCTTTGAAAATCGGACGTTCTACCGGGGGGTGGAGTTCCAGCTGGCCGAGGCGTTGACCAAGCAGATCGAGTCGCGGACGCCCTATAAGGTTGTCAGCCCGGGGGTCGCCCAGACCCAACTCGAGGGGACGATCACCCATATCGAGCAGCGGCAGATCAGCCGGCGTCGCCCCGGCGGGGTGCCTCAGGAGGTGGAATTGACCATCACCGTCGATTTTGTGTGGAAAGACCTCGGTAAGGGCGGCATTATCCGGGACCGCCGGGGCTTCGTTTCCGTGGGCCGGTATATCCCGACTGCGGGGGTCGGCGAGCCCGTTGAGGTTGGCCAGCGCCAAGCGGTGCAGCGGTTGGCCCAGGATATCGTGTCCACCATGCAGGCCGACTGGTGAGATATCGGCGGTTGCGGGAGAATATCCGGGTTTAGGCCCCGGTGAATCGGGGGTGCCCGGCGGATTAGCCGATAGAATCCAGCAGGGGCGTATCCTAAAGCCTAGAATACGCTGCCCCGAAGATACCCCCTGATCGACTCAGGCGGGTTCCCTTAAAATAGATAGAGATGTGAGACCCGAATGCCTGATCAGCACGACTCAAAGAACGATGGCTCCAACCGCAACGCCCGGGACGCCGGTGATAAATCCGGTGATAAATCCGGGGGCAACTCCGGGGGCGGGGGTGGGGGCGACGGCAAGCCGCCTTTAGGGCAGCGCAACCCCAACGGGATGTCGCGGAGCATGGTCAGCTGGCTGCTGATGGGCGGGCTGGTAGTGGCGTTGTTCCTGATGTTTGCCACGCAGAAGCAGCAGCCGACCGAGCTGACCTGGACCGAATTCAAGAACCATATCGAGCAGGGCGACTTCAAAGACGACCTGGTCATCGAGTCGACGCAGATCGTCGGCGAGTTGAAGGAAGGCGTCGCCGGCTCGAAAGCCGAGGCGACGCCCGGCAACAACCGCGTGTCGGTGGCGATCGATGGGGACCTCAAGTCTGTGTTCGTCGCCGAGTTGATCGACATGGGCCAGGGCTTCAAGGTCAACACCTCAAGCGGTGTGATGTTCCACCTGCTGATCAGTTGGGGGCCGTTGTTTATCATCGCGTTCCTGATCTACTTCTTCTTCATCCGTTCGCTGCGTAACGCCGGGGGCGGCCCGGGGATGCTCGGCAGTTTCGGGCGTTCGCGCCACAAGGTCGTGAACAAGGAACACTCGACCGTCACGCTTCAGGACGTCGCGGGGATCGAAGAGGCGAAGGACGAGATCGGTGAGATCATCGAGTTCCTCAAGAATCCCAAGAAGTTCCAACGGCTGGGCGGTCGTGTGCCGCGGGGCGTGTTGTTGATCGGTTCGCCGGGCTGCGGCAAGACGCTGCTGGCCAAGGCGGTCGCCGGCGAGGCGGACGTGCCCTTCTTCTCGATCAGCGGTTCGGACTTCGTCGAGATGTTCGTCGGCGTGGGTGCGTCGCGTGTCCGTGACCTCTTTAAGCAGGCCAAGGACTCGTCGCCGTGCATCATCTTCCTGGACGAGATCGACGCGGTCGGCCGTCGGCGTGGCAACGGCTACTCCTCTGGCGGGCACGACGAGCGTGAACAGACCCTCAACGCGATCCTCGTGGAGATGGACGGGTTCGAGTCAAACGACCAGGTGATCGTCATCGCCGCGACCAACCGTTCGGACGTGCTGGACCCTGCGCTGACCCGGCCGGGGCGTTTCGACCGGCAGATCCACGTCTCGCTGCCCGACATAAAGGGACGCGCCGAGATCCTCAAGGTCCACAGCCGCAAGATCAAGATGAGCCCGGAAATCGACCTCGAGAAGCTGGCCCGCGGCACCCCGATGTTCTCAGGCGCCGACCTGGCCGCGATCATCAACGAGGCCGCGATCGGCGCGACGCTCCAGGGCAAGGACTTCGTCGAGCAGGACGACCTGGAAGAGGCGCGGGACAAGGTCAAGTGGGGACGGTCGCGTAAGAGCCATAAGATCGAGGAAGATGAACGCAAGGTCATCGCCTACCACGAGGCGGGCCACGCGATCGTCATGTACTACGACGAACACGCCGAACCGCTGCACAAGGTGACGATCATCCCACGCGGTCAGGCGCTGGGCGTGACCTTCATGCTGCCCGAGAAGGACCGGCATATCCACACCAAGAAGCAGTTGCTCGCGCAGCTACGCGTGACCTACGGCGGCCGCATCGCCGAGGACATGTTCTGCGGAGATATCTCTAGCGGTGCCTCGCAGGACATCCGTCAGGCCTCGTCGATCGCTCGTGCGATGATCACCGAACTGGGCATGAGCGACAAGCTAGGCTTCCAGCTCTACGGCATCGATGAGTCCCGGCAGCCCTGGGAGCAGCCGGACAAGCTGTTCAGCGACGACACCGCCAGGCTGATCGACCAGGAAGTCAAGGGCCTGATCGACCGGACCTACAACGAGACCAAAGACCTGATCGAGAAGCACCGCGACCAGCTCGAAGCTCTGGCGCAGGCGCTGCTGAAGTACGAGACGCTGAACCGCGACGAAGTCGACCGGATCATGCGCGGCGAGCAATTGACCAAGGCGACGGTCAGCGATCTGCTGCAGGCCGAGAAGGAAAAGGCCGCGGCCGCCGAGAAGAAGCCCGAGCCCACGCCCAGCAACGACCTGGGCGACGAACCCCCCGGCGTGATGCCCAGCCCGGCGTGACCGCGGACGCATTATTAAATTAACAGTCAATAACCCATGCTCACAAGGCGTGGGTTATTTTTTTTTGCGTTTACACAGAAAGTGAAGCAAGAATGTTTGCTGTATTATGCCGCGCGGGACTTCGCGGCGGCGGCTTCGGCTTTGGCGAGGGTTTCGCTGGCGATCTGCGGGGTGCCTTTGACGTGTTTGGTGTGCCGGGTGTCCTGATGGGGGGCGCGGGTGATCCGTGCACGCACGCCCCGGCCCCGCAGTAATCTTGAGACGCGTCGGCCTGAGTACAGGCGGATCGCCATGTACATCCCCCAGAGCCAACAGACGGCGATGTAGGCGACCAGGATTGTGAACAGGAAACTCATAGCTGTGGCTCCAAGACCTCTCCCCTGCCCGTTTCTCGTTCCATTTCATTGATCGGTCAGGCCCGCTGCGTGGAGCCAGTTTTCAGGCGGTCTTGTAGACGGGTACCGTATCGGTTTGACGTATGAGGTCTGCCGGGTCCAGCAGGGTCCGGGCGTATGCATGGTGTTTAAGTGTTTGACCAATCAGGTTTTTTAATTCACAGGCGGGGATGCCCGTACCGGGGCGCATCACGGTCAGGTCTTCTTTGCCGAGTGTATGGCCGGCGGGCAGGTCGCGGGTCAGGCAGACGCTCTGGCGTGAGACCAGGCGGACGTCGGCCTCGACGGGTTGGACCACTTTACGGGCCGGGCCGAGTATGACCTGGGCCTGGCGGATCAGGCGGGCGTACTCCGCGAATTGCCCGGGGTCGGCGCTGGCGGCGTGGTCCGGGCCGGGGGCGTGGCGGTCGTGGGTCAGGTGTTTTTCAATCACCACCGCGCCGGCGGCGACCGCCAGGGCACCGGTGTAGACCTCCTGGGTGTGATCCGAGTAGCCCACCGGCACCCGGTAGTGCTGTTTGATCTGGGTCATCCCATTAATAGAAGCCTCGTGGGTTGGTGTGGGATAGCTGGAAACACATTGAAGCAGGCAGCCGCCGCCCCAAGTGGCGTGCGTAGATAAAAGGTCGGCTGCGCGGGCCAATTCGTGCAGATCGCAGGTGCCCGTCGAGATTAAGATCGGTTTTTTTAGCGTCGCCACGGCCTCTAGCAGCGGCGTGTTCACCGCGTCCGGGGACGCGATCTTCACCGCATCGAGGTCCAACCCCGCCAGCTCCTGCACGTCGGCCGGGCTGAAGGGCGTGACGATCAAGCGCAGGCCGGCCTGCCGCGTGGCCTCTGCGAAACGGCTAAGCATGTCCTGATCCAGAGCCAGTTTTTCAAGCAGGTCTTTGGCGTCGGTGGCTTTGCCCGCCTGATAGCCCGCCAGCAGGGCCTGTTTGGATAGCAGCCGGTCCGGGTGGAACCACTGAAACTTGACCGCGTCGGCCCCGGCGTCGGCGGCCGCGTGGATCAGCTCCAGCCCACGGTCGAGCCGTCCGTCGTGGTTGACCCCGATCTCAGCGATGATAAGGACACGGGCCGGGTCATTAGCCGTGGCTTGCGCGAATAGCGGTTGAGGGTCTCCCATACCCCGGTTATCGGTCAGGTTTGACCCGGTACAACAGCGACGATACCGTTTGACCCCACAACCGCGTTGATCCGCCCCGGTTGGCCCCGTTGCTCGCCCGAACAGGCCCTTCTGGATAGGATTCAATGACACCCCGACCGGGTAGCTCAGTTGGTAGAGCATCGGCCTTTTAAGCCGCGGGTCCTGGGTTCGAGTCCCAGCCCGGTCACTTAATAAAACACCCTCAGCCGTCAGGCTGAGGGTGTTGTTGTTTCTGAAAACTTAGGGGTCTTGTCCGTTGTCCGGACTCGGCCCACCGTTTTATGCCCGACGGCGCATCATGGCCAGGGCACCAAGACCCAGCATGGCCGCGGTTCCCGGTTCCGGGATGTCGGCGATCAGGTTGGGGTAGGGGTTCATGTCGGTCAGGTAGACGCGGTCGATCAGGACGCTGTCCTGTGACAGGTCGTTGTTCAGGACCATCCGCAACGAACCCACGCCGCGGGCCGGGTCCAGCGCGCCGCCGCCGAGGGTGGTGAACGAAGCACCGTTGTCATCTGAGTAGTAGACCTCCATGACATCCACATCCAGGTCAACAGCGACGATGGCGATGAAGTTCGTGGATTGTGTCATCGAAAGGTTGGCGCTGGCGGTGTCAGATGAGCCGGTGCCGACCCCGTTGCCGAAGATGGTGACGGTGTTGTCGTCTTCGCGCTGGATCTCGAACTCGGCGGTGACGAACGTGCTGCGTGGGTCGAATTGAATCAGGCTCAGGCGGATCTCTTCGTTCTCGGCGGTGTCCAGCGAGCCCGCGTCGAAGTCCCAGGTCAGTTCCATGACGCCCCATAGGCGGCCCGTGGCGATGTCATCAGAGTCGATATAGGTGCTGCCGAAATCAACGTTGCTCTTCAGCGAGGCATCGAGCTGGCCCGACCCGTTGGTTGTCACGCCAGCCAGATCGGCATCCACGTCGAACTGGTGGGCGGTGGCCGCGTTGGCCGCCGCCTCGATCGCCGTGCCCGCGACATCATCGAATGGCACGTCCTCCAGAATTGCCGCCGAGGCGTAGCCGCCCCATGTGCAGGCGCCCGTGAGCGCCACGAAACATAATCGTGCTAACTTCATTTCTTTCTCCTTCATGGTTAAAAATAACCGGTTGAATTGATAAATGAGTCTTTCTCCTCGCCTCGTAAGCCACTATTTTACCGGCACCGTCATCAGATAGCTAGAAAAAACATATCGTCGACGGGCTTTATCCATCATACGCAACGTCTTAACAGCCCGGAAGATACCAATCCAATCAGGGTCAGGCTGGTGGGTTCAGGTATGGCCGTGCCAACGCCCGGTGGCGTGCCGGCGTTCCAATTACCCAGGACGGTGTTCAGGTCGTCGATGCCCACAAAACCATCCCCGGAGGGGTCAGCCAAGGGGTTGCCGGGCGGGACGTTCTGGTTCCAGTTGGCTAGGACGATGTTCAAGTCGTTGATGCCGACGAACCCGTCGCCGTCCAGGTCGCCGATCAGCGCCACGGCCATGGGGTTGTCGTAGGTCAGATAGATCCGGCCGATGTCGAAGAACTCGCCGGTCCCGCCAAAGTGGTTATTGACGACGAAGCGCAGGGTGTTGCCGTCCCTGGCTGGGTCGACCTGACCTGAGCCGAGCGAGGTCCATGCGCCGGCACCGTCCTTCGTCATGATCTCGTAGGTGTCCGTGTCTTTGTTAAGGTGAAGGACCACGGTGAAGGAGTCGTTCTGCGTCGTGGAGAGTGCCCCGGCGGCGATGTCGGTGCCACTGCCCAGAGCCTGCCCGTTGATCTCGATCCCGCCGGCACCGTTGCGTTCGATCTCGACCTGCGCGGTGATGACCGATCCCGACAGGTCGTCGCCATCAAGAAACCCCAGCCGCAACTCTTCGGGTTCGGCGGGGTCGAAGTCGGCGAAGTTCCAGCCGTCTACTTCCATCACCAGCCACGCCTCACCTTCTGAGATGTTGTCGATCTGCAGGTAATGCCCTGCGAAACCGTTGTTGTTCTTTTGAATCAGCAGCCCGCCGGACTGCACGGAGGTGTTGGCGAGGTCGGCGTCGTCGGTCCACTGATTGCCGGGGCTCGCGGCGTTAGCGGCGGCGGTCAGTAGCGTGCCATTGGCGTCGTCGAAAAGGAAGTCCTGCATGATCCCACTGGGCGGCAGGGGGGCCAGCGCTGTCTGGAACGCGATCCCAAGGTTCATGCCCATCGTATTGAAGCGGTCGATGTTCTCCCCGGGGATGAACTCGGTCTCAAAAGTCCCGACAAACTCGGCGTTCAGTTGATTATTGGCGAACTTGATGCTGGTGTCGTTCACCAGAGATGTGCCGTTGGTCTGGACGGCGGGCTCCAGCGCCTGGAAGCTGGTCCAGAAAGGGTCCAGAGGCGAGTTCGTGTAGATGAAATGGTTAGACGTATCGACGGTGGAGTGCAGGTCGATGAAGTAGTCCACGTCCGAGCCGGTGTCGGCTTTCAGGGCTTCGCCGATCGCCATGATGTCGCCCATGTCGGCGTACTTGGCCTCGGTCCAGAAGCGGTTGGGGTCGCGGCTTTCATGCTGCACGGTGCTGCGGTTGTACCCGGCGAACCGGCCATCCGGGTTGACCATCGGGTAGATGTAGAACTCGGCCTGCTTGCGCAACTCCGCGGCACGGGGATCATCGCTGACGATAAAGTCGATCAGGCCTTCCAGCGTGTGGTTGCCCAGAGTTTCGTTTGAATGGACACCGGAAATCAGGGCGATCTTGGTCTTCGGGCCGACCGCCGAGCTGTCCGTGACCTTGAAGCCATAAAGGTCTTTGGGCTGTACGACTCTGCCCAGGTCGTCAATGCCGCCGGGGGATTGGGCGACGACCAGGTTGGCGTCAGAGCTGGAGGTGGGGGAGACCCAGGGGCTGGTCTTGATCTGGTTAACATGGTCGACCACGCGCTGGTACGAGTACGGCAGGCCGTAGGCGACGTAGACCTCGTCCTGCGTGAACGCGTTGTTGTTGCTGAACGTGAAGCGGCCCAACCCGGCGCTGCGCTGGTTGTTATCGAAGAAGAACCAGTTTTGCTTGTCGTAGCTGTAGACCATCTCGTGGTCGTCGAGTCGGCTGCTGCCGGAGGCAAAGTCGTCGTCGATATCGAAGGTCGGTGTCAGACCGTTGACGCCTGAGGCCTCGAAGTAGAGCCACTTCCAGTCGCCGGTGTTGTAGTTGTCGCGCCCGGCGAGGAGGACGGTGTTGCCGACGACCGAGGAGTTGGCCTCGTCCAGCCCGCCGTGGTCGAAGTCCGCGTCGAGTGTGATGACCGCCAGCAGGGTCGATGGTAACGCGCCAACAAATAGCACAACGCAGGCGATCAGTCGGGCTTGGACACTAAAACGCATAGTATGTATTCCGATCCGATAGGCCTGTTAAGCGCCTCCCGGGGCGTTAACCCCGAGAGACCAATATTCATTTTTACTCATCGATATCAGGCTTTGCGTGACTTTCGGCCTTGCAGCAGGGCGGTGCCACCGAGGGCGAGCATCGTCAGGGCAGCGGGCTCAGGCACGGACGAGGCGGCCGGCGGTGTCCCGGCGTTCCAGTTGCCCAGAACCGTGTTGAGGTCGTCGATGCCGACGAAACCGTCACCCGAAGGGTCCGCCTGCGGGTTGGCCGGCGGCACGTTCTGGTTCCAGGCACCCAGGACGATGTTCAGGTCGTTGATGCCGACGAATCCGTCGTTATCCAGGTCGCCCACCAGCGGTACCACCGTGGTCGGATCGACATCGGTGAGGTAGATGCGGTCGACGTCGAAGAACTCGCCCACGGCACCAAAATTGTTCTGGGCGCGGAAGCGGACGGTGTTGCCGTCACGCGGCCCGCTCTCGTCGAGCTTGTTGCCGACGTTGCCTGTGCCTAAGGATACCCATGGATTGGTGTCGTCCTTGTAGGAAAGCTCGTAGGTGTCGTTGTCCTTGTCGAGTTTTAGCGAGAGGGTCATCGGGGTCGCCCGGGACAGGCCAAGGTCCAGAAAACCGGTGCTTGTTGAGTTGGTGCCGAACGCCGTGCCCTGGAGGCGAAGGACGGTAGGTGTGAAGAGGGAGAAGTTGATGTCGGCTGTGCGTGTAGAACCACCGGGGATCGAAGGGTTATCCAGGAAGGACAGGATCACGTCTTCGGGCTCGGCAAGGTTGTCGGCGATGATGTTCCAGCCGGCGACCTCCATCACCATGTAACGCACGCCGCTGGTAATGTCGTCGATGTCGAAGTAATTATGGCCCAGGTTGTCGTTGGCCTTGTTGATGTGGTAGACGCCGTCCTGAACGGAGGAAGGGGCCATGTCCGCGACGTCCTCGAACATGAAGTTGGCGGGGTTGGCGCTGTTCGCCGCGGCGGCGAGCAGGGTGCCATTGGCGTCGTTGAATTGGAAGTCTTCAAAAATGGTTGCGTGTGCAGTCGAGCCGACTGACAACACCGCTAAGGCGGTGATAGCAGACAAAGGGGATTGGAATAAGTTGTATGTCATGTTGTAACTCCGCTTCTGTTCGATCGTTCTGGTGAAACACACTTGAAACATATATTTAAGAGTCTGATGGCTGGCGGGCGTCCCTCATCGGGGCATTCAGATCGCGGCGGCGGGCTCCGAGGTGCATGGCCCGGGCCTGATACCGCCAACTGTCCTTAAAATGCCTGGCAAAAATCCTCTCTTACCCTCAATAAACGCGATATGGCGCTCCTGGTCGTTTCCGCCTCCCGGGAGGTGCTTCTAAAGGAAGACCTCCCCATAACCTGTATTAATGCCAGAGCCTACCTAGTAATATATCCACAGGACTGTTTAACTCAACACAATTTTAGGCGTGCAGCGGCTAATATTAGCCGGCGCTGAGGTGAGAATTGCCTGGTTTAACAAACCCGGCCCATAAAAAGCCATCAATGCTTCTTATGGGGTGGCACGGCGGGCAGGTCTCGTCATGGTTTGGCGTGAACCCGCCTGGCACACCGTTTTCGGTGGCAGGGCAGGTTTTTTGTTGAGAGAGGCGGGTGTCAGGCTATATTTAGGTATATGCGTCACCGTTTTATGACGGACTGGCCTGCCCGGGAACCGGCCGGCGTGTTGAATACAGCGTGTAGAATAGTGGGCGTGACGCCAAAACAATTCAAGAGAGACCCGGTATGAAATGTAACCTCAGGGCGGACCAGATCACAGGGCATGACCGCAAGGGACATCTGAAACCCCGGTCATACAAGGGCAACGGCTTCACGCTGATTGAGTTGCTGGTCGTAATCAGCATCATCGCGTTGCTAGTGGGCATCCTGCTGCCGGCCCTGGGCAGCGCCAGGCGCACCGCGTTGCGGATGAAATGCGCCAGTAACCAGCGTCAGATCGCCACCGCTATCTTCATTTACGAAAATGACTCCGGCACCCTCCCGGGTCGTGTCAACCGCGCGGTGCGGTCGATACATACCTATGACAGGCGGTTCTTGACCCCTGAATTCATGATGACCTGGCGCCTGCGGGATTACGTCGATCCCGGGTGGAATCAGACCGCCGGCACGGGCGAGACACCCGAGATCTGGACCTGCCCCATCAATGAAAGCGCCCGCGACCTGCAGAACACGACCCACAAGGAGAGCTACCTCTTTCTGATGAATAACCAGAACGATTCCGAGCCGGTTTACTTCTTCGGGGCGCCCAGCGGCAGCGAGAACAATCCAAAAATTAAAAAACCGAGCGACGCTCTGCCTAAGCGGGTAGACGACATCAAGGCCGCACGCGATACGGCGTCGACGCCCGTGGGTGAAGACCGGGGCAAAGGCGCGAGTTCCATCTGGATGATGTCCGACATCGACCATGAGAACTACGCTTTCGGTTCCGCGATTTCCAAAGTGAAGCCTGCTCACCAGGACGGCGACGCCCGGAACTACGTCTTCTTTGACGGGCACACCGAGTTGATCTCGCGCGAAGCCTGGCCCAAGAACACCAGCAACGCGGCCAACTGACCCCCGGTTTTGACTTTCTATATCTAAACTGCGTCCACTTATTCCGGCAATGCGCCGAATCCCCGGCTTACGCGCCCCTCTATATTTATGCATCCCTGTGGTTTAGAAGGAGCATTCAGTTGAAGTGTCTGACCTATTTTGCGTCACTCCTGCTGACCGCGGCTGTCTGCCTCGGTCAGCAGACGGTCTCGACCCAGCGGTATCTGGTAGCCAGCGGTCACGAGTCGGTGACTCAGGCCGGGCTCGAGGTGTTGGAGGCGGGGGGGAACGCGATGGACGCCGCGGTAACGGTCGCGATGAGCCTGGGGGTCGCCGAACCCTACGGCTCGGGGCTCGGCGGCAAGCTGGTGATGCTCTACTACGACGCCGCCACGCAACGGGTTTACTGCGTGGAGGCTTTGTGTGCCTCACCGCGTGAATTGGACGTGGAGCGGTTCCGCGCACTTGAACGCGATAGTCGTGTCCGGGGTTATCAGAGTGCCGGGGTGCCTGGGATGCTCGCGGGGCTGCACGCGTCTTACGAGCGTTGGGGGAGCAAGCCCTGGGCGGAACTTGTCGAGCCGGCGGCCCGACTGGCAGAAGAGGGTGTCCCGCTGAGCGCCGGTGCCCGGGAGATGTTCCAGCCGAAGGTGGCCCATCTGAATGACGACGCCCACGCCGCGACGCAGTACCTGATCGAGGGCGGGTTGCCGGAAGTCGGTGACATTCTCAAGCAGCCGGACCTCGCCGCGACCCTCCGTGAGATCGGCCGAGATGGCGTCGAGACTTTTTATCGCGGGCGTCTTGCCGAACGTATCGTATCCGCGGCGCGTGCGAACGGGTCTGCGTTGACGCTTGAAGATTTTCAGTCGTACAGGCCGCGTATGGTTGAGCCCTTGTCAATCCAATACAAACATGGCACGGTCTACTCGAGCCCGCCGCCTTTGACCGGCGGGGTGACCGTGTTGATGGCGCTCAAGGCGCTGGATGAGTACAACTGGACGGGCTACACGGTGCATGACCCTCGGACGCTACACCGCGTCGGCAGTGTGTTGCGTGAGGTGTATCCGCAGGTGACACGAGATATCGGGGACCATCCGGACGCGTCATCACGGGCGTTAGCACTCTTAAAACCCGACAATATCAACGCGATCTACCGCCGATCACTTGAGGCATCCGCGGTTATCGAGTCGCCTAAAACGCCTCAGCCCGCGGCCACAACCGGCAGGGCGGCACCGATACAGTGGGACGAGGCCAGCACAACACACTTCGTGATCAAAGATGAAAAAGGCAACTGGGTCAGCGCGACCCTTTCGCTGAGCAATCACTTCGGGGCCTGCGTGGTGGTCCCGGGGACGGGCCTGCTGCTGAACAACAGCATGTCGAATTTTTCGTTGCTTAGTGTCGATTCGGTCAACGCGTTGGCTGCGGGTAAACGTCCCCGCAGCACCGTGGCCCCGATCATGATGCTTGGCGAAGACGGCCCGGTGTTCGCACTGGGTATCCCCGGCGGGCAGCGCATCCCCACGACGAGTATCCAGTTGATGCTGGCCATGTACGAGTTTGGTCTTGGTCCGGCAGAGGCCTTCGACCTGTCGCGGTATCACCTGCGTCGGCCGAGGCGTTCCGGCGAGCCGGATAACTTGATGGACCTGGAGGCGGGCGCGCCTCACGAATTGGCCGAGGCTTTGTCGCAACTTGGATGGACGGTCTCAAACCATTCCCGTGACGGCAAGTACTTTGGGGGTGGCAACGCGGCCGTCGTTCAAATAGATGGCAGTACCACGGGCGTGTCAGACCTCCGCCGCACGAACTACACGGATGGTAAGTGACGGGTGAGGCCGTGTGTGATGTCTTGGTGATTAACACGCTATAAGAAGATTCACCCGATGGCGAAAGTCGATAACTCAAGACCGCAAAACTCGTGATTGATTCAGGGTTCGGATTCCATGATAAAACCAACTAAATTCATGGCTACGCTGTTAGCCATATCGTTCCTGTTTGCTTGTCAGTCGGTGGTCACCCGGCCTCATATGGAGCCGGTTGAGACCGCGGAGGCCGACCGGGGGATGGTGGTGTCCGTTACGAGCCAGTCCAGCCGGGTGGGGCGTGAGGTCCTGCAACGCGGCGGCAACGCGGTGGATGCGGCGGTGGCGACGGCGTTTGCCCTGGCGGTGACCTGGCCGGAGGCGGGGAATATCGCGGGCGGGGGCTTTATGATGATCGCTCCGGGCGATAACAGCGAACCGGTCTGTATCGACTACCGTGAAACCGCGCCGGGTGCCGCCACCCGACGGATGTATGACGCGGATTCCAGCCGACACGATTACCAGGCCGTGGGCGTGCCGGGCACCGTCGCCGGGCTCGCACTGGCGCACGAGAAGTATGGCCAGCTCCCTTGGCGCGACCTTGTGATGCGTGCGGTTGTTTTGGCGCGTGACGGATTCACGATCGATCAGTGGCAGGCTTACTCACTGAATACGGTGCTGGAGAAGATCGAACAGGAGCAGAATCCGCTTACGGCAAACCTGCAAAGCGTCTACGGCAAGCCCGACCACTCACACTGGAAGCGTGGGGATACTCTAAAGCTGCCTCAGTTGGCAGGCACTCTCCAGCGGATCGCCGACGAAGGGCCGTCCGCTTTTTATCAGGGCACCATCGCCGACCAGATCGTCGCCGATATGCAGCGGCACGGGGGAATCATCACGAAACATGACCTCGCGGGCTACCGTGCCGTGGTCCGCGAACCCATCCACGGGACCTTCCAGGGGTATGACGTCTACGGGGCACCCCCGCCCAGTTCGGGGGGTGTGACGCTCATCCTCGCCTTAAATATCCTCGAGCACCTGCAACTCGACCCGGCCGACCGTTATTTAGCAGACAATACCCACAAGATTGTCGAAGCGATGCGGCGTGCATTTAGGGATCGTGCCGCTCATCTGGGGGACCCTGATTATGTCCGGGTCCCGGATCGCCTGACACAGAAGGTCTACGCGGCGCAGCTCGCGGAAGGCATCGACCCTGTGTCGGCCACGAAGAGCGAGGCGTTGCTCGGGGATATCCGGTTCAGCCGGGTGGGTGTCGATACGACCCATTTTTCCGTGATCGATGCAAACGGTACGGCTGTCTCCAACACCTACACGCTTGAGCAGTCCTGGGGGTCGCGCATGGTTGTGACGGATGCCGGGTTCGTCCTGAACAATGAGATGGGTGATTTCAACTGGATACCCGGCGAAACCAACGATACCGGCCGGGTCGGCACGGCTGCGAATCTGATCGAGCCCGGCAAACGCATGTTAAGCTCCCAGTGCCCGGTGATCCTCAAGCGTGACGGCAGGGTCGTTCTCATTACAGGCAGCCCCGGTGGCAGGACGATTATCAACACGGTCCTAAATGTGGTCTTGAACTACACCACCTTCCAGATGCCCCTGGCGGAATCTATTGACGCACCCCGGACCCATCATCAGTGGTTCCCCGACGTGGTGCGTTACGAGGCGTTGGATGATCCGGGGCACGCAGCGGCTATCGCTGAGCTGAAGGCCCGGGGGCACCATGTGGTATCGCCGCCCAGCCCACAGGGCTCCGCCCACTCGATCGCGGTTATCCAGGGAGAGGCCCGGCGGTATCAGGGGGTAGCGGATAAACGCCGCGGCGGCTCGGCCGAAGGGTATTGAACCGGCCGCGGTGCTGTATACGGGTATTTGAGTTGATATGGCGATAATCGTCAGGAATTGAAGGGTTTGTGTTGAGATCGGGCGTACATCGGCTATTCCCATGTAGAGGCCTGTTGCCCGGTAACTAACCGCTTGGATAACGATTGGATAAGCAGCAGACGGAACAATATGTCGGATTGATCCTGCAGGTGCAGTCGAGGATTTATGCGTACATCCTGTCGCTGATCGCAGACCCGGTGGCCGCGCAGGATATCCTCCAGGAGACCAACCTGGTGATCTGGCGTAAGGCGGACGAGTACGAATTCGGCACGAACTTCAATGCGTGGGCGTATCGGATCGCGCTGTTTCAGGTCAAGGCGGCCCGAAAACGCATGATGCGTGACCGGCTTGTATTCAGCGAGGAGATGGTCAACGTGTTGGCCCCCGAAGCGGAGACACAGCTTGAAGATATCCAGGACCGCATGCTGCTGCTACGCAAGTGTATGAACCTCTTGACGCTGAAGCAGCAGGGGCTCCTGGAGCAGCGTTACACGTTTGGCAGAACGGCCGGCGAGATCGCCAGGGAACTGGACAGACCCGTCGCCTCGATCCACCAGACACTTTACCGGATCCGGCTTGCGCTGATGGAATGCGTGGGCCGGTCGGGCGACAACCCAACGTATCAGACGACATGAATCACAAAGACTACACCGAGTATGAACCGTCGATGTCGATGCTGCTGGACGGGAGCCTGAGCCCCGAACAGAAGCAGGCGATGCAAGACCGACTCGAAGCCGATGCCGGTTTCCGACGATTCTATCTTGAATACATCAAGGTTCACACGATGCTGCGCGGGGAGATGGAAGGTCGGCAGCTGGATGGGCTCCCCCCGGACATCGAGGGCATCCAGGCTTTTCAGGCCGAAGATTCGGACGCGGACCATGTCAGATCGACGGGGCACGATCGATCAACCGCCCAGGCGCATGACATTGCGCCCGATCGGAAAGCCGCCGGGCCGTCCCCGCTTCGCTTTCCCGGGGTATCACGTTATCTATCGATCGCGGCGGGGTTGCTGATCGCTACGGCCCTGCTTTACCTGGCCTCGCAACAATTCAATTCACATAGGCATACACTCGCCACCGTAACCGATTCACATGAAGCACACTGGGAGCCAGTTGCGAGTACACGTTCGGCGAATTCAGAGATGTTGGCGGCCGGTGAATACGACCTGCGTGTCGGGCAGTTGGAACTGACCTTCAGCGACGGGACGGTCGCGACGCTGGACGGACCGGCCCGGTTCGCATTGAATGCGGCAGACCACCTCCACCTGTCGAGGGGGCGGGTGTATGTCATCGCACGGGAAGGCACGTCCGGATTCCGGGTCTCGACCCCGGACGCTCTGGCGGTCGATCTGGGGACGGAATTCGGCGTCACGTATGACCGGGGCCTGGTGACACAGGTCCATGTCTTCAAGGGGGCGGTGAATCTTTCGGCATCCGAGTTCGATCTCCAGGGCGAGCCCAGGCCGGTCGGCGATGTCTTAAAACTTGTCCAGATGCAGGCGGGAACAATCACGCCGGGCACCGTTCCTAACCTGGAAGCGGTCGCGGATGCCGGAATATTCGTGCGCAGCATCAGCAGCCTTGCGGATGCACCGGCTCCCGAGGCGACGCTAAAATCCTGGCACGCTTACCGTGACCGGCTCCGCACAGACCCGGACCTGGTGGCGGCGTACGACTTCAACCGCAAAAATCGTTCCTCGATGTCACTTACGAATATCGCATCCGCCACGGGTAAACGCCTCAACGGCCGGCTGGGTGACGGGGCGACACCATTCTCCGCGCCCAGGTGGACGACCGGGCGGTTCCCGGGGTCCGGGGCGCTCTTGTTTACACCCGCGGACAAGCAATTTGTCGCCCTCCCCGCCGATGAAGCGTTAAGGATTCGCGGCGACCTCACGACGGTCTGGTGGATGATGCCACGCAACACGATCCACCGGGACTTCTCGATGGTGGTTTTGGGTCATGGCGGGCCAAGGGCCGAACACGCGCCGGAGACGGCACCTGAGAACCACATGTACGCACACGGGCTGAAGCTGGGGCGTATTCGTGCGTTTCACGAGTCGGGAGAGGGCGACAACCAGGAAGTCCTCGCCTCATCAATAATCAAGCCTGATACCTGGACACAGGTCGCGATCGTCCGAGATACGGAAGCCCGCAAGTACCACATCTATATCAATGGCCGGCTCACGGACTCGTTGCCCTATAACCAGAACGCCACCGGTGGCGACTCTCCCGAATCCGTTGCCGCGATCGGTCGCTCCGGGGGTGCCAGACTCAACCACTTCGACGGTAAGCTCGACGAGCTGATGATCTATGCCCGTGCCCTGACCGAGTTGGAGATCGCGGACCTCTACAACCGCAGCCGCCCCGGGGTCCAGTAATACACCCTCTCTTGATTCCGATCTATGTTCGAGATAGATCAGAAGACTTCACATTATTCAACTCTGTTGTGCAACGCCAGCCCCTGGAAGCGGTTTGGGGCGTGCCGTCGCGAGTTCTGGGGTTTGCAGCCGTAGATATTTCTGCGAGTATAACGGTTATGCCCTCGCGAACGATGATATTGATCCAGTGCTTGAAGTTATAAATCTATGAGCGATCCCGTGACCCAAGGCCAGACCCTTGCAGAATTCAAAGGAGACCACGCGTTGCCCGGCCGGGGCCCTGAGGGTGGACGTGTGTACGACTGGCTGATGCTGGTGATGGTGCTGATTATCTCGGCGGTGCCGATGCTGGTCGTCGTGGGGCGGGGGGATACCAAGCGCACGATGGAGAATATCACCGTGGCCAGCGCGCAGGAGACCTGGTTGCGCCAACACGGCTGGCAGGACATCGAGCGGGACCCGAACGCCTGGCTGATGCCGACGCGCAACGGGAACCCGCGGATCGTCAAGCCCCCGCTGGTGATCTGGCTGGACATGCTGGCATGGACCGGGCTGACCCCCGAGGGTTCGACAGCCCAGCAGCTGCTCGGTCGAGCGCGGCTGGTGTCGGTGGGAATGGGGCTGATGGTTGTCGTGGGGGTGTTCTGGATCGGGCGGGTCTTGTGGGACCGCAAACTGGCGGTGATGGCGGCACTGGCGGCGGGGACATGTCTCTTCCTGACGCGGCAGGCAAGGATCGCGTCCTACGATATCCATATGACCGGCTGGGCGACCCTGGCGGTGGCGTCGGCGATCTGGGCGATGAGGCCTTTTGCGGCTCGGCCGAGTTCCGCGCGTGAAGTGACCGGCTGGTGCCTGGCGGGTGTGGCGCTGGCGGGGGCGTTTTTGAGTAAAGGGCCGTTGGCCTGTCTGGTCGGTGCCGCCCCGGTGTTGACCGCGATCGTGGTGGTCGGTGTGCGTTGGCGGCGTAACGTGATCGGGTTGATGGGCATGTTGTTTGTCGCGGCGCTGCTGACAGGTCCCTGGTACCTCTACCTGTTGGACGTCGTGAACAACGCCGGCGGGAAGTTATTTCATGAGTACAAGGCCGAGCGTAGAGAATTCCAGATGCCATGGTATTACCTGGGTCTGTTCGGGCTGATCCTGCCCTGGTCGATCTGGTTATTCGCCGCGCTGATCCAGCCGTTTGTGCGTGCCATAGGTGATGAACGTCGCCGGTTGCTGGTAGCCTGGGCGTGGTTTGTGATGATCTTCGTGGTGTTCTCGATCCCGGGTGCGAAACAGCAGCGTTACATCCTGCCGATTATCCCGGCGGCGGCGCTGCTGATCGGTCAGCTGTGGCGGTATCACCAGGCTTTGGCCGAGCGGGGCGAAGTCGACCCGGGCGTCAATCTGTTGCGCGTGCCGCATTGGGTGAGTCTGATCGGTGTGTCGCTGGCGTTCTGGCCGTTCTATACCTATCAGCGCACGATGCTGGAGGCGGGTTGGTTCGAGAGGATGCCGGTGGGGGAACTGCCCACATCCATCGCGGTACCGGCTGCGGGGGTGCTGATCGTTTTAGCGGCGTTGGGCGCGTTCTGGCACTTCCGCTGGAGGCCGATGCGGGCGATGATGGTCACGTCGTTGTGGTCGGCGGTGTTATTAACAGTGACCTGGTACGCCTGGTCCAGCGGCGAGCGGAGTGTGCACCCGGTACGTGCATCGGCCGAGCAGGTTGGCCGGCAGGTCCAAGGCGCGGTCTTGGGCGTGCTAAAAATGAAAGAACACCCGGTCTCACCCAATGAAGAGTTCATATTCTATTCACGGCGCATCCTTGCCCCCGTGCGTCGTCGCGATGCCAGACCCTTTGGCCGAAGCGCCGAGCGTGTCTATATCGCGGCCCCACAAGTCGACGGGGTCGCCGCCCTTTTGCAGCAAAAGGGGTACGGGAAGGTCGGTGCCTTTGAGCACGATTATGAAGAGACACTCGACTTGTGGTTATTTGTTCCGAAGAAGCTGCATACAGACAAGAACGATTAAGCCGTACCACGTGGTACTACCCGCCCCCCGATGAGGTGAACGAGTCATAGGACCCACGGAGTTGGCCGAGCCTGGCTTCGATGTTGTTTGGCGTGAGCAGGGTGCCGAACATATCGTCAGCCGCATCGGAGCCGGATATCCGCGTGAGCATGAGGTCGCCGAGTTCTTTCTTGAAGTGGCCGGGGTCCCAGTAGTAGGCCAATCGGGATGTGGTGTCATCGGGTAGAGGTACGGATTCGGTGGTGTAGGGCGTGATGCTGTTGAAATCCCATACCGTGATCGGGGCGGTATTGGGATATTCGTGGTTGAGTTTTTCGGCGCGGGCAAGCAGGCGGCGTTTGCCATCTTCCCAGGCCGACCAATAGCCGACTTCATCGAAGTGTTTGAGCTGGCTGATATGGCTTGGTGCGATCAGGACGGTGAGGGTGATGTTGTTTTCAAGGCATACGGTGGCGAACCTCTTGAAGAGTTCGAGGTTCTTTGCATCGCCGTCGACCGGCCGAGCGAGGTCGCGTGATGTAAGGAAGTCTTCGAAGATCAGGCGTTGAGATTGACCTTGTGGGATCAGGGGTGTGAGCCTTCGGCCGAAGGGGTCGTCTGTGGCGGGGCCGTTGCGTGCCCACTGCCGGACGGCGTGCCAGGCGTGCTCGGTGGACTGCATGCCAAGCAGGTTGCTGCCTTGGTATTCGATGAATGAATAGCCGGTGTTGAACGGGCTTTCCAGGTAGTCGACGCTGGGGGTCGCGGACTGGAAGAGCCATTGGTTGTCATAGACCAGGATGATATGTTTGAGCGCGTGGTCGAAGCGTGAGACGTAGTGCAACGCGCCGAGTTGTTCTTCCAGCTTGCCGCCATTAAGGCCGAGGTTGAAGGCGGGCTGGGTGAGTGCGGGGTGGGTCGCGTCCATGCCGACCACGGCGTAGGAACTGCCCAAAATGACGGTGTGCCAGCCCTGTTGCTGCCGGACGATGCCGGCCTTGGCACGGCGGTGGTCGTTGTTGGGTTTGTGCGGCACCAGGGCATCGATGTGGACGGCTGGATAGACGTTATAGGGATCAGCCAGCGCGTTGAAGACAGCCAGCCCGCCGACCAGCACGACAGTCAGGATCAGGTAGGTGCGGACGAATGTTCGTGTGTGTCTTCGCAAGGTCGTGTCCTAGAAACGGTAGTAAATAAACTCGCTGGCCCTTGACATCTGCATCAGGCAGGCAATCGTGAGCAGCGCGGTGACGATGGCCCAGAACGGCTCGGGCCGCCAGACCCAGCCGGCCAGGGGTTTCCAGCCATCCCACGTGAGGCGATTCCCGGTCGTCGGGCGGTATCGCCGCATGACGGTGGGCACATTGGGGAAAAGCCACACAAATAACAGGCAGGCGAGGATGACCAGGGGCTTGTTGCCGTCGATCTCGCCGAGCGAAAAATCCAGCCCTTGCAGGCCGAACATCGCGGTGTAGATGCGCTGCACCCGCGGCAGACCCTCGGCACGGAAGGGGACCCAGGCGATCAGGACTGCGGTGAACGTCAGCAACCGCGCAGACCAACATGTCAGTAGGTTTTCGGATTTGAATCCGAATAAATTACGCCACGCATGGTTGGCCATGAGGTAGAGGCCATGCAAACCACCCCAGAGAACAAACGACCAGCTCGCCCCGTGCCAGAGCCCGCCGAGGAGCATCGTGAGCATAAGGTTGAGGTACCGGCGGGCCTTGCCGTGGCGGTTGCCGCCCAGGGGGATATAGAGGTAGTCGCGCAGGAAATCGGAGAGTGTGATGTGCCAGCGCTTCCAGAAGTCGATCACGCTGGTGGCCCGGTATGGCGAGTTAATATTCAGTGGCAGTCGGATGCCGAACAACCGTCCGAGTCCAAGCGCCATGTCGGAGTAGCCCGAGAAGTCAAAATAAATCTGTAGCGCATAGGCGGTGACACCTAGCCAGGCCTGACCGAGGCCCAGCGGGGCCGCCGCGTCGGCGTCGAAGACCTGGGCGACAATCGGTGACAGCTCGTCCGCGATCAGGACCTTCTTGGCGAGCCCGAATACAAACAAACTGATGCCGACGCTCAGGTCTGCGGAGTCCAGCCGTAGTCGCTTGCGGTAGAACTGCGGCAGGACCTGGCTGTGGTGGACGATCGGACCTGCGATGAGCTGGGGGAAGAAGCTGACGAAAAGGCAGTAATCGATGAAGCGGTGCTCGCGCGTCTTGCCGAGGTAGGCGTCGCTGATGTAGGCGATCTGCTGGAAGGTGTAGAACGAGATGGCGATCGGCAGCACGATCGGCGGGGCGTCCCACTGCGTGCCCAGCAGCGCGTTGGTGGTGGTCAGCAGGAAGCCCGCGTACTTGAAGTAACCAAGCAGCGCTAGGTTGGCCGATATACCCAGCGTGAGCAGGATTTTCTTCGCGCGGGGGCTTGCGGTTGCCAGGCCGCGCCCCACGCGGTAATTCATTAGGATCGAGACCGCCAGCGGCACCAGGTCGGGCAGACGCCACCACCCGCAGTACACCAGCGAGCACAGGACCAGCCAGACAAACCGTGCCCGGCGTTGCTCGGCTCGGCCAAGCAGGGCGAAGCCGATCAGCACCACCGGGAGGAACGCCAGGATGAAGGTGTATGAGCTGAATACCATGATCGGGGCTATGTGATCTGCCGGAACGCCCCGGCTGGGAGTGTCACGATAATCGTATGGGAGTGGACCAGCAAGACGTTGCGGGATATACGGGGTTAGTGGGTTGTGGTTGGTTCAGAGGCATGAACAACCAGGCGGTGTGTTGCGTTATTATATAGATGCCTGTCGCGAGACAGACAGGATCGGGTTCGGCAGGGATGCAGAGGACAATTGATGCAGGATTCTAAAGATACGCCTGCGGCCGAGGAGAAGGGCAGCCTGCCGGATACGGCTGGCTGGGCGGCTGGGCTGGATGCGGCGAACGATGTTGCGCCCCCGGTGGACGCGATGACGACGTACCTGCCGTGGACGGTCTCGGTTCTGCTGCACGTAGGCCTGGTGCTGCTGGCGTTGTTTGTGGTGTGGTCTACGGTGATGGCTCAGCAGGAAGATAAGATCATCATCCCCACCGCCAGGCTGAGCGCAACGCCCGGTGCGCCGCTTCAGATCAAGCCGACCCCCCGGCTCAAGGCCGACCCGATCGCCAGGCGGACCGTCTCGCCGTTGCGGGATAAAACGCCGGTTCAGTTATTATCTCAACCACAAAGCGACGCGACGCTGGTCGGGGTGCTGGGCGCATCGGGAGACGCGAACCCATTCGAGGCCACGATCTCCGGCGGGGGCGAGTTGCGTGCGCAGTTCCTGGGCTCCGGTGGCAACGCCCGGCGGATCGCGTTTGTCATCGACGCGTCCGGGTCGCTGATCGACACGCTCCCGTTTGTCATCCGTGAGCTGAAGCGGTCGATCAACCAGCTCAGCCCAAGGCAGCAGTTCACCGTAATCTTCTACCAGGGCGACGACGTAATCGAAGTCAAGCCGGTAGGTATTGACAGCAAGCGTGCGACCGCCATGATGAAGCAGCAGGTGATCGAGCAGCTGGCTGAGGACAAGTACCTGGTTTCGCCCAAGGGTTCAAGCAACCCGGTCCGGGCGTTGCGCAAGGCGTTCACCTACCGTCCACAATTGGTGTTCCTGCTCTCAGACGCGATCACGGGAGAGGGGGCGTACGAGATCGACCAGTCCAGGCTGCTGAAAGAAATCGAAAACGTCAACCGGATGGGGACGAAGATCAATACGATCCAGTTCCTGTACCCCGACCCGCTGCTGAAGGCGGGGTACCCGCAAGGGACGATGGAGCTGATCGCGGAGCAGAGCGGCGGCGTGTATAAATATGTTTCTAAAGCCGATCTGAATATCGAATAAGTAAGACCAGGCTGACCTTGACGGCATCATTCACTATCCGGAGACACCCGATGATCCTAACCGGCCAGATGCGAACAACGCTGCGTTGTGGCGTGGCTGTCTGGGTCGTGTGTGTGCTGATGGGATCGATTGCATCGGCACAGGACGGGGTGAAGTTGTCTGGGTTATGGATCGAGCCGGTGACGGTACACGGGATCGAGGGTGGGCAGGTCCGTTATCAGATCGCGTCGGGGCTTGTGCTGACCCGTTCCACAGAGAACCTGGAGGCTTTGAGACTGGGCCGATACCCCGATCTGGCAAAAGCCGAGTTAGCGATTGAGCGGGGCGATGATGACGAGGCGGCGGCGTTGATGCGCGGCGTGATGGATGGTGCGGAAACGGACTGGCTCCGTTGGTTCGTGGGGATGCGTTTGGTCAAAGTTTATAGCCGGCTGGATGATGCGGATTCCGCTGCGGCTATTTATATAGATATGGTGATCTCCGGTGCCGAACTGAGCTTCATTGCTGACCCCCCGGCGGACGTGGTGGCACAAGCCGATGTCGCGGTTCGGCTTCGTGTTTCGGGATTGGCGGGCACGGCTATCGAAACGGTCGGTCCCGATCGGGGGGCGTTGCTGGAGAAGCTGATTGAAGCGGCGGGGCAGCCCACGGCTATACAGGGATTAGAACGGGTTTCGGACGATACGGGGACGCCCGGTATTCAGGTTAAAGGCCTCGTACTTTCGACAAGTGTGCCACCCGGCACCGCGGTGAATCTCTTCCGTCAGGCGGATTACACCCGGATGCTGACCGTGGCCGACGAGGCGTTGACTCAGCCGGGGAAGACAGCGGCGGAACTCTACCTCAAGGGGATGGCGCAACTGGCGCTGGCGGAGATGGCGCAAGAACACGCCGGGAGTGCGGACGAAGGGTTGTATAAATCGGCGGGCCTGAGCTTTATGCGGGTGCTGGTATATTTCCCACGCAGCGCCGTCGTGGGGCCCGCCATGGTCGAGGCGGGGTATGTGCACGAAAAGATCGGGCGGACGGATATCGCCACTAAGCTGTATGACCGGGCGGGGCCGCTGATCAATCAGCGTGAAGACCCGCTTTACTTCCAGAGATTGGTGCAGCGGAACACCTCCGTTGCCGAGGCTATCGCAGGTGAATAAATGAATAATATTAAGCGTGACAATTTCATTGGCAAATCTATCATTCTGCCTGCCGTGCTCATCGGTGCATTGCTTCCCGGATCGTTCGCATTTGCGCAGACCGGGGAGGAGTCGACGAGCGTGGCACAGATGTTCCTGCTGCCGGACGACTTCCTCGGGCTGTTGATCACCTGGCTGCTGGTCTTGCTGTCGGCGTTAAGCATTGGCTACACCCTGAGCCTGTTCCTTCGCTACCGACGGACGGTGCTTCTGCCTGAGACCACACAGAAGAAGGTAACGGACCTGCTGCTGGGCCGGCGGTTCCACGAGGCGGTGGAGTTTGCGGCGAAGGACGGCAGCTTCCTGGGGCGTATCATCAGCGCCGCGTTGAACGAGGCGGGCCACGGGTTCGGGGCTATGGAACGTGCCATCGAAGAAGCGGGGGACAGCCAGACAACCAAGGTACTTCGCCCGATCGAATACCTGAACGTGCTGGGTAATATCGCGCCGATGATTGGGCTCTTCGGGACGGTCTACGGGATGATCGTGGCGTTCGACAAGCTCCAGGCCAGCGGCGGAAAGCCCGACCCGGCGGAGCTGGCCGGCGGGATCTCCACCGCGATGATCACCACCTTCTGGGGGCTGGTTGTCGCGATCCCGGCCCTGGCGTCGTACGCCCTGATGCGGAACAAGATCGACGCGCTGACCAGCGAGGGGATGCTGATCGCCGAGCAGATCATCGCGCCCTTTAAGCCCGGTCTGCCTAAGCCGCAGGCCAAGCCCGCACCCCAGCCGCATCCTCAGCCGGAAGCAGATACACCGAAAGCGGATAATCAAGAGAGCTAAAGCCCATGGCCTCGCAGATCTTTCATCGCGGACCGACCAAGCCCCAGATGAATATCACGCCGTTGATCGACGTGGTGTTCCTGCTGATTATCTTTTTCATGCTGGTGAACAACATCATCTCCGAGCAGAGCGTGCAGATGATCGTGCCGCAGCTGGACGAGCCGACGACGCGTCAGCTGCTGGACGACCAGGGCCGGATCATCGTGAACATCGCCCCGGCGGAGTTTGCAAATAAAGAACGGCTGGACAACCCGCTGCTGTTTGACGGCGAGGCGAGGTTTATCCGGGTAGGCTTGCAGACGTTTGCATCAGACGACCTCGGGGGTGTGACCGCGGCCTTGCTCGAAGCCCGGTCCGCGTTTCCCGATGCGGAGGTGGTGTTGCGCAGCGACGGCGCGTTGTACTACGGCGTGGTACAGCCGGTGATGGGCGCGATCACCCGCGCGGGGATCGATACGATCAACCTGGCGGCCTACATGCCCGAACGCGGCGCGGCGACGGTGCTGATCGGTGAGTAAATAACACGATGACACAACAACAGTCACAATCCGGTCCGGTGGACACGTCGGCGGCAAACCGCGTGGGTGGGCTTGCCGACCAGACGGTACACCACCGCTCGGCGAGCAGACGCCGCGGCCGACCCAAGCCGAGCATGCAGCCGAACCTCTCGGCGATGATCGATGTGATCTTCCTGCTGCTGATCTATTTTGTGACCACCGCTAACTTCACCCCCGACGAGGGCGTGCTGACCGCAAAGCTCCCGCAGGGGACGGGCAAGACCACGGAGAGTTTGAGCCCGCCGCAGCGACCGCTGAATATCGTGCTGTCACCCGCCGGTGAGGTGGCGTGCAGGATCAGCATCCAGGGGTACCCGCAGTCGCCGACGGATTTCACCGAACTGGCCGCTTTACTGGTGCAACTACAGTACGATCCGGATCGTGGTTTACGCAGCGGCGCCTTCAAGCCGGACAGCCCTGTGGTGATCAAACCGGAAGCCGGGGTCCGCTGGCAGCACGTCGCCAACGCCTTTAACGCGGCGGTGCGGGCGCGGTACACGAACATCAATTTCGCACAGGTGTCGGGGTAGCCTCAAGACAGATCGTGTAACAGGGATGAACGCAGATGAACGCGGATAGAGCGGGTATGAATAGATTCCGATTCGCGTACACCTGCGTTAATCCGCGGCTAAAGCTTGTTCTTTATTTGTTATTGGTTTCACTGCTGATACCGAGCGTTGCGGCCGCTCAAACCGATGAGCTGGACCCGGCGACCCTGATCGAAGCCCTGGGGCGCGAGGGGATGGGGGAGCTGCTGCTGCACCTGGTTGAGACGGAGAAACCCAGCGACCCGGT
>JAJDCW010000317.1 GCA_029260635.1 Phycisphaeraceae bacterium | reverse complement strand
CTTTGGGGCCTTGGCCCGGATCGCCTCTAAGCTACAATCCCACAAAAGCCCCAAAGGAATCCAACATGCCCACCCTCCGCATCACCGCCCGATACACCCCCGCCCTCCTCGCCCTGCTCCTGCTCGCCCCCACCCTCCGCGCAGAAGACACCGTCAGCAACCCCTTCATAGGCGTCCTGCTCCACGAGATCACCTACGACCTGCCCCGCCCCCTGGTCATCCGCGTCGCGGAGATCGACCTGACCGAAGAAGGCATCTCCTTCCTGGTCACCCCAGGTAATGGCGATCCCAACGGCGACGAGCCCGGCGACCCCAACAACGAAACCACCCGCCAGACCACACTCGAATTCCTAAACGAACACAACGCCCAGCTCGCCATCAACGCCTCCTTCTTCAAGATGGGCATCGCTGATACCGACAACGTCGGCCTGGTCGTCTCACGCGGCGAGCAAGTCTCCCCCTTCCGAGGCGACTGGACCGCCATCAACATCGACGAGCACAACCGCCCCACAATTATCAAAGGCACCGACAACACCTACGAAGTCACCGCTCCACGCACGCCCCGCGATGAGCTTCAGCTCTACAACGCCGTCTCCGGCAGCGACCCCATCGTCACCGACGGCAAACCCACCACCGACGAACGCGAGTTCTCCACCACAAAGCACCCACGCACCGCCATCGGTATCACCGACCAGAATACGCTGCTGCTGGTCACCGTCGATGGCCGACAGCCCGGCTTCTCCGAAGGCATCGCCCTGAACGAACTCGCCCAACTCATGATCGAGTTCGGTGCCGTGCAGGCCCTGAACCTCGACGGCGGCGGCTCCACGACCATGACGATCGCCGACCCCGAACCCCGCGTACTCAATTACCCCAGCAGCAAAGACACCGAAGGCAACCCCGGCGTCCTAAGAAAAAACGGCACCAACCTCGCCGTCTTCGCAAGGCCGAACCCGGA
The DNA here is from genome assembly GCA_029260635.1 of Phycisphaeraceae bacterium. Lineage (GTDB taxonomy): Bacteria > Planctomycetota > Phycisphaerae > Phycisphaerales > Phycisphaeraceae > JAJRRS01. The sequence goes on along the minus strand of JAJDCW010000317.1, from coordinate 8,929 downwards.
TTATGTCCAGCAGGACGAACCGTCGGTTGATCAGTCCGAGTGAATCATCCATTTTTGCATGATTTTTTAGAAGTCAGGAGCCAGGCATGATCCGATTCGTAACGACCGTGGCCTTGATTCTTGCGACCTGCTTTGCCGCAGCCTTGGCCCAGGAGCGAGCTGGCTCAGCGAAGTTCCCCGACACGCAGCCAGCAAATGGGAACTTCAACCGACCGCTGCCGGGGCAATCACTGGATATCTCACCGCCCGGGTTCTGCTGGTGGCGTGCCGGGACACGCGATCAGGTTTGGTATCGCTTATCGATCCGGGATAACGATGGGCAAGAGGTTTATCACTCAAAGGTTCTTCGTGACCCGGTCGATGTTCCTGACCGTGTACTGGTGCCCGGTAATTACACATGGACCGTCGACGCCCTTAATACGGATGGTGAAGTGCTCACGACCCGGCCGGCACAGCGGTTCACAATCACCGATGGGCCTCACGAGTTGCCCTGGATCGCGCCCACAGAGTTGCTCGAGCGAGTACCTACTGAACACCCCCGGCTGCTGTTCCTCAAGAGCGAATTACCCGCCGTGCGTGAAACGCTGGACAACACGCGGCGGATCGCCTTCGAGGAACTACGTAAGCGCGCAGATGCGGCGATTGACCTGCCGCTGATGGCAAAGCCCGATTTTGATAAGTACGACATCGACACCGAATACCCCGCCCGCCGTACCGCCTACCGCGCCGCCTACCAGGACTTTACCCGGACCTACCACGGCGGGATGACACCGATGGCGCTGATGTACCTGCTCACCGGCGAGCAGGTCTACGGCGAACGTGCCAAGGCGCACCTGTTGAATCTGCTGGATTGGGAGACAGACGGGATCGCCTCGCTGGATGAAGGGTTTGACGAGGTCGGCCTTAGGATCGCACGAACGGCCCCTCAGGCCTACGACTGGTTATACGATCTGCTGACCGAAGATGAACGGCAAGCTGTACGGGCCATGCTCATCGACCACGGCAATAGTATGCTGACCCGCCTGCAACGCCGTGACTTCCTCAACTACGCAGCCTACAGCCATGACGGGCGGCTTCCGGGCTACCTGCTGGAGTTCTCGATCGCGCTGGCAGAAGAGCCGGTCGCGGAAGAGTGGATGGACTACGCAATGCGCGCGCTGCTGACAGTGTTCCCCCACTGGGCGGGCAGCGACGGCGGATGGGCCGAAGGCGTCAACTACTTCCTCTCTTACAACGACCGCTTCATCACGCCACTTCACTCATTGCAAGCGGCGACAGGCTACGACCTCTGGCAGAAACCCTACTTCCGATCTGCCCGTTATTTCCCGGCCTACTGCATGGCGCCTAAAGGCGAGATCACACCCTTCGGTGACGGCGAAGCGGGGTCCGCAACAAGGCGGGCCGGTGAAGCCCGTTCGATCCTGCAGTACCACGCCCTGAAGTACCGCGACCCGGTTATCCGCTGGTGGGTCGACCAGGAACCGATGGCCAGCGCCTCGTTCGGCCGGACAGGTCCCCTGCTGCGCATGATCCTGCCCGACGACTTGGCACCCACCCCGCCGACTGACCTATCGCCCGACCGCGCGTTTCACGGCATCGGCTGGGGGGCGCTGCACTCCGACCTGACAAGCCCCGACCGCGACCTCATGGTCTTGTTCAAATCTTCGCCCTTCGGCGCTGTCAGCCACGGTCACGCCGAGCAAAACAGCTTCGTCATCATGAAAGGCGGCAAGGCACTGGCCATCCCCGGCGGCAAGCGCTACCCACAGCACCACTCGCCTTTCCACACCCAGTACACCCAGCAGACCATCGCCCACAACTGCCTGCTGATCAACGGCCAAGGACAGATCAACCAGGATAACCGCTACGTCGGGCGTCTCACCGGCTTCACGAGCCTCCCACATGTCGCGCACGTCTCCGGCGAGGCCGCCGCGTGCTACGACGGCTTGCTGACTACATACACACGCCACGTCGTTCTGATCCGCCCGTCCGTGATCCTTATCGTAGACGATCTCACGGCACCCGAGCCGGTCGAAGTCAAGTGGCTGATGCACGCAAAGGATAAACTGGAACTGAACCAGGAAGAACAATCTTTCATTTCGATGCGCGGCAACGAACGCATGCAGGCCCATCTATTCGGAAATGATGGTTTTAATCTGTACCAGACTGACGCCTGGCCCCTGCCACCCAAGACCGACTACCCCATGGTCACCGCCCCCGAACCCGAACCGCAGTGGCATCTGACCGCCACCGCACGTGGGCGTTTCAAAACCGCACGCATCGCGGCCGTTATGCTCGTCGCCGAAAATGGGGAATTCCCGCATTATCGAATCCAGAGGAAACCAAATAATCGACTCCTAATGACGGTGAAGACCGGAGATGATTCATTTACCGCTGAGATCGACCTAGAATCTAACGCAAACGATCCACATCCAATCATAACCGTCGAATATCGATCACCAGACGCCCCGATCGAACGGCTCCGTGTGGAATGATTTCACACTTGCAAGACCATTGTAAATGACGTCTCCGACTCGTTGAATAACTCAAACCCCACCGACTCGTACAACTTCAGCGCGTAGTTCGCGGGGTCCACGGAGAGGCTGATTGCAGCGACACCCTCACGTTTTGCGAGTTCGATCAGTGCGAAGATCAGCAGTCGGCCGATGCCTTTGGAGCGGTGGCTGCGGTGGACGCCGATGCCGAGTTCGGGGGTCTGGGGGTTGATGTAGCCGTAGGCGTGGTTGTCTTCGGTGCCGAAGTTGTACCAAGCGGCGCCGACCGGCTGGCCGTCCTTCTCGGCGATCACGGCGCGGTCGCCCTTCTCCTGCCGCCAGTCGTCCATACGCGCCAGGATGTGTGGCTGACTCAGGAATTCATCGGTCGGCGGGAGCGGGCCGTCGTGGTTCCAGTGGTAGGCTTCCATCAACATCTGCCGAAGGAATGGCAGGTCGTCGGCATGGCCCTCACGGACGGACAACACGGTTAGACTCATGAATTCGGCCTCAGCTTCACGGCACCACCGTATTATCCACCTTGAACGCGCATAAGAAAACCCCGGCCGAAGCCGGGGTTGATAGTGCTATTTCATGTTGTGATCGGCGTGGCTTTACCCGCCGACGTGGTAGCGGGCGAACTGTTTGATCGTCGTGCCCTTGGGGAGCAGGTCTTTGATCTGCTTCTTGTCGTCTTTAACGAACGGCTGACGGGTCAGGACGACCGAGTCCAGGTACTTGCGGATCTTGCCTTCGACCATCTTCTCGGCGATGGCTTCGGGCTTGCCGGACTCGATGGCCTGGGCCTTGGCGATCTCGCGTTCCTTGGCGAGGATGTCGGCGGGGACCTCGTCTTCGTTTACGCCCAACGGCGTTGGGCTCGCGGCGGAGACGTGCATGCATAGGTCTTTGAGCAAGTCGCTGTCGGCGTCACCCTCAACCTCGATCAGCACGGCGATCTTGCCGGTGAAGTGGATGTAGGAACCCACATTCCCGGCCAGGACCTTGCCGGCCTTGAACTGGACGTTTTCCTTGGTGACCAGACGGACCTCGTCGATCAGGGCCTGCATGGCGTCGGTCTTCTCGACGTCGCCGGCGTCCTGTTCGAGCGCGAGGTTCGCGACGTCCTGCGTGAGCTTGACGAAAGCCTCGTTGCTGGCGGTGAAGTCGGTTTCGGTGTTGATCTCGACGATGGCGCCCTTGCTGCCGTCGGGGGAGACGGCGACGGCGACCTTGCCCTCGGCGGACTCACGGTCGGCACGGCCGTCCATCTTGGCAAGGCCCTTACTGCGTAGCAGGTCCTGCGCGGCCTGCATGTCGCCGCCGGCCTCTTCGAGGGCGGCCTTAGATTCCATCATGCCCAGGCCGGTCGCTTTGCGAAGGGCCATCACGTCCTTGGCGGAAATCGCCATGGTCTGTCTCTCCATGTCTGTAGGGCTTTCGCCCGGGTGAGTCGGTTTAGTTATTAAATTAATGAGTACGTCACGCGCCCGTGCACGCGGGTACCCTTCAGGCTGGTTTGTCACCCGCGGGGGCGGCGGCGGCGGGCTCGGGGGCTTCGGCACCCTCGGCGGCTTCACCTGCAGCAGGCTCATCGGCGCGGAACTGCGACCGGCTGCTGCGCTTGCGGGGGGATTCGCCGGCGTCGGGGCCGTCCTTGCCCTCGTTCAACGCGACCCGGCTGGTCTTGCCTTCCTGGATCGCCGCGCACAGGCTCTTGATCACGACCTCGATGGCTCGCATCGCGTCGTCGTTGCCGGGGATCGGGATGTCCGCGAAATCGGGGTCCGAGTCGGTATCGATCAGGCAGACGGTGGGGATACCCAGCTTGCGGGCCTCCTTCACGGCGTTCTGCTCGTTGTTCACATCGACGACGATCATGCAGCCGGGGAGCTTATTCATCCGGCGGATGCCTTCGAGGTTGCGCAGGATCTTGGACTTCTCACGGCGGAGCTGGCTCTCCATCTTCTTGGAGTAGTTATCGATCTCGCCGGACTCCTCGATTCGTTCGAGTTCTTCCAGGCGCTTGAGGCGTTCGCGGATGGTGCGGAAGTTGGTCAGCGTGCCGCCGAGCCAGCGCTCGGTGACGTAGTGCATGCCGCACTCGGTGACGTTGGCCTCGATGATGCCGCGTGCCTGGCGTTTGGTCCCGACGAAAAGGACGTCCTTGCCGCCGGCGACGGTCTTGGTGACGAACTTGCGGGCCAGTAGCAGGCCCTTGATCGTTTCCTTGACATCGATGATGTGGATGCGGTTACGTTTGCCGAAGATGTACGGGGCCATCTTCGGGTTCCAATTCGTTGCGCGGTGGCCGAAGTGGATGCCCGCTTCGACGAGGTCTTTGACCAACGATGCCATGCCAAGCTCCTTCGATAGGCTTACTGAATCGAGCCTACCCTCAGTCTGTCAAAAAAGTGATTCGGAAATACCACCAGCGGGGCGCTACGGCCTCCGCCGGACAACAACTAAGCCGACATCCCTGCCGACTGAAAAAAACATCATTCGGTTCGTGTTTACCGCCTCAGCTCGGCGTAAACCACGACCCCACCGGAAGCTACCCCGGAATTTCCCACGGCCAAACATTGTATCACCCCCCAGACCCCCTGCAACCCGGGCCCCTCTTCATGCCTCATACCCCTAAAAAGCCCCCACTCCTGCACCTACATGTAATAGATGCCCCCCGCTCCATGCCCCCAAGCCCGGTCATGGCCCAAAGGGCATTGGACGGGGTCCGCCCCCCTTCATCATCCCTTCATACTCACCGTTATATAATCATTCTCAATTCAAGCATCAGACATCAAAACCGTGACCCGCCTGATGCACACACCACCACCTCACTCTTAAAGGGATATCCGACATGAGCCACAGCCATCAACGAATGAACCTGAGCCTGTTAGCGCTGATCGCAGTCACCATCGTCCTGGGCGGCTGGTTGACCAGCGGGTCTGTCGCGATGGCGGACGACGACGGCCGTGAGGGCCACCGAAAGCAGTCGTTACAAGACATGGCCGACCGACTCTCGCAGGCCAAGCTCACACTAAGCCAGGCTCTCGCCAAAGCCGAAAGCGTCACCGGCGGCACCGCCATCGCCGCGGGCTACGACATCGACGACGACGAGCTTGAGATCCGCATCATGGTCCTGACCGATGGCCAGGTGAAAGAAGTCGAGTTCGACGCGCTGACCGGCGAGATGGCGATCGACGACGAAGGCGAAGAGGCCGACGATGACGATGATGACCACGAAGACGACGAAGATGACGACGACGAGGATGACGATGAAGACGATGATGAAGACGACAAAGACTAACGCCGGATAGGTTTTCGCGATCCGACACTGGCCCTATAGGTTGAGAAACATATCAACGGTCACCGACCACAAGGTCCACGTCCAAGGCGTGGGCCTTGTTCATTCAGCAATAGGGTTTATAGCATGATGCCCGCCCGCTTATAGGTTGCTACTGCCCAACCCTGCAATCCATCGCATGCGACGCGGTATTTTTACGATGACTGGATCGGTAACGACCGTGCCGGATTGAATCCGACAGGTGTGGGTCCTGCTTTGCCGGGGTAAGCCCGCACACGAATCCAATCCGCTTGCACCAAAACCACTAATAACTTATATATAAATCCATGACACGACCCATGCTTAGCGATGCCGACCGGACCGATGTCTTCCGTGGTCTGGCGAACCCGGCCAGGCGGAAGGTGCTCGCCCTGTTGAGCAAGGGCGAGGTGTCCGCGACAGACTTGCTCGGCGGGATGAAGGTGTCTCAGCCGGCCCTGTCGATGCACCTTCGGGTACTCCGCGACTGCGGGCTGGTCAAGCAACGCGCCCAGGGCAATCGCCGGTTCTACAGCCTGAACACCGCCGCTATCCGCAAGGCGCAGCAATGGCTGGGCAAGATATAGCACGGCCTCTCGACCATCATTATTAAAAAACAGGTGGGACCTGCGGTCACGCCTGGCCGGGATGGGTCGTGGAGCCGCCGGTTTTGGATTCGGCAGAGGCTTCTGAGGCGTCCGCTCCGTTGGCATCATCTTCTTCTTTGCTGTCCCCGTCGATCGCCTCGGGCAGGACGACCTCATCCACGATCGGTTTATCCGCCGGGTGAAGCAGCGCGTACTGTCGGCCGTACTTATACGCCGTCACCACGATAAACCCGTACAACACGAAGAAGACCGCGAGCACGTAACGCCAGCGGAGGTCCAACGCGACCATCGTGTAACCCAGCGCCGCGAACATGCCCGCGAACAGGTAGATCACGCCGACCGATTGCTTGACGCTCAGCCCGCTGCGGCGGAGCAGGTGGTGGATGTGCTGGCTGTCGGGGCTGAGGATCGGCTTGCCCTGCATCTTTCGGCGGAAGATCGCCAACGACGTGTCGGTGATCGGGACGGCAAACACGATCAGCCCGGCGGTCACCAGCAACAGGCTCTGCCCGCCGGCGTTGGCGTACAGCAGGATCGACGCGACGCACAGGTAGCCCAGCAGCAGAGAACCGGTGTCCCCCATGAAGATGCTTGCCGGGTTGAAGTTGTAAGGCAGGAAGCCGAGCACCGCCCCGATCAACGCCAGACAAACCACGATGCGGATCGGGTCCTGCGCCGGGTCGGGGTTATTCAACGCGACGTAGCTGGCGATGCAGAGGAACCCGATCCCCGCGATCACCGTAACGCCGGACGACAGGCCGTCCAGCCCGTCGATCAGGTTCATGGAGTTGCAGCCGCCGAGCACCATCGCGGCGATCAGGCAGGTCCCCAGGATGTAATTCAACATCGGCAGCAGGTCCGTGCCGACCATCGGCAGGTCCCAGGGGATGGGGATCGCGTCGATGCTGAAGATCGCAAACACCGAGGCGATCAGTTGCGTGCCGACGTTGTAGTTCGCCAGCGCCGCGGCCGCGAATAGCTGCCCGCCGATCTTCACACGCGGGTTGATCCCGTAGATATCATCGAACAGGCCTGTCAGCGTGATCGCGCCCGCGCCGAGCATGATGCTGACCAGCGGGTTGGTCCGTATCAGGCGCAGCGGGTTGAAGTCCGCCTGGCGGAGTATCTCCGCTTCACTGACCACGAAGTAAGCCAGACCGATCGCCGTCAGCCAGCCCAGGAAGATCGCGACCCCGCCGAGGTACGCCACCGGTTCGATGTGGTTCTTGCGCTTCAGGTCCGGCAGGTCTACGATCCCGTTTCGGATCGCGAGCATGCGCATGAGGGGTGTCGTGATGATCGCCACAAAGAAGGCGATGAAAAACACACCCATATACGGGGCGATCACATGCGTCAGATTCGTCGGCCCAACGGCTTCCAGAACCTCCACCAGGTCCGTTGTCTGGGCATCGGCCAAACCCCCGGTTACCTGTGCGAGTAACGCCCGCATCACGCACCCCCCCCCGACGAGGCCCCTACCGCCGCGGCTTGTTCACGCCGCAGCTCGATCAGCTCGGTCAGCGTCTGGTCCAGGGAGATCTCCGGCTTGAATTGGATTGCCTCGTTGATGCGTGTCGTGTCAGGCAGACGGTGCGCGGGGTCTTCAAAGTCAGGCCCGAAGACCGACTCGTAAGAGACCATCCGCTTGCTTGCCGTACCCCCGGCAAGTTTGATGATCCGGTCGGCCAGCTCGTTGATCGTGATGCGTTGGTCGGAGCCGAGATTAAACACCCGGCCGAAGCAGTCGTCCTTAGCCATCAGTTCCGTCATCGCGCGGGTCACGTCGCGGACATCGCAGAACGCGCGGGTCTGCGTGCCGTCGCCGTAGACATCGATCGTCTCGCCGGCCACGGCCCGCTCGACAAAACGTGGCACGACCATCCCGTAATGCCCGACCTGCCGTGGACCGATCGTGTTGAACAGCCGGGTAATCACGACACGCAGGCCGTGGCGGCGGTGCATGTCGATCGCCAGGTGTTCGTCGATGGCTTTGGTTAAGCCGTAAGACCAGCGTGAGGCCGTCGTCGGGCCGTAGACCAGTTCCATGTCTTCGCGGAGCGGCAGCACGGGGCACTTGCCGTAGACCTCACTTGACGAGGCGATCAAAACGGATGCATCGGCTTTACGAGCCGCGTCCAAAACGGCGGCTGTCTGCTCGACATTGTTGTGAACCATCGCCGCGGGGTCGTCGATAACGCGCTGCACGCCGACCGCGGCCGCGAGGTGGTAGACCTGCCCCACCCCGTCCCACAGCGACTCATCCCCGATCGCTTCGCAGGCGTCCGCCTCGATGAATCGGCATCGGTCATCCAGTAGCGGCTGGATGTTCGAGCGCCGACCGGTGGACAGGTTATCGATGAGGGTCAGCTCGAGGCCGGCCGCCTTCAGACGGGTCGCGAGGTGTGAGCCGATAAAGCCCGCCCCCCCGGTGATAATCGCCTTACCCGTCACGGGTGTGTCCCTGGTATGAGTGGCCTTAGCGTGCCGAAAGTCGGCTAACGGAG